>CALXLT010000001.1 GCA_944389275.1 uncultured Spirochaetaceae bacterium
CCTCATTCCACAGAAAGCTCTCGAACCACGCGTCATGGTTGCCGAGCACCGGACGGAATGAAGGAAGGGACATGAGGAAGCGAAGCGTCTCCACAGGCTTATCCCCATGGTCAAGGATATCACCTACCGAATAGAGGATATCCTTCCCGGGATCGAAGGATGCCTTCTCCAGCACGGCGCGTAGCATATCGTAATGGGCGTGGATGTCACCGATGATGAGACGTCTCATATATGGTAGAATATAACGCAAGACAGCCTGCAGCAGCAATCTCGTACAATTTTATCAAATAGCGGATTGCTGCTGGCAAGCACTGAAAATCTGATTAAGAGCCACGGATCCTGCCGCTAGCAGATAGACCGAGGACAAGAAAACCTATCCTCGAGCATCCGTAAGAATAGTCTTAAACCTCACTATCGAGCCATCTCATAGATCTTCTTCATGTCCTCAGAAGAAAGAACCTTGAATGCACCGATTGTCCTTGTATTGTCATTTGAACATTTCAAGACTAGCTCATCTATCTGATCATCTGCCAATACAATTCCCATCTCATGTATAGATGTTGGCATTCCGATGGATCTGAGGAACATCTCCATTGCCTTTATACCTTCTTCAGCAGTTTTTTCAGGTTGATGATAATCCATCGTACACCCCATGACCGAAACGGCAAATTGAGCAAAGCGCATTATGTCCTCAGAACATACATACCTAGCCCAGCTAGGCCATATCGCACATAGGCCCGCACCATGCGCGACATCAAACATGCCACCTAGTTCATGCTCAAGATTATGACTTGCCCAATCTCCTTTCCGTCCAGAAGTAAGCAGCCCATTATGGCATACTGTTGCAGCCCACATTATCTCGGCCCTGGCATTATAATCATCAGGATTACAGAGCACTATCGGAAGATTATGCATAACGGTCTTCATGATGCTCTCACATAGCCGATCGCTGAGCTCAACATGATCAACGAGAGTGAAATATCTTTCCATCGCGTGCATTATGATATCCGCTCCACTTGATGCGCTTTGATACGGTGAAAGCGAATAAGTCAGTTCAGGATTCATTATCGCGAATCTAGGCCTTGCAAGATCAGAGCCGAAATCACGCTTCAGCCATCCATCTTCATTCGTCACAACAGATCCATCACTTGTCTCGCTTCCTGCTCCAGCAACAGTAAGGACGACCCCTATAGGGATACAGGCTTCAGGTGTTCGCTTCCTCAAATAGAAATCCCATACGTCACCATCATCTTTTATGCCATACCCTATACCCTTCGCGGAATCAATAACACTGCCACCGCCGACAGCAAGTATAAAATCAACCTTCTCCTTCTTCCCTAGCTCAATTCCTTTTCTGATCAGGCTTAATCTAGGGTTCGGTACGACACCGCCCAAGGAGATATAGCTCAAGCCAGCCTCCTTCAGAGAGGAATAAACCTGAGATAGAATGGGCTTTGCCCATGAAGAATCAGAGGAATAATGAACAAGCACACGAGTTCCCCCTCTTTTCCTTATCTCATCTCCAACCATCTTTACCGTATCCTTCCCAAAGATTATCTGCGTAGGAAGGAAATACCTGAAATTCAACATCTGAAACCTCCTATCAGCCTTTAACTGATCCTTCAGCTAATCCCGAAACCATATATTTACCAAGGAAGAAATAAACTATAAGAATAGGAACCACCGTCAAAGAGACAGTCGCGAAAGTCCTTCCCCAGTCCGTATAGCCATATGCTCCTACGAAATCCTGTATTCCCAAAGTTATTGTCTGCAGCCGCTTTGAACTGAGGAATGTATAGGAGAAGATAAAATCATTCCAGCAGAATACAGTACGCAGGAGAGCAAGCGTCAGTATTATATTCCTTGACATCGGAATGACTATCCTCAGGAATATCCTCCAAGGGGAACAGCCATCTATTATCGCAGCCTCCAATATATCGTTCGGAAGGAAACGGAAGAAATTCACGCATAGATAGATTGACAATGGCAGGCCGAACGCTGTCTGGGGGATTATCACCCCAAGGTAAGTATTCGTGAGATGCATGTCTGAAAAAACCAGGTAAAGCGGGAGGAGACAGCACTGCAAGGGGATCATAAGCCCAAGAAGAAAATATGTCAGGACAATGTTGTTATACCTGAACTTCATCTTTGCTATCGCAAATGAAGCTGTTGTTGAAAAGACAAGCACGAAGATATCGACGAAAAACGTAATGATCATGCTGTTCAGGAAATAAAGCGGAATGCTCGATTTCGTTATGACCTCTATATAGTTTCCAAGGTACAATGATCGAGGAAGTGCATACGGAGGCAATGTCTGGAATTCCTCCAAAGTCCTAAATGCGGATATAAATGTATATATGAGAGGATATATCGCCAGCAAGGCAAGCAATAAGACAATAAACCACTTTACCGCCTTGAGAATAGCCGAATGACCATGATTCACCATACCTTATCCCTCCTCTGGCCTGAATACACGCATGCAGAAAATCGCAAGTATGAAGCAAATCAGGACTATCACGGTGGCAATCGCGCTCCCATATCCATACTGCATGGAACTAAATGACCGCTTATACATGAATGATGCCAGAAGTTCAGAAGAAGTTCCTGGTCCTCCTGCTGTAAGCAGGTAAGGAATATCGAAAGACCTGAAGGAATTATTCAGCACCAGAACGACATTCGCGATTATTATGTGCCTTATATAAGGTAGTTTCACGGATACTAAGCAACGGAAGGCATTGGCGCCATCAATAGTCGCAGCCTCTATGAGATCATCCGGCACTGCAATAAGCGCTGCATAGAAGATGACCATATACGTACCCATGGATTTATAGCCTTCGACAAGAGCGCACATAACAAGCGAAAGCTTCGGTATCGTAAGCCATGATATCATCTCCCATTCAGGATTAATCAACCCAAGTATCGTATTGACTATTCCAACAGGTGAAACCGAAAGAAGCTTAGTGAATATCTGGCAGATGGCTGCTGAAGATATGATTACAGGAATATAGAAGACTGCCTGGAATATGCTTCTTCCAAAAGAAAGGCCGGAAAGGAGTATCGCCAAGATAAGCCCTCCTCCTACCTGGAAGACTATCTGAAGGATCGTATATACAAAAGTCTGGATCAATATCGGCCAGAAATTCCTATCAGCAGTAAAAAGCCTTATGAAGTTATCAAAACCGTTGAACTTCTTAACCGAAAAGCCATTCCAATCGAAAAAAGATTGATATGCTGACCAGATTATCGGGAAGAAGACAACCGCCGTATATATGGCCAATGCTGGCAGAAGAAATGATAGAATAGTCGATTTTTTCGAGAACAGACCTCTCATAGCCACCTCCTAACCAACTCTGCCGGGGCAGGCAGCCTGTCCCGGCATCGCATGTTATTCATTGAAGTACGGTACGCCGTATTCCTGTACGGATTCGTCCAAAAGCGTGACGAATTCCTCTGCGGTTATCATTCCTGAAACGAATTCCTTTACCATATCATCCATGGCCTGACATGTTACAGGATCGCAATGATCATCCCAGTTGATCCAGCAGATAGTCTGCTTTACCATCTCTGCATAGAAGTCTTTCATCATCTGGGATGCTGTTTCAGGAATCTCTGAATTGAAAGGAGAGAAAATACCGAGCTTATAGCTTTCCTCAGTGTAATGCTCTATGACGAAATCAAAGAAATCCTGCATCCTTTCATCGAACTTATCCTTATTGAATGCCCATGATATACCTGTCTGGATCGCAATGGTCGCAAGACGTGGACCATCATAGTTCTCGTTTTCAGGAATAAGCATGAATCCGAGCCTGCCCTCCTCATAGGCCTTATCCATCTGCGGGATATAGAGGCTCTGTGCCCAAGCCATCGCATACTGGCCACCCAGGAATCCATTCATGATGTCCGTGTATTCCATGTTCTGGAATCCAGGAGGGAGATAGTCATTATCCACAAGGGCCTGCAGCCAATTCACAGAATCCCAGACTACTGGTTCACCTGCGAATGTTGTCTCACCTTTCTTTGCTGTGTCGATCCATTTGCTTCCTGTGGCTGCAAAGCTTGGCAGATACATGACATGAAGGGGATTCCAGCTTGCCTTTCCTGTTATAGCCAATGGAATCTCTCCATTCTGCTTAAGCTTCTCACATGCTTCCAGGAATTCTGTATAGTTCTCAGGCATCTCGGTTATCCCAGCAGCTTCGAACTTATCCTTCCAATAGAAAATCGTATTGCCATAGCGGGATTCCGGGAATATATAGAGATCGCCATTATCGAAAGCAACATATTCCCTGCATCCAACATCAAGGTCATCATACATCCCAAGACGTCTAAGCTCTGCCTCGATATCTACAAGCTTATCCATTGCCGCTAATTCCTGAGCTATAGGGCCTGTATCTATCTGGAAGATATCAGGAAGATCATCTCCCGCGATATAAAGCTTAAGCTTGTCCTTATACTGATCAAGATTAGCAACTGTCTCGAATTCTGCTTTGAAATCCGGATCCACCTCTGCCTGATAGCGCGCTACAAGATTCTTCCAAAGCTGGTAAGCTACATGTGATTCCGTACGGTTTGTATAAATACGTACTACATTGTCAGCACTTCCAGAAGATGACTCACCAGCACCTGCTGCAAAGAGCATAGCGGCTGCAAGTACCACAACCATCAACATCAAAAATCTTTTCTTCATTCCTTTCTCCTTTTTTATAATCCATAGAATCGTTTTGCATTCTCAGAGAGGATCATGCGGGCAGCTTTCTCACCATAGGCATGCGTGATAACATCCCTATCAACAAGATTGCTGAAGACCCGTGCCATGACCTTCTTGAAATTGACCGCAGCGAACCAAATCGGATCAACATCCCCTGCCCCGTCAGAACCATACATTATCTTCGTCAGCGGGACCTTTTCCAAAAGAACGGGGAATACACGCTCTACCGCTATGCTGTCATCCGCAGTCATCGATGAGACATCTGTAACCACGTTTGCATATCCATTTACCATGAAGCACATTTCTTCGGCGAAAGGATATCCACCATGCAGCAGCGCAATGCGGATTCTTCCCGTATCCTCCCTGTTCAGGAATTCATATAGAAGCCCTGGATGCATGAGGCGAAGATCACAGGAAGGAGGATCACCGGCTCCCGTATGGATCTGAAGCGGTATTCCGAATTCATCGCAGAGTCGTACGCACTCATGCACCATATAATCGCGGAAAGGCTTCTGCGCAGCCCTTATGCGACTCATAGGAAGATTCTTTTCCGACGCATAATAATGCTCATCAAAGGAAGAAGCTGCTTCACCCTCATCAGGATCAAGGATCTCTAACCCGGAGAAATACCCAATGACAGTCTTCAGCGCTATAACATTACCGTTCTTTATCCTTGATGCGATATTGCTGCGGTATAGATCCATGAATTCCGGAAAGGAAAGCCTATGATCTGCATCTGCAACTATATGGTTGCATGTCATCTCACAGCGGATTATCTCCCTTACATCGATATTCTCCGTCGCAGATTCGAACGCTGCGGACTCATCTGCCCTCAGCCTTGCCCCTTGAATGGGAAATCCTGTCTCATTGAGATATGAGACTATATTGGCATCATGGAAAAGCATTTCGACATATGCCTTGTAATCCTTTGCCGCAAGTTCATTGCGGGTCTTTATGATTTCCTCATCCGAAGATGTCGGATCGAGATGCAGAAGGCGTGCAAGCTCAATCAGTATCATGCGATATGCAAGGGTATTCCTGACATCCTCTTCAGGAACTTTCATGAACCTATCGCTCGAAAGGATATATCGCCTACCATAAACCTTCTTCTCTCTGGAAGGCATAAATGGATGCGCATGGCAATCAACAACCGGCAGATCAGAGAAGTCAAACATCATATTCCATTCCTCCTAATTGCTTTCCCTTAGAATCTTCTCCTGCTCATCTGTCAGGACAAAGCTTTTTCCCATTCCGAAGGATCCCTCCATCGCACATGTATGCGAAGCCATGACTGCACCACGATGGAGAGCTTCCTGTATTTCCTTTCCTGTTATGCTATTACTGCCCATCAAAGAGACTATGAAACCAGCTTCGAAGGAATCACCGGCCCCCATTGTATCCTTCACATCTATAGGGATACTGTCCTGATAGTACAGATTATCCCTATACAGAGCGATCGAACCCCTTACACCTCGCGTAGCAACTGCTATCTCGGTGCCATATGAGGCAGTCTCCTTCAGCTTTCCTATAACTTCGTCCTCTGGAAGGCTCTCAGTTGACAGGAATGCCATATAGCAACATGGAGCACATAGCCTAAGATAATCTGTCTCGAACTTACGGGAAAAATCGAAGATTATCCTCGGTCCTAATCGCATCAGCTCAGGCAGAGCAGCTTCAATATTGCTGTTCTGGTCAGAGAAAACATAGTCAAAGGATGCAATGTAACGGCATTCGGCCTCATCGTCAAAATGCCATTCTATTCCCTTTGCAACCCCTCCCTTATTTGACCAAAGGAAAGTGCGTTCATTGTCTACTGTCTTTACGTATGCAAAGGCGTTATCCCCTTTGAGATATCTGCAGAATCCATGCTCGATGCCAAAATGCTCCAGCACGCTTTTGTTCAACGCAGATTTCTCATCAGAGCCGAATATGCCAAGATATGCACTGTCGGCTCCGAGCATATGCGAAAAGACTGCAATATTCATTGCCTGTCCGCCAGGATACATAATCCGGCGGTCAAGAAAACAATCAACAACATTGTCGCCTATTCCGAGTATCCTCGCCATAAACACCCTCGCTTAATACTCAACCTTCCACATATAGCGTCGCGTCGTGAGCGGATGCTGCCGTGCCACAGCAAGTGTTTCGTTATAGACGGCATATACATTATTGAAAAGTGAATGATTGAAATAATCCACAACAGTCGAAGGTATGGATGATAGGCCAAGTTCCTTTGCATCAAGAAGCTCTATGCGTTTGCCATAACGACGAAGGAATGTCAGAGCCCTTTCATCTATTGCTCTTGTCTTTCCTTCGCTGAGCTGGATGAAGAAAGGAATATTATCATCTGTTATCTCAAAAGGACCATGGAAGAATTCGCCCGTGTGGATGGAACTTGAATTGATCCACTGCATTTCCATGAAGATACAGATGCTTTCCATATATGCCGCTCCATAGCCGGCACCGCTTCCCATCGTATAGAAAACAGAATCTCCCTTATACTCTTCGGCAAAGGCCTGGGCCCGCTTCTCAACCTGATGACAGGCTCGTCCGACTATTCCGTTTATCATCGAGACCCCTGTATAGAAATCAGCATAATGCTCATAGCCTTCAGTCTGATTGAGGAGTTCCACCGCGACCTTCAATCCTTCTATGACCTTCTCTCCACCGATATCCTTCCCCGGACCGAAAGTATAATCGACAATATAGTCGCAATTGCCGTGCAGGGGAGTATCTTTAAGATAAACAAGGCCTATGACTGTAGCTCCTAGTTCCCTGCCTAGCCTGGCAGCTTCAACTGTCTCCGGGGTATTGCCTTTATGCGATGCAACGACAAGAACCGTATTCTTTCCAAACGCACGCGGTATGCTATGAATGAACTCTCCGCTATTGAAGAGACCAGTCCTTATATCACAGGCTTCCATTCCCATGAAAGTCCATGCAGGAACGAATGCACCGAGAGACCCACCACATCCTACGAAATATACCTGCTTTATGCCGCCGGCATCCTTCTTTGACTCAACAATGCTCCTGACCATCTTGCTGATATCCATCAAGCTACCTCCTAGAAGAATACATTTCTCTACCAAATTCTATAACATTTGATAATACATATGTCAAATAAAATAATAACATTTATGAAAAAATGTTATAATGCCTTCTAACCAATACCACGCCTAATATCTATAATTATTTTATTGTATAGAAAATAACTATACTCTTGTATAAGAATTTGCTTATCCTTGATTTTACTTTCAGTTTGACTTTAGTCCAAGATACATATATCATTTAATGATATAATACATTTGGAGAAGCAAGATATGGCACTTGATGACAAATCCAAAGAACCATTGTATCTGCAGCTTTATGAGATTCTGAAAGAGGAGATCGAATCAAGCATGATAGCTCCGGGTGAACAGATTCCGACAGAAGCGGAGCTTATCGATAAGTATAATGTAAGCCGTATCACAGTACGCAATGCCCTAAAGAAACTGACAGAGGATAATTATGTTGTCAGATATAAGGGAAAAGGGTCTTTCGTTCCGGATAAGCAGTATAAAAGATCACTTAATTCAACACAAAGCTTTTCTGAAATGTGTAGGGAACTTGGATACAAGCCAGGGGCTCATGTCATCAAATGCTGCATCGAGGATGCTTCAAAGGACGACATAGTGGATCTCGGACTCAAGGAAGGAGCCAAGGTTGTAGTCGTCGAACGCCTGAGATTCGCTGATGGCACTCCAGTATCGCTCGAGATAACCCATTTTACGGAAGACTTCGATTTCCTTTTGCAGGAGAATCTCAATGATTGCTCCATGTATGAGATCATAAGAGACAAATACAATATAATATTCTCAAGCTCACGAAAGATCCTTGAATTGAAATTCGCGAATTATGAATGGGCAAAATACCTCGGAGTTCCTGACAATTTCCCGCTGCTATCGATAAACAGTGTCGTCAGCACCACAGAAGGGAAAAAAGCGCAGAGATCACAGCAGCTGATTGTAGGCACTAAGTTCAAGCTGCTGATATGAATACATCTGCTACTTCAAATGCCAATGAAAAGCTCAAGCAGAATCCGCAAGAATCAAGACGCAATGTACTTTCATTGATATGACAATGCGCAGCCCGTCTCTAGGCTGCGCGTTCGCATTCTTCTATGCCTTTACTCCGTCTTGCCCTCAAGAGCATATGGGAGCATCGCGTAGAACTTCGAGCAGATGACAAGGTCCTCGACCCTGTTGATCTCGTTAGGGGCATGGGCCTGTGCCTCATCTCCCGGGCCGAAGCCTATGGCAGGGATCTTATGCCGTCCTGTCGTCGCGACGAGGTTCGTGCTGAATGTCCACTTGTCAACGACAGGCTTCTTGCCGAACATCGCCTCATAGTCCCTGATGCCGGCCTGCACGAGCTCAGCCTTCTCGTCGAGCTTCCATGTCGGGAAATAAAGCTCCTGGGAGTACTTCGTGCCGGTCCATGCTGTCTTGTCGTAATCAGGCATCTCGACGATGATCGCATCCTCCGGATCCCCTGTCGCCTCGGATACATACTTCTTGACCTGGCTTATCGCGAGCTCGGCATCCTCTCCCCATGTGAGGCGGCGGTCGCAGTAGAGCATGGCGTAATCAGGGACAGCGCACTGCGAAGGTCCCTTGACGTCCATCTGCGATACCGTGATCGTGCCCTTGCCGAGGAAGTTGTCATCATCTGGCTGCAGGTCGTTGTTGAGCTTCTCGATAGCGAGGGCCGCGCGCGCCGCCTTGTAGGCCGCGGACACGCCGCGCTCAGGAGCGGAGCCATGGCAGGAGATGCCACGGAGTATCACGCGGATCTCCATCCTTCCCCTGTGGCCGCGATAGAGGCGGCATGAGGTAGGCTCGGTGGAGACGATCATGTCAGGCTTGAACTTCTCCTCCTCGATAAGGTACTTCCAGCACATGCCATCGCAGTCCTCCTCCATTACCGTGAAGGTGAAGTAGACAGTGTACTCACCGCCGTATCCGAGCTCCTTCAGGATGCGTCCTGCAGTGATCATGGAGGCAGCACCTCCCTTCTGGTCCGAAGCTCCCCTTCCCTTCACAAGCCCATCCTCGATAGCGCCTGAGAACGGGTCGAACTCCCAGTTCTTCAGGTTCCCGACCTCGACTGTGTCGATATGAGCATCGAACGCGAGCTTCTTGGGCCCGTTGCCGACACGGCCGATAACGGAGCCAAGGCCATCGATCCTGACCTCATCAAAGCCTGCCTCCTCGCAGAGCTTGACAAGAAGATGGCAGACATCCTCTTCCTTTGAGCTGTAGCTCTTCGTCTGAACGAGCTTAGAGAGGTTCTCAGCTGTGTAGTCCCTGTACTTCTCCGCAAGTTCCCTTATCCTGTCCTGTATCATAATCAACTCCTTATGCTTTGATTGTATCGGTTATTTTCCATACGCGGCGCGCGACGCGACGGGCCTCTTCATAGACCTTATCCGCATCGACTGTAGTGAACTTCCTGTCACGGTATACGACGCGGCCATTTACTATCGTGCTCTCCACAGCGTTCGATGAGACACCCCATACAAGATGGGTCGCTGCGTTGGCACTCTCTATCGGGGTCGGAGCGTAGTACGAGAGGATGGCAAGATCAGCTTTGTATCCAGGCTCTATGCGTCCCCATCTGCCACGGCCCCTGAAGACAGACTCCACAAGATCATTTCCCCTGTTCAGGGCGGTGACGAAGTCCGCGGGCCACCATGCCCCGCCTTCATCCTTATGCTTGAAGAAGGCGATCTTGATCTCCTCGAGCATGTTGCCGCCGCAGCCATCGGTGCCGATTACAAGCTTCTTTACGCGCGGTATGCGGCGAGTGTATCCCACATGGTTGTTCATGTTGGATCTCGCGTTATGGGCAAGGAAGCATCCGCGTTCGTTTATTAGATCGATCTCGCTGTCTGAAAGATGCACTCCATGCACAAGGAGGGTATTATCAGAGAGGAGATGATGCTTATCCAGCCTCACCGCGATATCATCGCCATGGTAATGGTGGGATGCCACCGAATCGTACTTATCCTCCGCGACATGGAGGTGCATGCCACGCCCTGTCGAGGAAACAGCCTCTGCCATCATATCCAAGGCCTCGTCGGGAAGCGTGAACGGGGCATGGCCGCCTATCATGGCCTCGCAGAGCACATCCTCACCCCGCTCCAGCCTCGAATCAACCTCACGGGCAAAGCGGACATTCTCCTCAACGCCCTCCTTCGCTTCCTTCATCCCCCTGTTGCGGTCAGTGACCTCGAAGCAGGTTGCGCCGCGCACCCCGACCTCTTCCATGCCCCTCGCGATAGCCGAAAGCGATCCCTTGATATACGAAGGGGACGCGTGATGGTCTATGCACGTCGTGGTGCCGGCGGCGATCGCGTCAAGCGAGCAGATAAGAGATGAGTAGTAGCAGGCCTCCTCGTCCAACGCCCTGTCCAGGCGCCACCACCATTCCTTGAGGACCTGGATGAAATCGGTCTGGGGGCCGGCGGAGATGAGCATACCGCGGGAAAGCCCTGAATAGTAGTGATGGTGGGCACAGACATTGCCCGGGATGAGCGTGCGGCCCGTGCCGTCTATCACGGTCTTGGCCTCAATACCCTTTCCGGCATCCTTGCCGACCTTCTCGATAAGAGAGCCGGTGATGACGACATCAACGCCTTCATCCACCTCGAATGGAGGCCTCGTCTGCATCACCCTGACATTCCTGATGATGATATCAGCCATAAATCACTCCTCCACAGCCCCTAAGAGGTATGAGTATGAGAGAAGGACCTTCTCTATCATAGCCTTCACCTCCTCAGGGACATCTGCCTCAAGCATTCCTTCCCTATCGATCACGCCCTCGATCACCTTTCCGTCAAGGCGGATGAGGACCGTATCGTTCTCCACGTAGAAGCCGCTGTTATCGCTGCTGTCGAAGTCCTCGCGCAGCGAGAAGAGCGTGAGCTTATCCTTATAGGGCCTGCCGGAATGAGGGCAGAACGTGGCGCAGTTGCCGCATTCGTTGCAGTACGCGTCAAGATGCAGGATCTGGTAAGGATCCTCGAAAAGCCCGGTATCCCTCATATCAAGGGCGACGTTGGCCCTGTTCGGACAGACCTCGACGCACTTCAGGCAGAGATAGCTGCATTCGGTGCATCTAGACGCCTCGGAGACAGCGAAGAACTCATCATCCTCATCGCCCGGGATGAGAAGCTTGGATTTCTTCCTCTTTATGGCAAGGAAGAACTCATCCTCTGCCCCCCTGAGCTCGGCTTCCTCCTCCTCGCTCATCTCGTCCTCATCCTCATCGTCATCATGATGATGGTGGCCGCAGCTGCACTCCTCACCGTCCTCGTGGTGATGGCCGCATCCGCACTCCTCCTCTTCCTCATCATCGTCCTCTTCTTCCATGGCCTCGTATACGCTGTCTATAGCCTCATCGACCGCGGCGCGGGCCGAGGCCATGCACCTGACGACCGTTGACGGGCCGGTAGCGGCATCTCCGATGATATAAAGGCCTTCGCTCTCCTCATCGGCGCCAAGGGCCTTGAGGACCTCAGGATCGACCTTCTCGCCTATCGCGGTTATAAGGTAATCGCAGTCGATCTCCACAGTCTCGCCTGTCGGGACAGGACGGCGGCGGCCGGAGGCATCGGCATCGCCGAGGGCCATCACGCTAAGCTTCGCCTTCCCGTCCTGGGCCTCTGCTGGATTGTGAAGGAACATGAAGCTCACTCCATCAGCAAGAGCCTCCTCATACTCCTCTCTGTCAGCGGGCATCTCGGAGATGCTCCTGCGGTAAACGACCGTGACACTCTCGACTCCCGCGATCCTCTTCGCCATCCTCGCGGCATCCATCGCGGTATTGCCGCCGCCGACGACGACAACGCTTCTGCCAAGGGACTTCACCTCGCCGCGCTTAGCGCGCATGAGGAAGGACACGGCGCTCTCGCGAGGAGTATTGCCTCCAATTCCAGCATCATTAGGCTTCGTGGCGCCTATTGATACGAATATGTATCCAAATCCCTCTTTCCTGAGCTCTTCAACGGTCTTCTCGACAGAGAAATGGAACTTGACGCCATTGTCCTTTATGAAGGCGATATCATCATCAACGACAGATGATGGGATGCGGAACTCAGGGATCGCCGAGCGCACGACGCCGCCAGCCTCCCCCTCCTTCTCGAACACGGAGGTATCAAAGCCAGCGCGTGCAAGGAAATAAGCGGCAGAAAGCCCTGCGGGCCCTGCGCCTATCACCGCAGCCTTCACAGGAGCGGGATTCTCCGGAGCCTCCCAGATATCGCGGCGGAACTCCTCCATGCCCTTCTCGACGGCGAGCCTCTTTATCCTCCTGATCTCTATCGGCTTCTCATAGTCATTGCGTGAGCAGTGCAGCTGGCACTGGTGATCGCAGATCCAGCCAGTGATGCCAGGAAGGGCGTTCTTCAGGTAGATAAGCCCAAGGGCCTCTGCCCAGCGTCCCTCTCCGGCGAGGGCGATATAATCCGGGATATCCTGTCCGATCGGACAGGCCTCGACGCATGGAGCCACGAAGCAGTCGGTAAGCGGAAGCGGCGAGGATACCTTTGATAAGCGCGTCCCATGATGCTCCTTATCAAGATACTCCGCGTCCTCCGAATCCTTCTGGAGCGCATGGAGCTTCTCCATGTCTATCGCGTCCATATCCCAGCCATCTGACTCGTTGAGGATAGACGCTATCTGCGTCATGCGGGAGTAGCCGCCCGGGCGCAGCATGTCAGTTGCGAGCGTGAGCGGATGGATACCGGCCTCGAAGAGCCTTTGGGCGTTAAGCGCGGACACGCCGCCCGAGAATGATATAGGGAGCCTGCCCCCAAACTCATCCGAGAGCATGACAGCGACCGAGAGCGAGAGCGGGAACAGGGAGCGCCCTGACATGTACTTCTCCTCGCCAGGCAGCACGGAGCCATCGTTAGCCGTGCCGAGGGTATTGGTAAGCTTAACGCCGAACGAGCGGCCCTTTGAAGCTGCCAGGTCCACGAGCCTATGGAGCATCGGAAGCGCGTCCTTTGCCTGAAGGTCATGCTCGAACGTGCCGCGGCTCAGCACCACATAGCCAAAGCCATGGCTATCAAGGAGCGAGCGGGCCTTGTCGTAGCCAAGGAGCGTAGGATTGAGCTTGACGAACGTATCTATGCCCTTCTCCTCCAGCATGTACGCGCAGATGGACTCGATCTCATCAGGCGGGCAGCCATGCATCGTGGATATCGTCGCGGATGACGCGATCCTCCTTGGGATATCCTCTATGTTCTTCGCGGCCTTCAGCGCGCCGCTCTCCCATTCAGTCCCCTCAAAGAGGTTATCTTCAAGCATGGCGCGGGCGATGGCCAGGTATTCATCGAACTCAGGCTTGCTGCACGAGATCATGTTGTCGATGAACTCCTGCATCCTCTCTTCCTTGATGCCCTTGAGATCATAGCCAACGGACATATTGAAGAGGAATGAAGGCTCCTCCTTTATGCCTCCCGTGAGGATACCCTCTATGATATGGAGTATGAACCAGGCCTTGAGATACTCATCATAGGCCTTCTCGAGCGTGAACTCCGTCGACCATTCGACGTTATAAGCCTCATCCCGGGCATCTATGCACGGCTTGGCGATCTCCAGCCTATCCATTATCTGCACGGTCTTGAGCTCAATGAAGCGAGCTCCTGCGAGATACGATGTGACTATGTTCTGGGCAAGCTGGGTATGAGGCCCGGCCGCAGGTCCGACAGGTGTTGTCGCCGTACCGGAGAAGATCCTTACCTTCTTCTTCCTCCTGTCGCTGTAGAAGAGACTTGAGTCTATACCGAACACAGAGCCGTGGTTACGCAGCTCCCCGGCTATCCTCTCAAGCATTTCCTGGAAAGGAACAGGTCTCATTATATCTGCCATAAACTCTCCTTAATCAATTAGATTCTAAACTGCATAAAACTGATGTCAACATAAATTGCAACAATCCGCAACACCGAAAACGGAATCCAAAGCACTCTAAAGCTGCAAATTCGCGCAGAAAAGGCCTTATTCAGTATACAAGATTAGCAACACTTCTGCATTGTTGAATCTAAAAAGCAAGAATCCTGAAGAGACCTCATACGGTTGCAACCCAAATATTGCTTTATCAACTTCCACCTCTACAGATTAATACGACAATGAATGAGGATCTAAGTTTTTATCAGCACTTGCCCAATTACAAAGGAGGACCGGAAAACATTCTTCTCGATCCTCCTTAAAATCGCATTATTCCTTACTTTGGAAGCAACTTTACAATATGGCCACTGAAATCACAGTGACCATATGTTTTCTTGCTTGAACTTAATTCAAGCTTTCATCTGTAGCATCAGCAAACGCAATCTTGAAATTTGTCTCAGGCGTTTCTTCCTCTTCAGGAATCTCTGATCCATCTGCTGTAAGTGTCCAAGACTTATTATCAGTTCCTACAGTAAAAGAATAATCTCCAGAATATTCTTCTGTTGTCCATGTGCCCGGCTTATCCTTCAGCTCTGTGACATCCTTGAAAATGGCCGTAAGGATATCATTGACTGACGCTGTGACTTCTGCAGTCGTCGGTTCTGTCTCAGAAGGCTTGGTCGGCTCACCATCACAAGCCACGAAT
>CALXLT010000002.1 GCA_944389275.1 uncultured Spirochaetaceae bacterium
TCGGGGACGACATAGACGCCGCGTATGGCGAGGGCGTCTCCGGCATCTTCTCGATCAATCGCGTGGCCGTGCCCTACAAGGAGGCGAGGCCCAGGGCCGAGAGCGACATGCGCCTCACCATGGACAACATTCTCAGGTTCATGAAACGCATGGCTTTATAAAGAATATGGGGAGGATCAAACCTCCCCTTTTCCTTTCCTGTATTATTTAAGGAAATCCTTTCTTTCAGGCGTGAAGATATCAAGCATGGTACCCTCTTCAAGGCATACGGCTCCATGCACAACATTCGGTTCCTTGTATGTCGTATCGCCAGGGCCGACAACGATCTTCTTGCCGCCGATCGTGAACTCAAAGCGTCCGGAGATGATATATGAAACCTGCTCATGCGGATGACTATGAGGAGCTCCTACGGCGCCTGTCTCGAAGTGCATCTCGCATACCATGATATTCTCGGAGTGCGCGAGTATCTTCCTTGTCACCCCCTCTCCTGCCGGACGGGCCGGAGAATCCTTTCCATAAAAAGCATTCTGTATCTCAGACATATGAAATCCTCCTAGGACAAATATAGACGAGAATCAAGGCTATCTCAATCGCTCACGACGATTGCCGTAGGCCCATCAGCGCTGCCGATCACCAGAAGATTCTCCGGCTGAAGGCAGGTATGAAGCATGCACGAAAGCACCACGGCTCCCGCAACGATAAGGGCATATCCTATTATCTTCCTGATATTCATGCTTCGATTGTAACCCGGAAACGATCCATATTCCATCAAAGCTATTGTAATTATCATCCAAACCTGATAGCTTATCATCTGTCAAAAATGACAATGCCCTTGTAGCTCAGTCGGCAGAGCGCAACCATGGTAAGGTTGAGGTCGCCGGTTCGATTCCGGCCGGGGGCTCTTTTTTATTCACTGAAAATGAAAAATCATTCCTAAGATTTCACTCGGGGATTCCCAGTTGCTTCATTTTGGAAATCATTTTCTTATCGAATGTCAGCACGCGTTCGTTCCTAGCCTTGGATTCAGCAATATAGATACAGTCAACATAATCAAGCCTTGTTCTCGAGAATAAGGACAGCGCATCAAGCACCAGCTCTTTCTGGGCGATGGCAACATCATCCAAAAGATCCATCAGCGCATTTGCTATATCGACCCGACTGACACCAAATGATCTTGAAAGCACATAGATTACCTCTGGGATTGATTCCAACCGAGTCGAGGCACCTGCTTCGATTGCCTGGCAAGCCTTTTGGAACATTGATTCATCATCGTGAAGGATATATCTGAGAAGATAATTTGTATCAACGATCTTCATTAATGGCCCTTTGTATATTTTTCTATTATTGCTTCCTCTATGGCTTTCTGTTCAGCCTCAAGGTCAGGTTTGCCTTTTGCATATTTCTGCAGTATTCCGGCAGCTTTCAGCTTTTTGGGACTTCGCGAGATCTCAATCACTATTGAGTCAGGGTCTGATGTCCTAAAGCTGATCTGGTCACCTATTCTGAGTTTTTTTTCCTTCATGATTTCAGACGGTATCCTGATTCCCTGCGAGTTGCCCCATTTTGAGATAAATGCTGTATGCATCATCACCCTCCTCATATTGGATATACTTCTACAACTAAAAGTATATCCGAAAATAATAGTCTGTCAATTTCCGAATTTAACCCTCTGGATTCTTCTAATTTCACCCTTTAGACAATATGAATTTCTCCCTTTAGCTTGGTATTTCTCAATACCGATTCTGCAAGGCTCAAATATATTCAAAAAACATCCTGTGGCTTATTGCTGTGAAATATATACGGTTATTGAATCATCTTCCACCCAGCAAATAACTCAAGGGTCTTTCACCCCCTCTAGCAATGAACCATGCCAGTCACACCATAGAATAAGGCAGGTATAAACCCTGCCTTACCTCCTTTAAAAACTACATCGTATAAATCATTCATTACCAAACAATTTCGCAGCCGCATCATCATCTATGTAAAGATGCCAATCAGGATGCGTCTTGAGAAGCGTTGCGGGAACCATGTTGGTCACAGGCTTGGTTATCGTCAAGTAGATGGCCTCAGCCTTAACAGAATGCGGAACAACGGTGATTATCGTCTTGCATGCCATGATCTGCCTTGGAAGCATTGAGATAGCCTGCTTAGGAACATCATCCTCTGTTGCGAACCATCCCTCGCCAACCTGCTGCATCCTGCACTTATGGTCAAGATTGACAACACGGTAAGCCTCGACAGCATCGAAGTCCGCAGGAGGATCATTGAATGCGATATGCCCATTCTCGCCTATTCCGATCATCCCAAGGTCGATCTCATCCCTGCGAAGCTCCTTTGTCAGCTCAGCTATGTTCTTTTCAATATCCCCTTCACCATTAACGAAGTAAGCTGCTTTTGGGTGCACAATGTTCACAAATCTTTCTTTAAGATATTTCCTGAATGATGCAGGATGAGTCTCCGAGAGCCCTACATACTCATCAAGATGGAACATCTCTACCTTTGACCAATCGACAGGAAGACTGACAAGCGCATCGAACATCTCGAACTGGCTTGAGCCTGTAGAAAGGACAATACGGGCATGTCCCTTCTTTTCTATCGCAGCGTTGATTACTTCCGCAGCTTTCAATGCAGCCTTGTAACCATTTTCCTTTGCTGTGGGTGAAACATTGATGGTAAGATTCATTGAACTATCCTCCTTACTGGTCATCTGACCATTTTTCCTCTCAGCATAATATGCTTTATCGATATGTCATCATCGAACATAAGCAAATTAGCACGTTTACCACGGGAGATCGAACCGATCTCCTTGTCAAGGCCTACCGTCCTTGCAGGGGTCAGCGTTGACATGCGGATAACATCAACAAGATTTATCCCGGCGATCTTGGTGGCGGTCCTGACAAGCCTGTCAAAAGTCGCGATACTCCCCGCAAAGCATGCTTTGCTTGGGACAAGCGCCACTCCATTCTCGATCCAGACACCGCTATCCTGTCCATCTTCATAAGGGACAAAGCTGCCCTCAGGGACATCAACGCCAGCGTATCTAATCGCATCTGTTATCATTGCGATGTGATCAGGCCCCTTGATCTTGTAGATAAGCTGCAGGAACTCCTTCGGGAGATGGACGCCATCCGTGATCATCTCGACATCCATATCGTCAATAAGCCATGCGGCCTCAACGATTCCAGCCTCACGGTAAGCCCCGTTCCTATGATAGCTGGAACATGCACTGTATAGATGAGTGATACATTTATAGCCATTCTCCCAAGCCTGATAAACTTGAGACAGCGTTGCTCCAGAATGCCCTATTGAAGCAAGTATGCCATGCTTCTCACAATAACGGCCAAATGCCATACCGCCTTCCCGCTCTGGTGCCGCGGTCCATTTACGGATATACGGGACAAGCGTCATGTATTGCTCTATCTCATTGAAATCAGGATCCCTGTATGTGCGGGTATTCTGCGCGCCAAGAGCATCCCCGCTGCAATATGGCCCCTCCATATGGATCCCTCCGAATTCGGGAACATCATCCATGGTCCTGAACTGCGGAATAAGATCATTCAGGTTCTCCATCGACCTGATGTACTTCTCATGCGTGACGCTCGTCAGCGTGGGAAGGATGGTAGTCGTTCCTCCTAAGAGATGAAGACGCATGATCTCAAGCGTGCTTTCGGCGGTCGCGTCGGTAAAATCATGCTTCCGGCCTCCATGCACATGTGTTTCTACAAACCCTGGAGAAAGATACAATCCATTTCCATCGATGATATCCGTGAAATTGCCGGCAGGAACAGGCATCCTGCCGAAATCATCAATCCTATCATCCTCTGTAACCAGCCATGCGTCCATTATGATCCTATCCGGCAAGATCAAATTTACATTCTTTATAAGATTCCTCATAAACTTTCCTCTATACTCACCCTTTGATCGCTCCTGCTGTCATTCCCTCAACAAGTTTGTCCTGGAAGATAGCAAAGATCGTAATCGGAGGGATAATGGACAATGTGATCGCGGCCGCGAGCACTCCATAGTTCCAATCCTCGCTCTTAAGCAACGTGAGCGCTACCGAGATAGGCATTATGGAATCCTTGGATGCCAACGTCTTGGCGATAGTGTACTCTCCCCAGACATTATAGAAACCGGAGACAAGGACTATTATCAAAGCGTTCTGCGCGAGCGGCAGCATAATATGCAGGAAAGCCTGGGGTGCATTGCATCCATCGATTTCCGCAGAATCCTCAAGCTCGCTGCTCATGTCTATGAAGGTTCCGCGCATGATGAATATTGAGAAAGGAAGGATGCATAGCAGGTTCGGCAATATGATGCCAAGGTATGTATTAAGCAGCCCAATCTCGAATTCCATCATGTATATAGGGATAAGGATGGCACATAGAGGAAACGCGAGAAGGAACAGGATCAATGACAGGATCAGCCTGCTCCCTCTGAACGGAAGCCTTGCGAATGCGTACCCGGCAAGGGCCGAGAGAATCAGCGTGATAGCGACAGAACATACGGTTATGACAATCGTGTTCCAATAATATTGAAGATATTTCGCACCCCTTGCGAAGATGTAGCCGTAATTCACGCCAGACCACTTATGCGGGAAGAACGTGATATCCCTTATTATCTCCGTCGACTCCTTGAAGGATGTGAAGAGACAAAAGACTATCGGCAAGATGAATATGAGGGATATTATAAACAATGAGGTATTAACAAAAATAGAAAATGCCTTTCTTTGTTTTCGCATCTTATGCCTCCTTCTTCCCTATCTTCATGTTAAGCATCGAGAAGAGCATCACTAACGCGGTAAGCACAAACGCCTGCGCGGCGGCATATCCCATCTCAAAGTAGTTGAAAGCTGTATTGTATATATTCTGGTACATTACCAGAGTCGAATTTGCAGGACCTCCATTGGTAAGTACATTTGGAGTGACAAATAGCTTAAGGCACTGGAGTATAGCCCAGATTCCGACAACGACGAATGTCTCACGTATATTCGGAATGATAATATAAAAAAGCTTCTTCCACCCAATAGCTCCATCCAAATCAGCTGCCTCAAAAAGATCAACCGAGATATTCTGTAGCCCAGATAGAAAAAGTATCGTGCAGAATCCGACCTTGCCCCATACCTCAACTATTATCACGCACCATTTTGCGGTTGCGCCATCCGTGAGCCAGTTATGGGTGAACCGGGAAAGCCCGATGTCCATGAGGAACTTGTTGATTATCCCGAAGTTATCTGCAAGCATAAAACTGAACAGAATACAAATCAAAGATGCGGGGACAACAATCGGCATGAATATAGAGATTCTGAAAAACCAACTGTGCTCTTTCTTTTTGAAAAGAAGCAAAGCTATTGCAAGAGACAACACAATGAGAATCACAAACATATATAACGTGAATTCCAACGTGTTCTTCAATGCAGTGAGGAACTGACTATCTTTAAACATATCTATGAAGTTCTGCACTCCAATGAATGTCATGCTCCGGTCAAATGCAAAGTTGTATTTACTGAAGGCTAAGACAAATGTATAGCAAACTGGATATACAACAAATACAAAAAGAACAAGACATGTTGGAAGCACAAAAATCTTGCCCCATCTTTCCTTTGATCTTTTCCTTGAGCTGATTGAATTTTGCATGGCATGATTCCTCTATAATTGCACATGCGGCAAAACCGCATGTGCAATGAAAAGACTATTTCCTGATAGATGCTGACAGATCAAGAATCTGATTGACCATATCTGCAGGAGTGGTCGTCTTGCTGACAAGCCCTCCCTGGAATATCTGATTAAGGCCCGTCAGGAACTTCTGTGACTCCTCATACTCCTTGAGTGGTTTTGCCTTGCTCATGGAATCCGCGATTCCGTTCCATATCGGAGTCTCTTCAAGCGCTTTATCAAAATACTCCTGGATTACGGACATCTTTCCATACTGGCTGAAGGCATTGACCTGCGAATATTCTCCATAAATGGCTTCCTTGATGAACTGGCAGACAATATCGGCATTCTTGGAGGCCTTAGGAATGACCATCTGACAGCCAAAGCAGACAGTTCCACCGAAATCGCCAGGAATCGGAATAAGGGCAAGATTATCGATGCCGATCGTATCGATAGCCTCCATCCAACGTCCGGCAGCCTCGAAGCACATCGCGATCTGTCCAGCCTTGAAGCCATTTCTTCCACCGGCGTTATCTACGAATGTAGCCTGTGAGAGATATCCGTTCTGGATTCCCTTCTGCCACGTGCCTATCATGTTCCTCACGTAGTCATTATCGACATTGTAGGTTATTCCATCCGCTGCATATGCATCACCAAACTGAGCGTAGATAGCGCTGCCGAGTATTATATGCAGATTGTTGCCAAACTGAATTGTGCCACCAGTCTGCGTGACCGTTCCATTGCTATCTTTCTTTGTCAATTTCTCAGCAGCTGCATAGAAATCATCCCATGTCCTAATCGGGAGAGGATCGCCATTTTCATCCAGAAGACCAGCTTCCCTGAACATGGCCTTATTGACAGAGATACCATAAACCTCATAGATCGCGGGCAAGCAGAACTGTCCACCCTTGATAAATCCTGTCTCAAGAGATCCTGGCGTGAATTTTGACTTCGGGAAATCAGAGAAGAAATCCAGATCCTTATCAAAATCGTAGATCAGGTCTTTTGCTGCATATTCCACTGAGAAAATACCGCCATCAAGGAAGACAAGATCTACATCTGTGGATCCTCTGCTCCAATCAAGGATGTAATTTGCAAGCTTTGTCTGGTCAGCGATCGTTACGATCTCAACATCCACATCCGGGTGAGCAGCTTCAAATTCTTCAGCAGCATGCTCAAGGAAAAGCTTGTTGATTTCCCATGATTCCGCGCCAATCGTGATAGTCTTCTTTCCGCTATCAGTGCTCTCCTTTGATCCAGAAGCAAAGACGGTGGAAACGGCAATAGCCAAAACCAGCACAAAAACAAAAATCTTCTTCATCGAAAACCTCCTTATTCGATAGTTGATGTATTATTCCCAAAAGCAACAAAACAACCAGAGATAAAATTGAATAGATTCTTCACGTTTTTACCTCCAAACTTTTTCAAAGCTGTTATTTTCTGACTCTCTCCAGCATCCTGCTGCAAGCATAGCAAATGACAAGTTTCGGCAACATTTCCTTCTTCAATGTTGTCTATTATTTCGAGATATATCTGCGGAGTTTGAAAATTAAGCGTTACAAGAGAAAGCAAATTAATCAATTTCATTCTTGTATATATGACCTTATATGATTTGGAAAGAATGGCATTCTTTGTTGCATCAGCCAATGCTCTATGAAAATCTATATCGACATTAAGAGCTTCAATGTATCTGCCATTTTTCAATAAGTCATCTTCTAAATAACAAAGTTTGCGTAACTCTGAAACATCAGCCTTTTTCTCTACAAGTATAGGGATGACTGCCATTTCGATGTATTTCCGAGCCTCATAAAGCTCATGAATGAAATCTTCTGTAATATCAACAACATGGAAGCCATTTCCTTCCTGCACAACTATTCCATCAGAAACAAGCATTAAGATTGCTTGGCGAATCGGAGTCCTTGAGATACCAATTTTTTTACTTAATGAGAAGTCTGAGACTATGGCACCAGGAGGCAGTTCATATGAATAAATCATATCGCTAAGCAACGAATATGACTTTGTCACAAGATCGACATCTGAGTTAGCCATACTGCCTCCAATTAGTGTATACACTTTTTGTATTCACTCTGAATGTAGAATATCATGCCATATCTACCTGTCAATAAAAAAATTAAGGGTGCTATAGCCAAATGGCTACAACACCCTTGTTGTACTTTAGGATGATCAAATAAAGAAAAAACAGCCAACATGTTCAACAATATTTGACAGTCAACCTCCTGAAAATCATTCCAATGTTATCCAAAAGTAATCCTGAGGATCCCATTGGGGCATTGGGCTTTCGAATTTCACTCTCTGGATTCTTCTAATTTACCCTCTAGCGTGATTAATTGCTTGTAATAAGTGAAGATATCAACATAAATGGCAATACATATCCACATAGGGACATTTACTCCATAATCGCTGATGGACTTAGCTGGAAAGGTGCGCGAGGCAACACGGGCTATCAAAGGAAATACCTCTCCTGAGAAGCGCCTTTGCCTTATAAGATAAAGCCCTGACTTCGTGACCATGGCTTTGGAACTTAAGAGTAGAGCTGCATCACCAAGGCATGTAATCGATGCCAGCAAGCTTCATCAGGGCCTCGATGAAGTAGAAATCACCATAAAGGATACCGGTTTCATGCGCTCCGTAGTGATACGCGACCGTTCCTTTCTCGATTATGTTATCAACATCCGCATCCCAGTTAGATCGCTTCTCATCGAGGGCCTTGAGCATGCGTACAGCAGCCTCACGGTATATGGCACTGTCATTGCCCTCCACCGCCTTTGATATCTCGATCATGCCGCAGGCAGCGATAGCCGCTGCTGTGGAATCCTCCCACGCAGGCTCAGCGGGCTGGCGGAAATCCACGGGGATGAGCCCGGAAGGCGGCGTGTTGACGATGAAGTAGTTGGCGATCTTTATAGCGGTATCAAGATAGCGCTTCTCACCAGTGTGGATATAGCTGAGCATGAAGCCATATATGCCCCAGCCCTGGCCACGAGTCCACGAGGAGCCTCTGCCATAGCCCTGTCCGCCATGCGACCGCACCCTCTCGCCTGTCTCTGGATCGAACTCCACGATATGGCACACAGATCCATCAGGACGCACGAAGGCATCAATGACGCGATCGGCATGGGCCATAGCGATCTTCCTGAACCTAGGATCCCCTGTCTCCTCGCTCGCCCAATACAGGAGAGGCAGGTTCATCATGCAGTCGATGATAGCCCAGCCCCTGTGGTCATCCTCTCCCCAATCGTTCCACGCGCGGATGAAATTACCTGAGATATTGAACCTGCCGGCCATATTGTTGGCGGCAAGAAGAGCGCGGTTGCGGGAAGCCTTGCTTCCTGTCTTCTTATAGTCATAAACAGCTGTGAGAAGCCATTTGAAGCCATTGTCATGGTCAAGCTTCTCGGAGTCCATAAGGTCCTTGTCCTGCTTCTCCTCAAGCTCCACAGCCTGATCCTTGTACTGGTCATCACCCGTGAGGAGCCACTCTTCCCACAAAAGCCCTCCCCAGAAGCCATTGGTCCACCAGCCTATCTCATCACTCTTGTCGTTATAGCGTCCGTTTTCCGTAAGATAAGGGATCTTGTGTGCATTGCGCGCTACGACGCTTGCCATCTTCCCCTTCACCGCATCAAGCCGCCCGGCGGCCCATGCCTTATAGTCTTCCATATACAATACACTCCTATGTGATTTACCTTATCAGGATATCATAGAAACACGATCATCAGAGGCATCAGTATCAGCGATACGATTATCGAGATCGTGGAAGCGAACCCGACAAGCTCCACATCGCCTTTGAGCGCCGCTACGAACGCGGGGGACGCTGATGATATCGGGGCGAAAGCCGTTATGGCGACAGCCTTCTTCACCTCATAGGAGAATGGTGCGAGAGCGAAGAACAGCACGGCGATCGCCGCGGCAAGGGCAAGCCTTATCGCATTGACAGAAAGGGCATCCTTCAGCTTTGTCCTGTCCATCCTTATCTCCAGCATCAGCCCTATCATGACCATGGCCATAGGCGCGTTCGCTGGGCTTATCATGCCGGCGAAATCGAACACGATATCAGGTAGTGATAGGGAGAACGCCGCGAGGATGAGCATGATCACATAGACAGTGAACGAAGGCTTCTTGAAGACGGAGAGCACGGCACGCGCGACGCTGCGGTCAGGCGTGCGCCCTATCATCATCGCGGTCATCGTGAAATTCAGGCCAAGGCACATCGGGGCGTTTCCCATATCGAAAAGGCAAGACGCCACGACGCCTGTTGCCCCGAGGAAGCTGGATACGAAAGGAAGCGTGAAATTACCGATGTTATAGGCAGGGAGCTCAAGCATGTAGAAGATGCGGTCATCTGTGCCGCGGCGCCTCGTCAGGGCCCATCCAGTAAGAAGCATAAGCCAGTTCACCGCGAACGCGATCAGCGGGATCAGCATATAGCTCCAGTCGAATACGAACGTGCGGAAGCTGACGAGGATCGCCGCCGGAAGCGTTATGTTCAGCACTACCCTGGACAACGCCACCCCATCCTCCTCGGAGAGTATGCCGGCTTTCTTCACCGCATACCCAAGGATCACCATCAACAAAAAGAAACATGCTCTGATAAGGATATCTGCCATGGCTACCGTTTTAGCAGAATCCAATGCCATGTTCTATCACCGGAAAGAGGAAAATGCATAATATTCTTTCTGTTATTGATTATCTTCACAGAGTTTATTTAATATAAAGCGTTGACTTCCGATTAAGGAGAGAAAAGCAATGGCGGAAAACAAGGAAAATACGCGCTTTGGCAGCTCTGCGAAGGAAATCGCTCAGGACTTCGCTGAACAGCTCAAATACGCGCTGGACGCAGATGTATACCATGCGACAGCAGAAGGAAGATATCAGGCACTGGCACTCGCGCTGAGGGATAGGATAATCCATCAGTGGGATCTGTCAAGGAAGACACAGAGGGCAAACCACTCCAAGAGGGTCTATTACCTCTCGCTGGAATTCCTCATGGGAAGGGCGATGACGAACAATGTCATCAACATGGGGCTTGAGAAGAACGTGAGGGCCGCGCTCTCCTCCCTTGGCTACTCTTTCGAGGAGCTGACGGAAGTCGAGCCAGACGCGGGACTTGGAAACGGAGGGCTTGGACGCCTTGCGGCATGCTTCCTTGACTCCCTCGCGACGCTCGAGATCCCAGCCTATGGCTATGGCATAAGATACAACTACGGAATATTCCGCCAGCAGATAAAGAACGGATGGCAGGTAGAGACCCCGGACAACTGGCTCAAGGACGGCAATCCTTGGGAGATCAAGCGCTCTGACCTGGTATACCCGATCGGATTCGGAGGAGAGGTCGTAGAGGTCCACGAGGGTGGCCGTGACGTATTCAGGTGGATTCCCGCCGAGACGATAAACGGCATCGCGTATGACACCCCGATCGTCGGCTATGGCGGCAAGACGATCAACACGCTCAGGCTCTGGGCCGCTGAATCCCCGGACGCTTTCTCATTCGAGGAGTTCAATTCAGGAGACTACACGGAAGCTGTCAGGAACAAGATCAACGCTGAGACACTCTCACAGGTCCTCTACCCTAACGACACGCTCTATATGGGCAAGGAGCTGAGGCTCAAGCAGCAGTACTTCTTCGTCTCGTGCTCGCTCCAGGACATCATGAGGAGATTCAAGAGATTCCCGGGCAAGAAGTGGAGCGACTTTCCGAACGAGGCCGCGATCCAGCTCAACGATACCCATCCATCCCTCGCCATCCCTGAGCTCATGAGGCTCCTTATAGACAAGGAAGGACTTGGCTGGGACGAGGCCTGGGACATCACGGTAAGGACTATGGGATACACCAACCACACGCTCATGCCTGAGGCACTTGAGAAGTGGGCGCTCCCGATGCTCCAGAAGCTCCTGCCTCGCCATATGCAGATCATATTCGAGATCAACCAGCGCTTCCTGGACCATGCCGTCTCGTACTTCCCGATGCAGAATGACAAGATCGCGAAGATCTCGATCATCGAGGAGTCCAATCCGAAGATGGTCAGGATGGCGAACCTCTCCATAATCGGGTCCCACTCCACGAACGGAGTCGCGGCGCTTCACTCAGAGCTTCTCAAGAGGGAGATGTTCCCGGAGTTCAACCTCATATTCCCTGAAAGGTTCAATAACAAGACAAACGGCATAACGCAGCGCAGATGGCTGCTCGCGGCGAATCCCGCCCTCGCTTCCCTCATCTCCAGCGCCATCGGAGATAAGTGGATCACGGATTTCGACAGGATCGCCGATCTCAGGCCATTCGCGGACGACAAGGCCTTCGTCAAGGAATTCGGCAAGGTCAAGGACAAGGCGAAGGAGAACGCCGCTGCATTCCTCAAGAGGGATTCAGGCTTCATCCTCGACACGGACACCCTCATCGATGTGCAGGTGAAGAGGATACATGAGTACAAGAGGCAGCTTCTCAACGCCTTCAACGTCCTCATGATCTACGACAGGATGAAGAGGGATGATAAGTATCTCGCGGACTTCCAGCCAACCACATTCCTCTTCGGAGGCAAGGCGGCCCCAGGTTATGTGAACGCGAAGCTCATCATCAAGTTCATCAACAACATCGCGAAGGTGATCGCTTCCGATAGCCGCGTGAACAAGAAGCTCTTCGTGCACTTCATGCCGAACTACAGGGTCACGATGGCTGAGTCGATCATACCGGCGGCGAACATCTCCGAGCAGATCTCCACAGCGGGGACAGAGGCGTCAGGAACCGGCAACATGAAGTTCATGGTCAACGGCGCGCTCACGGTCGGAACGCTCGATGGCGCGAACGTGGAGATCGCAGAGGAGGTCGGCAAGGACAATATCTTCATCTTCGGCCACACGGAGGAGGAGATCGGGGCTCTTGCATCCTCATACAAGGCCATGGACTGGGTCAATGCGGACGAGGACATCAAGAGCATGGTAGATCTCATCGATTCAGGCTTCTTCTCAATCAACGAGCCTCATATCTTCAGCCCGCTCAGGGATTCCCTCTTCGGCAACGGCGGAGACAGGTATTACCTCTTCGCGGACCTGAGGATGTACCATGACGTGCACGAGAAGGCGATGGCCATGTATCGCGACAGCAGGGATGAATGGAACAGGAAGGCGGTCATCAACATCGCGTCTTCCGGCAAGTTCTCCTCAGACAGGACGATCAAGGAATACGCTGATGATATCTGGCATGTGAAGCCATGCAAGGTAAAGAAGTCAAAGACCGATTCAGTCCTTGAGGACGCGAGGAAGGTACACTGACCCACAGGGCAGAATGATCAAGCTATGGATGAAGAAGGTCTGTTCTTCCTCAATCCAGGCTGATCATCAACAGAATCAAAGATATGCCGGCAAACGTGATCTGCCGGCATATTTCATGACTTAAAGCTGCTGCTTTTCCGGCTTTCCCTATTCCGCTTATTCTTCGCCGGTCATCTTCCCAAGAATCTCATCTGAAGGAGCCACGAATGAGACATACAGGAAATGCTCAGGATGGAGATTGGAGAAGGCGTATACGGAAGAGACCGCTATATCCGAAAACAGCGCCGGATCGATAGCCTCGGGGACAGGGATGGAGACAGAATGCACTCCCATCCCAATCAGGAGGCTAAGGACATCCCTGAAAACGATGGACATGGCCCTCTTATCATCGGAAAGAGGAGCATTGATGACATAGTCGGAGTTCATCTCCGATTCTTCTGCAGCTACCCCTTCAGCATCGGGGGAGAAGAGAACGACAGCCTCGGTCTCCTTCGTGCGGTAATCATCGACAACAGCCTCGACCATATAGTCATCGATCCCTGATATAAGCTCCTCCACAAAGCCCTTCTCGATGATGACGTTATCAAGCAGGAAGCCATCATAGCCGAAGTTCTCCGTGGCGAAAGACAGGATGAGAGAGCGCAGCGGCATGCTGAGCCCCTCACCGGAAAGCGATGCAGCCCTGTACTTCTTCCCGTAGTTCTCCACATATCCTCTGTGGAGGATCACCTCCTTGCCAAGGGCGGAGGCGGCAAGAAGCGTATGGAAAAGCGCGTCATCATAATCACCCTTCGGATCTGAAGTGATCTTCCTCACCAAGGATGAAAGCATGGAATTGTCCTCTTTGTTTCTCATCAGAGGGATTATACCCCAGAATCCGTCTCCTTAATAAGCTCCCTTATGATGCCGACGAATTCCTCCCAATAAGGAGGAAGGCAGCCAACGCCCTTGCATGAGATGAGATGCTTGTACCTGAGCTTTATCGAAAGCTCCCAGATAGCCCCTTTCATCTCATTGGCGGAGAAATACATCGGCTTCCACGCGTCGATATACGCCTCGTCCTGGAGCCTGGATATGAAAGCCTCCCAGCGCTCCCTGGTGATATACCCCTTCCTTCGGTCGCTTCCATAGCGCGAATCAAGATAAGCCCCATCCGCCTTCTCCTTGATAGAGACGGTCCAGGCTTTTACGAATACCGGATTGATGCTGAATGAAATACTCCTGACTATGCTCTTGTCAAAGCTTGGCACACCTCCGAAGCTGGCCCTGCATAGCGTGCATTCATACCCCTCTCCTGCGGCTGGATGCACTGTATCCACCTTCCCGCATCTTGGACATCTGACTTCCATTATCCCCCATGTCCTCCCTATTATTACCGATAACTAATTAATCATTTTATAAGGATTCTAACAGATTTCCACATTTTCCTCATAGTGGTAATATATTGGCATGACCGTGATCATACCTGCAGCGGGGCTATCCGAGAGAATGGGAGAGAACAAGCTTCTCCTTCCACTGGATGGAAAGCCGCTGATTCATTCAACTATAAATGCGGTGCTCTCATACACAGATGACGTCATAGTAGTCATAGGGCATGAGAGGGAAAGGATGGAGGAAGCCCTTAGCGGACTGCCTGTCAGGATCGTATGCTGCGATGAATACCTCAAGGGACAGAAGTACAGCACGCTTGCGGGATTGAGGGAAGCTGGAGACGATGACTTCGCGATACTCCCGGGAGATCTTCCGCTCGTGCGGTTCGAGGATTTCCAGGGGACTGAGGCCCTGCTCTCCACGCATGAGATAGCCCGGGCGATATACAGAGGCATCCCTGGACATCCTGTGATGTTCAGGAAGGAGCATAAGGAAAAGCTCCTTGCCTTCGATGGCACGCTGAAGGAGTATCTGTCGCTTTATGACACGGCGGCATATAACGGGAGCATCGGGACAGTCCTAGACGCTGATACACCCGAGCGCTATCAGGCGATAATCACAAAGAACTTCGAAGGGCTTGCTCTAAGCTAAAGAAGGGAGGGCCAAGCCTCCCCTCCTATAGATCACTTCAAAGGAATCAAGAGAGAAGCTGAATCGCTATCTATGAAGAGATTCCAGTCAGGATGCGTCTTCATGAGCGTTGCCGGCACATCAGAGGTGACAGGCTTCGTGATGGTGTTGTATATCGCCTCAGCCTTGACGCGGTGCGGAACGGCTGTGACGATATGCCTGCACGCCATAATCTGTTTCGGACACATCGTTATAGCCTGCTTCGGAACGTCATCGAATGTACTGAACCATCCCTCTCCCACCTGCTGCATCCTACACCTCTCATCAAGGTTCACGACCTTGTATGCCTTATCTGTATCGAAGTCAGCAGGAGGATCATTGAACGCGATATGGCCGTTCTCGCCGATTCCGATGACGCCTACGTCAACCTCATCCTTCCTCAGCTCCTTCGTCAGCTCCTCGATATTCCTCTCGACATCGCCCTCGCCATTGACGAAATAGGCCGCCTTGAGATTGACCTTGGAAACGAACCTCTCCTTGAGATACTTCCTGAAGCTCGCCCCATGGCTCTCGGGAAGGGCGACATACTCATCAAGATGGAACATCTCCACCTTGGACCAGTCGACATCCTCATTCACCAGCGTAGCGAGAGTCTCGAACTGGCTCTGGCCTGTGCTGAGGATCATGCGGGCATGGCCCTTCTTTACTATCGCATCACGCAGTAGTTCCGCTATCTTAGCGGCAGCCTTCTTACCGAGTTCCTCCGGTGTAGATGAGACGCTTATGCTGATATCCATGCTGACTTCCTTTTGAAGATGGGGCGTTGTTCGCGCCCCATCAGATATTTTACCTTACGGCTATCTTACCATCTTCCATGGTGATTCTTATAGGCTTCGAGGTATCGATATTCCCGCTGAGTATCCTCTTAGAAAGCTCATTCTCGACCTCATCCTGTATGAACCGTCTGATAGGACGGGCACCATACACAGGATCAAAGCCAGCCTTCGCGATGTAATCAACGACATCATCGGTCCACTCGATAGAGAATCCTCTGCGCTCGACACGCACCTTGAGGGTCCTGAGCTGTATCTCGACGATCTTCCTGATCTCCTTCTCCCCGAGAGGATTGAAGATGACGATCTCATCGATACGGTTGATGAACTCAGGCTTGAACGTGTGCCTTATCACATCCATGACATGCTCCTCCGCATGCTGTGGATCGGAGAGGATCGCCTCAGAGCCGAGGTTGGATGTCATTATGATGATGGTGTTTGAAAAGTCCACGACTCTCCCCTGCCCATCAGTCAGACGTCCGTCATCAAGAACCTGCAGAAGGATGTTGAACACGTCAGGATGGGCCTTCTCGATCTCATCGAAGAGGATGACGGAGTATGGCCTCCGCCTTACCACCTCGGTAAGCTGGCCTCCCTGGTCGTATCCGACATATCCAGGAGGGGCTCCAATGAGCCTGGAGACGGAGTACTTCTCCATGTACTCGGACATATCTATGCGGGTAAGCGCCTTCTCGTCATCGAAGAGGAACGAGGCGAGCGTCTTCGCAAGCAGCGTCTTTCCCACTCCTGTAGGACCGGCGAAGAGGAACGAGCCAAGAGGCCTGTGCTCATCGCCTATGCCTGCCTTGTTGCGCCGTATGGCGTTGGCAACAGCGTTTATAGCCTTGTCCTGACCGACAACGCTCTCGGAGAGCGTCTTCTCGATGTTCAGGTACTTCTCCGCCTCCGATCCCATCATCTTGGCGACAGGGACTCCGGTCCAGGCTGACACGACCTTCGCGATATCATCCTCGGTGACCTCCTCCCTCAGAAGGCGCCTGCCGTCATGCTGGAACGAGTTCACCTTCTCCTCAGCCTCGCGGATCTTCTTCTCAAGCTCAGGAAGCTTGCCATGCTTGATCATCGCCGCGGTCGCGAGATCGCCATTGCGCTCGGCATTCTGCTCCTCGCTATTAAGCTTCTCAAGCTCGGCCTTCCCCTCCCTCAGGCGAAGGATCGCCTCCCTCTCGTTCTGCCACTCAAGATGAAGCGCGTCGTACTTAGCCTGCATCTCGCCAAGCTCGGCGTTGATCTTCTCCAGTCTCTCCTTCGATGCCTCATCATCCTCACGTGACAAAGCCTGCTTCTCAATAGAGAGCTGAAGCATCTTGCGGTTGAGGTTATCAAGCTCAGCGGGCTGGCTCTCTATCTCCATCTTGATCTGGGAGGCGGCCTCATCAACCAGGTCTATGGCCTTATCCGGGAGGAACCTGTTGGTAAGATACCTATCCGAGAGCACGGCGGCGGCCACGAGAGCCTCATCCTTGATGCGCACGCCATGGTGAAGCTCATACTTAGGCTGCAGGCCGCGTAGTATGGATATCGTATCCTCGACGGATGGCTCCTTCGTGTATACAGGCTGGAACCTTCTCTCAAGGGCTTTATCGGACTCGATGTACTTCCTGTACTCATCAAGCGTGGTCGCGCCTATCGCGTGGAGCTCTCCACGGGCAAGGGCTGGCTTTATGAGGTTGGACGCGTCTGTCGATCCCTCAGCGGCACCAGCGCCGACGATCGTGTGAAGCTCATCGATGAAGAGGATTATCTTGCCCTCGCTCTTCGTGACCTCGTTTATGACACCTTTGAGCCTCTCCTCGAACTCGCCCCGGAACTTAGCTCCCGCGATCAAGGATCCAAGATCAAGAGAGAGAAGGCGCTTATCGGCAAGGGACTCCGGGACATCACCCTTCGCGATACGTTCGGCAAGACCTTCGACTATGGCAGTCTTACCCACGCCTGGCTCACCAATGAGGACAGGGTTGTTCTTCGTACGGCGGCAGAGAACCTGCATCACGCGGCGTATCTCCTCGTCACGTCCGATGACAGGATCGAGCTTATCCTCACGCGCAAGCCTTGTAAGGTCCTTGCAGTACTTATCAAGGGACTGGTACCCCGCCTCAGGGTCCTGGCTTGTTATCCTCTGGTTCCCCCTGATGGCCTGCAGGGCCTTCATTACCTCATTCTTCGTCACTCCAAGGGATATAAGGGCATCCTTCTCAGGGCACTCATCATCCAGAAGGGACAAGAGGAAATGCTCTGCCGAGATATACTCATCCTTGAACTCAGAAGCGACCTTGTCGCAGGCGCCAAGTATCCTCGCGGCGCTGCGGGAGAATGACTGCTGGACATCTCCATACATCTTCGGCAGCTTCGAGAGGATCTCCTCCATCTTCGAGACCACTGTGTCAGGGCTGACGCCAAGCTTCTCGAAAAGAGGATGAAGGACCCCATCCTTCTGCTCTGTCAAAGCTATTATGATATGGGCCGGAGTCACTTCCGAATGCTGCGAGGCAGAGGCCTTCTGGACAGCCTCCTCGATAGCGTTCTGCAGCTTCAGCGTAAACTTATCGTAATTCATATAATTCATCACCTCCAAAAAGCAATGAACCGCACAGAGAGAATATAATAATGGATCTGCAGAACGTTAAGCCCTCAGGCTTTCAAGGAACCTGGAGACCATGGCCTCGGTCCCGGCTTTATCGAAAGAGCGGAAGAAAGCGACCTTGAAGCAGATGGACTCGGCGAGATCGAAGATGGAGTCAGCGGCCTCGCTTATATCAACGGCAGCGATCGTGCCGTTCGTCATGCCCTGCCTTATAAGCCTCTTGAAGAGGATCGAAAGCTTTGCCGTGCGATGATAGATGACCTCAGCAAAGTCAACGCCATCCTTCTTGGCGTCAAGCATGACGTTCATGAGGTTCATAAGCGCGTCCTCGTTCTTCACCGCCTCATCGATGATATCGAAGAGGATGCTCCTCATCCTATCGATTTCATCGCCGCCTTCCTCGCTCCAGGCCATCGCCGAGTACTTCATGAAGAGCCGCCCGGTCTCAAGCTTCACGGCATAGTAATAGATCTCGTCCTTATCCTTGAAATACTGGTATATCGTCGGGCGGGATATCCCCGTCTCCTCAGCGATAAGGGAAAGATTGGAGTTGTGATAGCCCTCCTTGGCGAACACATCCAAGGCTGTACGGAGTATCTTTTCCTTTCTTTCCTGATGATCTATCTTCTTCGGCATTTCTTTTTGGATATAATACTGTAAGAGACTGCAAAATACTAGTGAGATTGCGATGTTGGACCTGCTTATATACATGATAGCGATGGCGATAACCCCCGGGCCGAACACCATACTTTCGATGGCTAACGCGTCGAAGGTCGGACTGAGGAAAGGCATATGGCTGAACATAGGGATGCTTCTTGGAATAACAGCAGTCACAGCAATCTCCTATGCGGCGGTCCATATCCTCTCCTCGCTAATCCCCGCTTCAGAAATCTATCTCAAGGCCATCGGCGCGCTCTACATCCTGTATCTGGCATGGAAGACATACAGGCGAAGCGCGATCGGAAAAGAAGAGAGAAGCGCTGGGTTTATCGAGGGCATGGTTCTCCAACTGGTGAACGTGAAGGTCTATCTTCTCGCGATCACCGCTATCTCATCCTACATCATGCCCATGGACGCGGGAGAGGCGGCGAAGATAGCGCTCTCATCGCTTATCCCTCTCGTGTGCTTCATCTGCGGCCTTGTATGGGCAGCGGGAGGAGTCGTGGTATCGAAGGTATTCTCAGAGCATATGAAGGCAGTGAACACAGTGCTCTCGCTCTCCCTTGTGTACTGCGCTATCCGCATCTTCATCTGACTTGCATTCAAACGATTACGCTGGTAAATTATCTTCATCGCTCCCATAGCATAATGGATAGTGCATTCCCCTCCGGAGGGAAGGATGCCGGTTCGATTCCGACTGGGAGCGCATTCTTTGCAAATGGTGAAACTTCAAGCAATACGATGATTCCTACTTGAAGGCTTCTGCCATTCGTCTATTATTGGAATCATGAGACGCATCAAAAGCCCTGATGATATGGTCAGCATAGTCCAGGAATATGGATTCCTGCCCTTCTTCACATCAGCGATTCCCGGCTTCTCCGTTGAGGAGCTAGCAGATCCATCTGTCTGGTTCCCTCCGAAGGGAGAAGGAGTCTGGGAATGGAAGTCCCGGGTGATCGCAGAAACAGGCGGGACCTATGGCCGCTTCTTCCACAATAGGCCTGTGTTCGTATCAAAGGAGTTCTTCTTCCTCCTCGCATCCTACAGGCGGGACGGCTATGACTTCGAGGGCTTCTCGAATGATGGCCACGCGACTCGTTCGGAACGCGCTATCTATTCAATTCTCGAGGAAACCGGCTCAGATATCTCATCATTCCTTCGACTCAAGGCAAAGATGTCCAGGACCACATTCGACAAGGCCATAGCGGGACTTCAGATGAAGACCTACGCGGTCATCCAGGACTTTGAGTACAAGCTGACGAAGGATGGCAGGAACTATGGCTGGGGCGTGGCAAGATACGCCCTTGCGGACTACGTGTATGAGGATCTTGAGGACAGAATCGATGACCACAGCCCTGAAGAGGCCTATAGCCTGCTCATAAAGCAGCTGATGAAGAAGTTCCCCGACTGCGATGAATCGGATATAAGGAGGCTCCTGGGCTAGAGCCAGGAGCCATCTTATTCAGAGATCAAAACGACCTAGCACCCGTCTTGGGCTAAGCATTTCCGAGGTGATGCTCATGTTATCCCTATCTCTTATGGCAAGCATGGAGAAGCGGCCAGGAGCATGCTCGGTCACAGGATAAGCCTCGGTAAGGGAAGCGACCGAGAAGAATGGTATGCCATACTGGTATCTGAGATAATTCCAATGGACATGCCCATTGAACGCTCCCGCTATCTTACCCCTGTATCGCTCAATGATCTTGCTGATAGACTTATGGTCCGCTATCGTATGCTCTCCCGGCAGATTCACGAAGAAAGGATTGCCTGTCTGCTCCTGATCCGCGAGAGGATGATGGGAGAACAGAAGAACCGGAAGATCATCTGGCGTGCTTTCCAGAAGATCCTGAAGCCATGAAAGCTGGGAAGAGGAAAGGCATCCGCCGCAGTCCCCTATTATCGGATCGGCTGTATCAAGGACAACAAGGCGATATCCTTCCAGATCCCTATAGAAATACGGAGCCGATCTGCCAAGGAGGGAGATATCCTCTTCCTTTGGGATATTATGTATATCGTGGTTCCCTATCACGTTAAGCACAGGAAGGCCAGAGCTCCTGAACAATGACATGACCTCCTCGGTATAAAGGACATCATGCTCATGGTCCTCGTTATTCACCCTATCCCCAAGCTCAACGATGCAGTCCGCGTCCTCGGCCTTGCAGACCTCAAGGAAATCCCTGATAAGGCCAAGAGCCTCTTCGCCAGGGCGATGCTCTATGAGCTTCCCGTTATGTATGTCTGATATCAATGCTATCTTCATGTTCTATCCTCCATTCTGAAATGTGGCTGGAACCATATATAGGCGCCATCATCACGCATAGCCTCTACCCGGAAATATCGCCGAACCTTCTCCTTGAATGCCGATGCATCAAAAAGAAGAGTGTCGGATGATATATCACCTGCCATCACCGCGATTCCATCAGCGATCACCCTATATGATATACGTGCCTCGGATTTATTCCTTAGCCTTATGGCTATTATGTCATCATCAAAGCTGTATGAATCCGCATCAAGGCCAGTCGATGAGTAGAAATGCCCATCCCTTATTGCGTCAAGAAGGCTCTCCCCGCTATTGCGCTGAACCCTTATATATCCTCCGCCGACCCGGGAACAGTGGTGCATATCATCACTGCTGAAGCCCCAGACCTTACGTCCAGCGGAAAGGAGGCTGTCCCAGAGATCAGATGCGACGGCACGGCCCGCCTGATTCATCTTCTCGTTATGATTATAGATCTCTATCCCGGAATACCCCATAAGCGCCAGCGCTTCCTCAAGGCTCCAGTAATCATCGCCATAAAGATGAGGATGGCATAGCACCGCGATGCCATGCTGCCTGTTAACCTCATCTATGATCTGCTGATGATTATCCAGCCTATCAGGATCATCCGGGATATCCCCGATGCCTATCCCGAGGATCTGCTTATCATGCCTCTTGAACTCCTCGCCAGAGAAGATCGTCCTGCCATCTCCCCATTCAGGAACAGGAGTGCGGAGCATATGATCGGTTATGGCGATGAAGTCATACTTCATGATCCTGCCGAAATACAGGTCACAGACAGTCCGCACGGGATAATGCCCGCATGGACTGTTGTCCGTATGGACATGAAGCGTGCCCTTGGCCCAATCGGCAGAATCCGAATAGCAGCAGGAGAACATCATGCTCATCCCTTGAGTCCAGAGCTCAGGAACGCCTGGACGAACATCTTCTGGAAGAGCGTGAACGCGATAAGGAGCGGCAGCGATACTATCAGAGTCGCGGCCATGAGCAATCCCCACTCCGCTCCGCCTTCAGCCTGCTGGGCGAATACGGTAAGCCCTACCGTCAGAGGACGGCTCTTCTCCGTCTCGGTCACGAGCAGAGGCCAGAGGAACTCATTCCAGTGGTAGGTAACGCTTATGACGCTGAAAGCGAGAAGCGATGTCTTGATCTGCGGGATGAACACGTTCCAGATAAGCTGGAGAGTATTGCATCCATCGAGCTTGCCGGCATCCTCAAGCGCCGTGGGGATGGACATGAAAGCCTGGCGCACGAGGAACACACCCATCGCGGAGGCCACATAAGGGCACATCATGCCCATCTTCGTATCCAGCAGATGCAGCTTGCTGACAAGAAGGTAGTTAGGATAGATCGTGCTCTGAGGCGTGATCATCATCTGCGTGAGGAACAATATGAAGAGCAGGTTCTTGCCAGGGAAATCCAGCCTGCCGAATGCATATGCGGCAAGGGTTACTGTCACAAGCTGGACAAGAAGCAGCACGAATGTCGTTATTATCGTATTGAGGTAATAAGCCCCGAATGGAGCATACTGCCAGGCCTTGGTGAAGTTATCGAGGCTCAGGCTCTCCGGAAGAAGCTTATATGGATCGGCAAACAGCTCAAGCTTGCTCTTGAATGATGTCGTGACCAGCCATACCAACGGCAGGATGATCAGTATAGACATAATGATGAGGAAGAAATGCGTAAGTGCCGTTATAAGTGGATTATTCTTCTTTACCATGATCCTACCTCTCGTAATTTACAGTTTTCTGAAGCCCGTAATAGTAGAAGAAAGTGACCACAAGCAAAACAGCGAAAAGAACTGTTGATGCACTGCTTGCCACACCAGAATCCCAGTAGACGAAGCCATGCTCATATATGTAATAAAGCAGGACATTCGTCGAGTTATGCGGCCCCCCCTTCGTCATGACGTATATCTGGTCAACGGCCTGGAACGAGTTGATTATCGCGACAAGCACTACGAAGAACGTCGTCGGTGAGATAAGCGGAAGCGTTATCCTGTAGAACCTTTCCCATGCATTGGCTCCTTCTAGATATGCCTCTTCATACAGGCTGTCATCTATTGTCTGCAATCCTGAAAGGAACAGAAGCATGTAGTAGCCTGCATACTTCCATATATAAACTACGATTATGGAGACAATCGCATAAGGCGATGTGTTCACCCAGTCTATATTCGAAGGGAGCCCTAGCATTCCAAGCACATGGTTGACCAGGCCTATCGACTGTGAAAGAAGGAACACCCAGACCATCGATGCCGTTGCGATAGGAAGGATCGTTGGATAGAACATGGCGAATCTGTAGAAGCCACGGGCCTTTATCTTCGTGTTCAGCAGGACCGCAAGGAACAAGCCAAGGACCACCGCCGGTATGGTGCTGCAAAGAGCATAGATTATATTGTTCACTATTGCCTGCTGGAACTCAGCGCTCGTGAACATCTCAAGATAATTCGCAACTCCCACGAATCTATTCTCCCCCCGGATCCTATCGAAGAAGCTTGTCCAGACAGAATAGATGACTGGGTAATGGGTAAAGAATAAAAGGAAGACAAGGCTCGGCAGCAGCAATAGATAGGCCTGCCCATATTTCCTCAGCTTATTGGTAGTTGCTTTCATTTCGTTCTCCTATTCGGATATGCAGGAGCCATGCGGCCCCTGCATACCTTTGGAAAGATATCAGTCGTGATACTTAGCCAGGATCCTCTCTGACTGTGCCTGCAGATCCGCCATTCCATCAGCTGGGGAGATCTGCCCTGCGAGAATGCTCTCGAACATGGATGCCATAGCCTGTGAGACCTGCCTTGCGTCATGTGTCTTCGGAGGCTCACCGACAGCATACTGGAGCTGATCCCTGGCCACGATAGCCTGAGGCAGCGCATTCGTATACTCAACCATCTCAGGAAGCTCGAAAGCCTCCGGGCTGACTGCGATGAATCCGCTTCCGATGCTCCACTTGGCTGTCTGCTCCGGCTCCGTCATCCACTTAGCGAAATCCCAAGCCGCCTGCTGCCTTGCAGGTGATGTACCATTGCTTATGACGAACTGTCCGCCACCGGTAGCGACGATCCTCTCCTTGCCCATCGGCAGGAACGCTACGCCCCAATCGAAGGATGCGCTGTCGCGGACGAACGCGAGGCTGCCCGTTGAGTTATACATCATCGCGGTCTTGCCTGCGACGAAATCACTCGAGGAATCTCCGAAGAGCCTCTTTGCGGGCATATATCCCTTCTGCACCAAAGAAAGCAGGTATTCCATAGCCTCTATAGCCTCTGGGCTATCAAGATATGTCTCCGTGCCCTCGATATTGTTGATCTCTCCCCCATTCTGCATGATGAAGATGGACATGAGCCACTGATCGATAGGAACCTCAAGGCCATACCTGTCTGCAGTCGTGAGCTTAGCTGCATACTCCTCAAGCTCCTCCCAGTTCTGAGGAGCGACCTCTGGATCAAGGCCTGCTTCCCTGAACATATCCTTGTTGTAATAGAAGATCGGCGTTGACTTCTGGAATGGGATCGCATAGAACTCGCCAGCTACCTTTGAGTCCTCAAGCATTCCGGGGAAGAAGCGATCAAGGAAACCCTCTCCCTCTGCATCGATGAATGGCTGCAGCGGAAGGATTATGCCTTCATCGACAGCGGTCCATACATCCGCGCTCGTGAGGAGTGCAAGATCAGGCGGATTGCCAGCCTTGCTGCTCGTAAGGGTCCTCTGCATGGTCTGTACATAGTCACCGGCGAAGATAGGCTCTACGATCACGCCTTCATGCTCGGCATTATACTGCTCACACAGAGAGTTCATTATATTAGTAAGATCACCTGCCGTTCCGATAGGGAAATAGAACCTGAGGATTATGTCCCCTGACTCTTCCTTGGACTCTCCTGCACCGCTTGCGAACAATACTGCGGGAATCAGCAGCACTGCCAGCAGGGCAAGAATGAAATGCTTTCTCCTTTTCATGGATACCTCCTAGTACATACAGTACTTAGCAAATCCTAAGGTGCATCCATGGAGGCCGAAACAGACAAAAATAATGACTTTCTGCGAAACCAGTACTTTTGTACTATACCATATTCGCCAGGCGGATTATCTCAAAGCGATCCTTGACGCCTAGCTTGTCATAGATAGTGGAGACATAATTCCTCACTGTCTGCTCTGTAAGGTTCAGCTCCCGGGCGATCATATCGTTCTGATAGCCAGTCGCGAGGAATGTGAATATCTCCCTCTCCCTCCGTGTCAGGCTCTTCACGAGCGAGGCGAAAGGCTCATCGGGCTTATGCCCATCATCCTCTACGTATTTCTTGAGCAGAAGCTTCTTGACGACATCCGGGGATATCTGGATCATGCCGCTTCCAAGCGAGCGGATGGACAGGAGGAGCTCGGTCGGGGATACATCCTTGAGAAGATAGCCTGAAGCGCCCGCGATGAGCGCCTGCCTTACATTGTCATCATCGCCATATGTAGAGAGCATGAGGATCTTCATATCAGGGAATCTCTGGTGTATCAGCTTGGTGGCGTATATCCCATCCATCTTCTTCATGTACACATCCATGAGAACGACATCAGGGGATAAGGCAGCAGCCATATCCACAGCCTCAGAGCCATTGCTGGCGATCCCAGCTACGCTTATATCCTTCGCATAGTTCTCGATCGTCATCTTAAGGCTCTGCGCGAACAGCATCTGATCATCGACAAGCAATACCTTTATCATATTGATGCATCCTTCTCCATCGGCAGGTATGCCGTAACCACGAATCCGTACGGGCTGCTGCTGTATTCCAGCCAGCCGCCATAAGGCTTGAGCCTCTCCTCCATTCCTGATAGCCCTATGCCCTTTACGATCTTTCCGCTTCCCTGCCCATTGTCCTCTATATGCAGGATAAGCGTATTGTCCTTCTGCATCCAGAATGATATATGGATCTCAGTCGCGTGCCCATGCTTTGCGGAGTTCACAAGGCATTCCTGTATGATGCGGCATATGGCGACGATATAGCCTTCCTTAAAATCAGATGGGAGATTTCCCCAGCTTATATCTATATGTATCTGCGTGCATGCCATGAATATCCTGATTATCGAATTGATCTCAGTATATATGCTTGCCCTATGCGTTATCTCAAACGTATCGCGAAGCTCATGCAGAACACGCCTTGAATCGATCAGGCCCTGCCGGGACTGCTGCAGTATCTGCTGGAGAATCTCCTCGATTACCGGCCATTCCTGGTTGCCGCTGCTTATCGCGGCATTGGAAAGCGCCATTATGTTCGTGAAGTGATAGCCATTGGCATCGTGCATCTCCCTTGTGATCCTGTTGCGCTCAGCGAACGCGGCCTCGTCACCATACTGCTTGACATAGTTCTGTAGATCGGAATTGAAATCCGTAAGCTGCTTATTCACGCTTCTTTCACCAGTAAGGTCATTCTTCAGGCTCTCATATGATGCGGATTTAAGCCTATCGCCATACGCGAAGAGCCCGAAAGAAATGGTGAGGACAAGGATGGCCGGACATGAATACGGAAAGGCCTCGCCAAGGATAAGGCTGTGCCACAGCCGGAGATTGCTCGGCGGGAGGCCGACAAGGAAGACAGAGAGATAGAGCACCGAATATGACAGGACTATATACCAAAGAGGGAACCGGCATCTGCTGAAATAGATGATCGCGAATGTGTTCCACAGCATGAATATGATCGGATACTCATATGGGATCATTATCCTCATGAACAGCGAAAGCACCCCGAACGCAAGGAATGAGAAGACCTCGGCGGTCCTCGGGATCCGGAAGAACGCGAAGATGAGAAGGATCATGCTGCTGATGGAAGAGAACGTGATCACGGAATAGCGGAACAGCATATACCTCCCATCTCCGGAGAACACGCGCTGCGCATATGCTATGATGTCGCTCAACATCAGCACATATACCATCAAATGGATGATGACCAATGCATGATATGCATGGAATCTTCTTTTCATACGCCTTGTTATGATAGCACAGTTTCTTTTTCCGCATACGCTTGCCTTGCCTAACGTATTATTCACCCAGCATTAACAGAAGAAAGGTAGCGTACAGGAGGATCCTCCCCTACAATCAAGGGTGGAGGATCTTATGGTAAAGGGACGGTTTATATCGCTATTGGCTATCATGGCCGCGCTTATGGCAATGCCAGCGGCAGCGGATGGCTTGGAACTAGCCGCACGCTATGAATCAGGATTGTTCGACGTTGATGGCGGCGTCATGGAGATAGTAGACTACGCGCCGGTGCAGAAGAAGGCATACTCCGTAAACGGCAAAACAGGGATGCTCGCGATCATATCCTATGATGGGACAGACAAGCTCAAGGCCGAGGACTATGATGTCAGGGGCGCTGTGGAGAAGGCGGACCCATCATTCTCATACGGGGACATGACCTCAGTAGCCGTTTCCCCGGATTCATCAAGGCTTGCGGTCGCGCTCCAGGCCAAGGCGTATGACGAGAGAGGAAGGGCGGCCGTGTTCGCGATAAACGATGACGGAAGCCTCTCGCTCCGCGTTATCGCAGTCACAGGCGTGCAGCCTGACATGATCGTGTTCGCGGACAACAACACCATACTCACAGCAGATGAGGGAGAGCCTAGGATGGGCTATCAGGCGGAGGACCCGAAGGGTTCGGCAACGGTCGTTGACCTCTCCGTCCCCTCCTCCATGATAATCACCTTCGACAGGTTCAACTGGAACAGGAGCGACCTCGTGGATGATGGCATAATCATAAGGAAAGGCTCCATGCCTTCCACTGATTTCGAGCCTGAGTACATAGCAGTAAGCGGGGACAGGGCTTACATAACGCTTCAGGAGAACAATGCCATCGCTATCCTCGATATCCCCGGACGCCGCTTCGTGTCGATCCAGAGTGCGGGATTCGAGGATTACGAAAAGATCCCTGTCGACCTTGATAAGAAGGACAAGGCCTACTCCCCCGCTCTCTATGAAGGCGTCATGGGCATAAGGATGCCTGACAGCATCGCGGCCTTCACCTCGGGCGGTGAGACATTCCTTATCACGGCAAACGAAGGAGACTCACGCGAGTGGGGAAATCATGTAAATGAGGTGGAAGTAAACTTCGGGGACGGGGAATCCTCTCCTAGAGGGAATATGGCAGCGGAGAGCGGCATCAGCGGCAAGGTCGTATTCTTCGACGCGGATAGCTATGACGGACTGGACGATGAAACTGACTACATCTTCGGAGGCAGAAGCGCGACTCTCTATAAAGTGGATGGAGACACGATTTCTGAGATGGCGACGACAAGCTCTGATTTCGAAAGCATCACGGCAGAGTCTCTCCCTGAGTACTTCAATGCATCAAATGACAATGCCGTCATGGACGATAGATCCGGCAAGAAGGGACCGGAACCTGAGAGCGTCACGGTCGGAGAGGCGGATGGCAGGACTCTCGCGTTCGTAGCGCTTGAGAGAACCGGCGGGATAATGGAGTACGATGTAACCGATCCATATGCTCCAGCGTTCCTTTCCTACACGAACACCAGGGATTTCACCTCAACCGTGGAAGGCTCTGAGATCTATGAGGATGGCGAGCTTGATAAATGGGTCACAGGCGGTGATGTCGCTCCGGAGGGCTTGGCGTTCATCAGCAGGGAGGAGAGCCCTTCCGGCCTTCCTCTCCTTCTCGTGGCATCAGAGGTCTCAGGGACAGTAGCGGCGTTCATCGTCGAATGATGATCCAGATATGATAGAGAAGGCTTCCGCAGCGGAAGCCTTCTTCTTTTCAGAGCTTGTCTGATAATGTCGCGACCATCACGGCCTTGATGGTGTGCATCCTGTTCTCAGCCTCATCGAAGACAACCGAGGCCTTGCTCCTGAAGACCTCATCGGTCACCTCCATCTCGCTCAGCCCGAACTTCTCCTTAACCATCTGGGCTGTCGTGGTATTGAGGTCATGGAAAGACGGGAGGCAATGCTCGAATATCGTGTCTTTGCCGGTGGACGAGAGGAGATCCATCGTCACCTGATAAGGCTTCAGGAGCTCTATGCGCTCAGCCATCTTGTCCTCCTCACCCATTGAGCACCATATATCCGTATAGATGATATCAGCGCCCTTCACGGCTTCCTTGGGATCGGAGGTGATGGTGATCGTGGACCCGTTCCCAGCGGCCCACGCCATGCATTCCGATACAAGCGTATCTGAAGGGAAGAGCGAGGGAGGCGCCGCGACAGCGTAGTCCATGCCGACCTTCGCCGCTCCGATCATCAACGCGTTCGCGACATTGTTCCTGCCATCCCCAACGTACGCGAGCTTCATCTGGTCAAGTGGCTTCTTGAGGTGTTCTTCCGCTGTAAGGAAATCAGCGAGGACCTGCGTCGGATGGTCATCATCGGTAAGGCCGTTCCATACGGGAACGCCTGAATATGCCGCGAGATCCTCGACGATGCTATGGGCAAATCCCCTGTACTCAATGCCGTCGTAGAGCCTTCCTAGGACCTTCGCGGTATCCTCAAGAGACTCCTTCTTGCCCATCTGCGAGTTCGTGAGATACGTGACATGAGCCCCTTCGTCATAGGCCGCGACCTCGAATGAGCATCTTGTCCTTGTCGATGTCTTATCGAAGAGAAGCACTATGTTCTTGCCTTCAAGGAGCTTTCCCTCAAGGGCCATAGAGCCATTCCCCTTCTTCTTCGCCTTAAGCTCGGAAGCTAGCTTTATGAGATATAATATCTCATCCTTCGAATAATCCTTGAGCGTAAGGAAGCTCCTGCCTTTAAGTGTCATAGCAAATCTCCTTTATGCAGAAATCTTAGATATTCATGCATAATGTGTCAATATTGAAACTCAATATTGCATATTTATTCAATAATATTATTGCTTGAGGAGAACTCAGCCTCAAGTCCCGCGTCATCTGGAAGCTCTATCCTCTCAAGCTTGCCCGTGATCATCGAATTGCGCTTCACGGCATCGCTTATCCTGTCAGAGGCCTTGTCTATCGCGCTCTGGGTCTTCTCAAGGTCCTCGCCGAAGCGGAAGAACTGCGTCTTGAGGTCCTTGAAGAGCTGCCATATGCGCTTGGTGTTCTTCTCGACCTGCAGAGTCTTGAACCCTATCTGCAGGGAATTGATTAGGGCCGCGAAGTTTGTAGGCCCTGTGAGGAGAACCCTGTAGCTATCCTGCAGCGTCTCGGCAAAGCCATCGATTCTCAATAGCTCGGCGTAGAGGCTCTCGGTCGGGACGAAGAGGATGGCGAAATCAGTGGTCTTGGGAGGGACTATGTACTTGTCCCTGATATCCCTGGCCTCGGAAAGCACACGGCTCCTGAGATCCTTCAAGGACTGCTGCACCGCAGTCTCATCGCCTACCGCCACAGCCTCCGAGTAACGCACGAAATCCTCCTTGGGGAACTTCGAGTCGATCGGGAGGAAGACCTCCCCGTCGCCGCCGCGGCCAGGAAGGCGGATCGCGAACTCGACCACAGAACCTCCCTTCTTCGGAGAATAGTTCCTCACATACTGCGCGGGGGTCATCAGATCCGAGAGGATATTCTCAGCCTGCACCTCACCCCATGTGCCACGGACCTTCACGTTGGAGAACATCTTGTTCAGCGATGAGATATCCCCGGCAAGCTTATCCATCTCGCCTATGCTCTTGTACAGCGCCTCGAGGTTCTTCGTCACCTGCTCGAATGATTTCGAGATCCTTGTCTCAAGGGTGCTCTGGAGCTTCTCATCAACGGTGACGCGCATCTTATCAAGCTGCTCGGAGTTCTCTGTGCGGATCCTGTCCATGCCCTTCCGCACTTCCTCTGTCAGGGCCGATGTCTCCTTCATCACGGTCTCCATCGTCTTCATGTTCTCCCTGCGGATCTCGGTAAGGACTGACGAGACGGAATCCATCCCCTCCTTCTGCCTTTTCTCAAGCTTCTCGTTGAGGCTCCTGTTCTCCTGGAAGAAGAGCGCCATCTGCGAGCGCTGCGACGCGTTCATCTCCGCTATCGTGCTCTCCAGGGCCTGCAGGCGCTGCTCAAGGGAAGAGCGGAACGAGTCCATGGAAGATGAGAGCTTGTCCTGCATCTCCTGCATCGCGCGGAGGAACATGGCCTCCTCGCCCTCCTTCCTGTCCTTCCTCACGGCCTGGAATAGAAGGATAGCCAGGGAAATGAATGAAAACGCGGCAGATAATATGATGAGTATCTCGATAGGCATTCCCTTATTATATAGGAAAAGGCTGTCCCAGTCATGGAACAGCCTTGGATCTATCAATAGATGAAGCTCAGTCTACGAGGATGACCTCTCCGTTAGGATAGCGCTCTGCGACATAAGCCTTGACCTCATCGCTCTTGAGGGCGGATACGAGCGCCTGGATAGCCGGATCGTCCTGCCTGCCGTCCTGGACCGCAATAACGTTCACGTACGGGCTGTCTGCGCCTTCGACGTAGAGGCCATCACGTGTCGCGATAAGACCTGCCGGGATAGCGTAGTTTCCGTTGATGACCGCCGCGTCCACGTCAGCGAGGATCCTTGGAAGGGAAGCGGCCTCGATCTCCGTGAACTTGAGGTTCTTCGGATTCTCCGCGATATCTGCAGGGATAGCCTCAAGGCCGGCATCCTCAGAGAGCGTGATGAATCCAGCGCTCTGGAGAAGAAGCAGAGCCCTTCCCTCGTTCGTCGGATCGTTAGGGATAGCGATCGTGGCGCCATCAGGGATAGAGTCAAGGGAATCATACTTGTCGCTGTAGAGAGCCAGTGGCTCGATGTGGATACCGCCTGCGCTCTGGAGGGTGTATCCCCTCTCCGCGTTGTATGACTCAAGGTACGGGAGGTGCTGGTAGAAGTTCGCGTCCAGCTCTCCGGAGGCGAGAGCCTCGTTAGGTGTCACGTAGTCTGTGAACTCGATGACCTGAAGCGTGATGCCTTCCTCCGCAAGGTTATCAACGATGAGGTTGAGAAGGGCGGCATGAGGATCAGGGGTCGCGCCTACCTTGAGGACGTTGGAAGACGACTCAGCGGAACCAGAGGCGAATGCAGATGTGACTGCAACGAGAACAACCAAAACCAAAGCAATAGCTTTCTTCATATTTATCTCCAAAAAGTGTATCAGTAACCTGTCTTTGCGATGTCCCGAAGGACCTGATGATCTGTGTGTGTTGATGTGGTGAGAGAATAAGTAATCATGCCCTGGCGGGCATCATCATGGAGGACATCATCATCGTTGCTATAGCTGCCGTGAACATAATACATCCTCCTTCTTCTTTGATGGTTAGATTATGCACAAAGGTGGATTTTTATGCAATGTTCATCGATGCTGTTTTGCTGAAATTTATCAATAAAATTCTTATTTCATTATATTGTTGATAATTATATATATAAATCTAGCAACTATTCAGTCATTAAGAAGGCCAAAGTCCAAAGGAAATCCCGCATTGATATCATCAGCGACAAGGCAAAGAAACAAATACAGAAACCGGAATATATCCAAGGGATTGTTGGCCTTACCTCACTAGTGCCCAATTACCAGCCTTGACATTCTACTGATGTGCTGTTAATAAAAGATTGAAGTCCTCATAAGATGAAAGTGGGCCCTGCGCCATGCGTTCCTAGTGAACCTAGTCTTATAGAGGGCTCATTTTTTCTGGTGTTAGAGGATTCTTCTTCGAATAATATGTTCCATGGATGCTGCTTGTGGAATCAAACACATCGATAATAAGATCAACCTTATCTCTTATATAATTATAATACCTGAATTCCCCGTGCTCGAAAGCTTGGTAAACTGCCCAAAGGATATAATCAACCGCTTGAAGTGCATATAATTCCGATGATTTCTGTATTATCACCCTCACGTTGTTATTATGTTCTTTACCCCAGGCTCTTGCGAATCTCTCAGTAGCTTTCCTTATAGCAAGTTCCATATTTTCACGCCTGACAACATTCTGCATTGAGGAAAAATAACAATCAATCTCTTTGTTCAGATGTGCTCTATTCTTCATTAATCTTGATACAAGATCTTTGTATAATTCAGCAGGTCTCAATCCGTATTGGTTGCGGAATATGGACAACTTCTTTCTTGCAACTATACACTGGAACCCAAAATCAACTTCATGAAGAGCTTTGAATACTCTTTCCCTGACTTCTGCACAGTCTTTATTCGCATGAAACATCATCCTTGAGCTAGATATCGAAGGTATCGAATCAAGATATTGATCCACCTTTATTTCATCATGAATTTTACGCAATCATCATTTATTGCCCTTGGATTAACAGTAGATATAAAACCTACCATGAAAACCTTAGATGTCGTTCCTTTGTTAACAAGATTCACCCTTTTTCGTCCTAGTATCTCAGGAGAGCCCGACTCGTCAAAAAAGTAATACATTTTCTCATCGCTAGGTTCTTTCATTTCGAATGAAGTATCTATTTTTTCTTATCTACTATCAAGCAGGACTCCTCTATTTCCAAAGGCAATCTCCGAAACAGCAGCTTTTGAATTTAGATATCAGCAATCACGAAGCAATCCTGGAGTCTCATTCCCCTAGGATATATGACTGATTAGGACATACCTCTTACAGCAAGGTCGCGGTTACGGATTTCACCTTACTAAAAAAGCTCCTGAAGGGTAATCCTTCCAGGAGCTTTGCTGATCAACGCTTAGCCAGGAGCCTAGCGCTTATCCTATCTCCGACGAACTGTATCAGCTCGACCATGACGATGATTATGATAACCGCCGCGACCATATATGACGGGCGGAAACGCTGGTAGCCATACCTGATGGCCAGGTCTCCAAGCCCCCCTCCTCCGATGGCTCCGGCCATGGCTGAGTATCCTATGAGGTTGATGATCGTCAGTGTCACGCCGGACACGAGCGAGGGCAGCGCCTCTGGTATAAGGACCTTGCGGATTATCTGCCAGTTGGACGAGCCCATGGCCTTTGCGGCCTGCACCACTCCCGGATCCACTTCCTTGAGCGATGTCTCGATGACCCTCGCCACGAATGGGGCAGCGGCTATCGAAAGCGGTATGACCGTGGCCATCGTTCCGATGCTCGTGCCTATGATGAGGCGCGAGAGCGGCATGAGCACGATCATGAGGATCAGGAACGGGAAGGAGCGCAGTATGTTGACTATCCTCGATATTATGCTGCAGAAGACCGGATGCGGGATTATCCCGCCATGCTCCTCAGAGCCAGTCACATGGAGAAGCACGCCGATCGGGAAGCCGAGTATCAATGAGAATATCGTTGAAAGGAATACCATGACCACAGTCTGCCATGTAGACTGCAGGACCAGATTGATCATCGTCTGCATTACGCGTCCTCCTCGACCGTGACACCGTTCTCCCTTAGAAGGGCGACGGCCCTTGCCGCTGTCTCGGCATCCGGCCCGATATCCGTGATCATTATGCCAAGCTCCTCATTCTCAAGGTTCTGCACGCCCGCGGCCCTTATGTTGAATATGGCGCCTGTCGCCTTCGAGACTGTGGAGATTATCGGCTCATCCGTCTTCGTTCCGCGGAAGCGCAGCGTATAGTGCCCGCCCTCCTTCGACCACCTGACGACAGATTCCTGCACATTCGTGAGCGATGAGAGGAAATCCTTCGTGACGGAGCTCTTGGGGGATGAGAAGATATCGGAGACAAGGCCTTCCTCGACAACGTGCCCCGAGTCAAGCACGGCCACGCGGTCACAGGCGTCGCGGACGACCTCCATCTGATGGGTGATCATCACGACAGTGAGGTTCATCTTCTTCTGTATCTCCTTGATAAGCGCGAGAATCGCCCTCGTGGTCTGCGGATCAAGGGCGCTCGTGGCCTCATCGCAGAAAAGGATGGAAGGATTCACCGCAAGCGCCCTGGCGATCGCCACACGCTGCTTCTGGCCACCTGAGAGCGTCGAGATAGGAGCCTTGCCCCTTCCCTCAAGCCCGACAAGAGCCAAGAGCTCCTCGGTCCTTCTTTTGATATGGTCCTTATCCATGCGGCAGATCTCCATCGGATACGCGATGTTGTCCTCCGCGTTGCGGGAAGAGAAGAGATTGAAGTTCTGGAAGATCATGCCTATCTTCCGCCTTTCCTGCATCAGCTCTTCCTTGGAGAGGTTATCGACCCTCTTGTCATCATAATAGACCTCGCCTGTATCAGGCTTCTCAAGCATCGACACGAGGCGCACCAGCGTTGACTTGCCCGCGCCTGAGCGTCCTATTATCCCATAGACAGTATTCGATGGGATATCCAGCGAGACACCATCCACGGCATGAAGCGAGCCATAGTTCCTCTTCAGGTTCCTAAGTTTTATCTCCATAAAAGTCTCCGAAGCTATCTATTTATATCAGAAAGACCTGATTGTACCAACACTCAAGACGTGAGGAAAAAATAAAGCTGCCATCAATCGACGGCAGCCTGACAGGAAAAAGGAATGATTACCTGAGATCCCTGTCTGTCTTGAGGACATCCTGGTCATCATAGGCGCGGTTCTCGCCAGCCATAGCCCAGATGAAGGTATAGTTGGATGTGCCGCAGCCGGAGTGGATTGACCATGCCGGGTTGATGACAGCCTCATCGTTATGCATGACGATATGCCTTGTCTCGCTTGGCTCGCCCATGAAGTGGAACACCACGTTATCCTCCGGGATATCGAAGTAGAAGTAGACTTCCATCCTTCTCTCATGGGTATGGGCAGGCATCGTATTCCAGACCGAACCTGGCTCGAGATGAGTGAGTCCCATCGAAAGCTGGCAGGTATCAAGCACATCCGGATGGATATACTGGTTGATCGTCCTCTCGTTGGATGTAAGCTGTGATCCAAGATGCTTGTGGATAGCGTCCTTGAGAGGGATGAGCTTCGCGGGATACGGGCGATGAGCCGGTGTCGTGCACATATAGAACTTGGCAGGATTTGCAGGATCGTCGGAGGAGAACTTCACTTCCTTCGTTCCCATCGGAATATAAAGGCCATCAAAGTGATCCATCTCATAGACCTGGCCGTCAGCCTCTACCTTTCCCTTTCCTCCGATGTTGATAGCTCCGAGCTCCCTTCTCTCGAGAAGGTACGTTACGCCGAAGTTCTTCCAGGTATCGATGTTCTTGTCGATGGAGATCGTCTCCTTCACAGGCATAGCGCCCATCGTGACGATCCTGTCGACATGGGAATATACTGCTGTCACATCATCAGGACGGAAGATGTCCTTGATAAGGAACTCATCCCTGAGTTCGTCGGTTGTCATTCTCTTGAACGGCTCCTTGCCGGTTGAGTAGCGGATATCCATGATCATTGCTCCTTATCTGCTGTTTTTCCCAGTATATCAGGAAAAGCAGTCTTTGTGTCCATAAGAAGGGAAATACATCCTTTCTCTATATCATCATAAGCCGTGTCGAAGTCATCGGTATACCAAGGATCGGCGACATCACGCTCCAGCAGCATCCTTATCTTCCCGTCCTGTCCGAACCTGCGGATAAGAGCGGAAAGATTGGACCTGTCAAGCGCGATGACAAGATCAGCATCAGCGAACTCTGGATCCGTGATGCGATGCGCGCGGTGGCGCGAGAACGGGATGCCATGACGCCTCAGCACGTCCTTTGCCGGCGGATAGATATCATTGCCGCTTTCCTCCGAGGAGACGCCTGCTGAGCTTATATCAAACGCACTCTCAAGCCCCTCTCGCCGCACAAGCTCCCTGAATACATATTCAGCTATCGGAGACCTGCATATGTTCCCATGGCATACGAAGACTATATCCATGGATAAAAGATAGCAAAATAACAGGGAAAAGAAAAACGCTCCCCGAAAGGAGCGTGAGAAGTCATAAAAAAACCTGGCAGCTACCTACTCTCCCACGGACAAGCCGCAGTACCATCGGCGCGGGGGCGTTTCACTTCCGTGTTCGGGATGGGAACGGGTGTTGCCGCCCTGCTATGGCCACCAGGAGTCAGGATGGAGGCATGGACGCCATGCATCCTCCTGACGCTTCCGGGACGGAAACGGTAATATGGCCAAGCCTCTCGGAGCATTAGTACCGGTCGGCTGAACGCGTTGCCGCGCTTATACCGCCGGCCTATCGACCAGCTAGTCTCGCTGGCTCCTTCCGGGCCCTCAGGGGGCCAGGGATGCCTAATCTCGGGGAGGGCTTCCCGCTTAGATGCTTTCAGCGGTTATCCCTTCCGCACGTGGCTACCCGGCAGCTGCCCTTGGCAGGACAGCCGGTACACCAGAGGTGCGTCCACTTCGGTCCTCTCGTACTAAAAGCAGGACCCCTCAGGCATCCACCGGATGCAGCAGATAGGGACCGAACTGTCTCACGACGTTCTGAACCCAGCTCGC
>CALXLT010000003.1 GCA_944389275.1 uncultured Spirochaetaceae bacterium
CGTCCATGAGCGTCATGTCGGAAAGGGCTCGCCTCGCCTCAGTCGTTGTTAGAGTATCCATTCTGACTTCCTCCTATACCATATACGCCGCAAGTCCCGTTTTCTGCCAACTTCCAGAGGAAAAAAGCGAAAAAATAATCCCTGAAGGATTCTCTTCAGGGACAGACTATGAAGATTATCAGATCATTCGTTTGACAGCGGGATGATAATCTCCTCAAGGACATCTATAAGCGCCTGATAATCACCATCCAAGGCAGCCACATTAGCCTCAAGGAAATGATCAGGATCAGCGCTCCCCCAGCCTATCTCATAGCCTGCATTGAGGCTGAGCATGTGGAAGAAGTATCTTGTCGCGCGCCCATTGCCATCCATGAAAGGATGGAGCGCCTCCATCTCGCCCATGTAATACGCGAGAGCGTTTATATACTCATCTATATCCCCGATATTCCTCAGGTAGCTCTCGTCACGGAGCTTTGAGAAAAGGGTCTCGGCTGAGCTCTCGATGAACTCAGGCTGGCAGAACTCGGAGTGCTTGTTGCGGACAGAGCGCCTGATCATCCCAGATGATGGGTAGATATCCCCAAAGAGCTGTGAATGCACGGCCTTGAGATAATCGAAGTTGAATGGCATGTCAGGAGGGGAAAGCAGGAGCTCGGCTGTCCTTATCGAGGATATATGCTTATCTATCCTCTTCAGCTCAGGCCTATCCTTGATTCCGAAGTAATTGACGATGCACCTTGTCCCCGGATAGCGAGACATCTCATCGATGCCGGCAAGATCAGCCGATTCCAGCCCTTCCTTCCTTATATAGGAGGCGACCACGCTATCGGCCTTGGAATCTCCCTCAAGTATATCAGTGAAAGTCCTGTTAAGCTCTTCAGTAAGCGTCTCGCCATCAGCTTCGATGGTGAACTTAAGATAATCGAGGCTGATAGCCAGCCGGTCGTTGTTCATATTCTAGCAAACACCTCTGCACTCTACAGATCCAACCCCTGGATCCGATTTGCTATGATTATAGCAGAAAACCCATAAGGGGCAACATCCGCTCAGAGCACCTTCTCGAAAATCATGAAAGGCTGCGGCTCCACAGAGTCATATGTGAGCGTGTATGTTCCAAGGTAATCATAGCCCGAGGCGATGAAGAGGGCCTTTGAAGGGGCGTTCTGGAGTATGACATCAAGGCGCACAGCCTTCATGCCGTGCCTTCTCCCATCTTCCTCCACAGCCTCGACAAGCTTACGTCCGACTCCTTTCTTCTGCATATCAGGATGGATGCCAAGCGTATGGATGAAGAAGACCTCATCATCTGCGGCCTCTATCTTCCACGGGGCATTCTCATAGCCTGGGGCCTTTATATGGTTGCGTATCACAGAGCCAGCTATCCTCTCTCCATCAAGGGCGATGAGGACCTCTCCCTTCCTCACCTCCTCTCCGACAGTCGCCTCCGTGGGATAGACACCCTTCGTCCACTTCGGGGATGTAGGGCAATCCTCCTGCTGGTCTATGATCATATCGTAAAGGACGCCAAGCTCCTTTATATCCCTCTCTTCCGCTTTCCTGACCGTGATTTCCATAGCACTGAATCTAGCACAAAGCAAAGCGGCAAAAAAGAAGGCTGCTCCGAAGAACAGCCAACTTTTCCGCTATATGATGCCTCAGAACGTGAAGCCCAGCACGATATCTCCCGAGAAGAGATGCATGCCATTGGTGAAGTCATCCTTGGAAGGAACGTACTTGTATCCGCCCTCGATACCGAGCGAGAACACATCACCCATGTAGAACCTGACTCCGACAATGCCTGAGAGGAAGTAATTCATGCCAAATGAACTATCCTTCATAGTGAAGACGTTATATTCTCCCTCCATGACAGTTGCCCACAGAGAAGCATCCTTTCCAGTAGGAATCTCAAGACCAGCACCTGCGCCAAGGTAGATGACAGCAGGACCTGCCGTGACATCAAGCATGAGCTTGAGATCAAGAGATACATCACCAAGATAATTATTGATATCGAAATAATCGGTTGTCTTAGCAAGATCCCATGGTTTATCAAAGTTCTCATCTACTGCAATGAAACCAGCAACAAGATCAGTCCTCAGTCCGATTCCGAAGTGGTCACCCATTCTTGCAAGGTTAGCTACATCGAACGCAAGACCGAACTCTCCCCAAATCATATTGTTCTTGCCATCAAATGCGAACTCAAACTTTCCATCACCCTGACTTGCCGGGAATGTCACACCAGGCTTGATGAGGAGGGAGAGAGCAAGCTCATTCGGCTTCTCCGCGATCTCAGCAGGAGCGATCGGGGCAAGAGGAGCGACCACTACAGGAGCTGGCTCTTCGACAGCTTCCTCGACAACTGGCTCTTCCTCTACGGCAACAGGCTCTTCAGCCGCTGCAGGCGCCTCTTCAACAACAGGAGCTTCCTCGACTACGACAGCAGGAGCGACCTCTTCCTCAGCAGCTGGCTCTTCAGCTACCGCAGCAGGGACCTCTTCCGCGACAAGGAGAGCCTCGGCTGTGCTTACGCCGGAAGCTGACCAGTTCACTCCATCGTATGTCCTCTGGAGATAGAGCGTGTATGACTGATAAGGATCAAGTCCTGTAACCTCATATGTGTTGGTGTCAGCAGAGACCACAGTCCAGTTATCAGGATCCTCTCCTCCCAACTGATAGCGGTATGCCGTTACATCAGGGTCATCCAGCAACCATTCCCAGGAGACTGTCATCTCGGCAGCAGCCAGAGGAGCCAGACCAATAAAAAACACTGCAAGCAAAACTATGGCTAGTTTTCTGATTCTCTGCATATTTTTCTCCATTACAGGTTAATATTCTAAGCAATATCACAGGAGCAGGCAAGGATAATCGGCACCTTAGTGCGGATTCTCGCCTCTCTTCCTGAATACTAATGCTTGATCTGCCACAAGTTAACTACCCCCTGCTTGTAGATAGCGTCTCGATGTTGGGCTATAATCCAGGCATGGAAAGACCAACATCTATAGCTGTTTTCTCAGGTTCGTCATTCGGAAGCTCCCCAGCCTACAGGGAAGGGGCTGCGGCGCTCGGTAGGAAAATGGCAGAAGAAGGGATCACACTTGTATATGGCGGAGGATACTGCGGCCTGATGGGAGCGGTGGCGGAGGCTGTCAGGGACGGAGGCGGCAAGGTCATCGGAGTGCTTCCGGAGGCGATGGACACACAGAGCGTCAGGAGCAAGGATATCGAGACAGAGCTTCTCATAGTCCCGGACATGCATGAGCGCAAGCGTACCATGTACTCGCTCTCCGAGGGCTTCATAGCGCTTCCTGGAGGAATCGGGACCATGGAGGAGCTGATGGAGATCTTCACCTGGAAGCAGCTTGGTATACACAGGTGGAATATAGGGCTTCTCAATACATCAGGATACTGGGACCCGATGATAGCCATGCTCGATAGAAGCGTCTCTGAAGGCTTCCTTTCCAAGGCCGTCAGAGACACGCTCATAGTGGAAGAGGATCCGGGAAGGCTGCTGGCAAGGATAACCGATGGCAATGGCCCAGAGCTGCCAAGGAAACTCGGATGAGGAACGCGCGGCTTTTCCTCGATTACCTCTATATCGTCATCGGCTCGGCTATCACGGCATTCTCCGTCGTGGCATTCCTGAACCCGGCCCAGCTCGCGCCAGGAGGGGTATCTGGAATAGCGACGCTCCTGTACTATGCCGCTGGATGGGACCTAAGCACCACGATATTCGCCATCAACATCCCCATATTCTTCATCGGCACGAGGTTCTTCGGCAGGCAATATGGGGTGAAGACGCTTCTTGGCTCCGTACTCCTGGCCGTCTTCACCTGGCTTTGGACAAGGATGCTTGGAGAGAGCGGCGTGCTCGACGCGTCAAGGGAGATGACCAAGTGGCTTTCATCGCTCTTCGGGGGCGTGACCTCCGGAATCGGCATCGGGATAGTGATGAAATCCGGCTCGAACACGGGAGGGACAGATATAATCGCGCAGATCATGGCCAGGTACACCCCGCTCACGCTCGGCACATCGCTTTTCGCTGTCGATGGTGTTATAATAGCGGCATCCGCCCTCCTTTTCGGGCTCGAGAGCGCGCTTTATGCCATAGTCGTCGTATATATAATGACCGCGGTCATCGACAAGATAGTGCTATCGATGGGAACGGCTTACGCGAAGACGGTCTTCATAATCTCAGACCGGGCAGATGAGATCGGGCAGTACGTCACCGAACGGATGGACAGGGGCGCCACGCTTATAGACGCGAAAGGATTCTACACAAAAGAATCACGGCCAATGCTCATGACCGTGATTCCGAACCAGAATATAGCTGAGCTGTCGCGTGCCGTAAGGAGCATAGACCGCAAGGCCTTCATGATCGTCAACGAGACATTCCATGTCGTCGGCGAAGGCTATACCCCTATCGAGAAGCTCTCAGAGACAAGCGACGTCACGCAGCGCTGACTTACTTCTCCCAGAGCTTCTCAGGATAGTATCCGGACTCGATCTTCTTCCTCAGCTCGGACATGACTGTCGCCTTGTCCTCTGAATATGTCATGCCGAACCACTTGTCAGGCGTGGTGAAGACCTTTATCGTTCCGGCCCCTGATGTCACGAGCTCCGAAGCGCCGTTCGGAAGCAGGCACTCGACCTTCTCCTCCCTAACGTTCTTCTCGAGGAACCTCTCCCAGTAGCCCATGAAATAATCGAAGGCCTTGGGAGTGAAGCCGAAGAAGTTCATCGATACAGGCTCATCGCCGGTAAGCTTCACCGGTCCAGACGGCATCTCGGATACGATTCCTCCATCAGCTGTGAATCCGATCTTCGTGTTCTCCTCCATGGAGACGAGGTTGCCGTCCTTGATGACGCAGATCGCCCTCGAGACTGTCCCCGATGGGCTCATGGTGTTGATGAGCTTGTAGCCGACCATCGCATGCGCCGTGTCATCATTCGAAAGCGTCGCGAGATAGTCACCGAGGATCTTATAGGCCTGGCGGCCGTAGTAGTCATCGGCATTGATGACAGTGAAAGGCGTCTTCACGGCATCCTTTGCTGCGAGTATCGCCTGGATAGTCCCCCAAGGCTTCTTCCTGTCCTTCGAGATCTCCGCCTGCTCAGGAGTAAGGAGGCCAGTCCTTTCCTGGAAGACATAATCAGCGTCCATGTTCCTGGCGATCCTGTCGAAAAGACGCTCCCTGAAATCATGCTCTATATCCTTGCGGATGATGAACACGACCTTCCCGTATCCATTATGGAATGCGTCATAGACACCGAAATCAAGAAGCGTCTCGCCGTGCAGCCCGACAGCATCGATCTGCTTGACTCCACCATAGCGGGAACCCATCCCGGCAGCCATGACAAGTAATGTAGGTTTCATTCTCTCCTCCTGCCTTAAGATTGTACTTCACAACGGGAGATGAGTACAGGACAATCGGCATCATATGCCCCTGATTTTGACAAAGCTGACAAATAAAAACTTTACGTAAGGTTTTAGTACGTAAGATATCTTGTTGTCAAACAAGAAAATAACACATTGGATATATTGAATCTAACAGGAAAAGAGCTTACGCTAACGCCTATGATAGGCAAAAAGGCTGAACCATACCTACTGCTGCTGCCAGCCGTGGCGCTGGCGCTCATGTTCTCAATACTCCCCTTCATGAGGACCGTATTCCTTTCGTTCATGAAGGTGACGCAGGGCGGGGACGTGATAGGCTTCGGGGGCCTAAGCAGCTACAAAAGCCTCTTTGCCGACAAGGCATTCATCAGAAGCATAGGGCATACACTGCTCTTCGTGCTGCTTTTCATACCGCTCAACACGGCGCTCACGCTGCTTGCGGCAGTGCTCACAAGACGGAAAGGCAGGAGGACGGGGATAGCTGAGTTCATCTTCTTCTCCCCCATGGCGATATCATTATCGGCATACGGGATGATCTTCTCAGAGATGTTCCGCGGAAGGATAAGCATCGCGAACAGGATCCTCGGCACGGACATCCTCTGGCTCGAGAGCCCAATAAGCGCCAGGGCCGTGCTTGTGTTCCTCTGCGTGTTCCTTGACTTCGGACTGGATTACATACTCCTTCTCTCCGCGTTCAGATCCATAGACAGAAGCCTGATGGAAGCGGCCGAGATAGATGGCTGCGGAAGCGTGAGGACGCTTTTGTGGATAGAGCTTCCCGCTATCAGGAACATGCTACTCGTGACGATATTCCTGGCTCTCAAGGATGCCCTGTTGATATCCGCGCCGGTCATGATTCTCACGGAAGGCGGCCCGTACAGATCGACAGAGACCGTGATGTACTACTACTATCTCGAGGCGTTCAGAAGCTCCAACCTGCAGAAGGGGCGCACGATATCCACGCTCATGGCCCTTGTGTCGATGTCCCTTGTCGCGCTGACAGCAAGGAGGAAGAGGGATGAGTAAGGCTATCCGGACGATTCTTGCCGCCCTGCTCGCGGCCATCATCGCGTTCCCGTTCCTGTACGGATTCTCCACGTCGTTCTTCAGTGTGGTGGACTTCACGGACAGCCAGGCGCGCTTCCTTCCATCCGCAATATCGCTCCGCAACTACGCCCTCGCGCTCTCGCATAGGCATTTCCCGCGCTATGTGCTCAACTCAACGATCACATCAGTGATGCTGTCGCTGCTGCGCCTTGCCGTCTCGATCCCCGCGGCCTTCGCGCTTACCCATCTCAGATTCAGGGGACAGAGGCTCATTGCCGGGATAATCATGGCAACGCTGTTCATCCCGTCTGACGTGCTTCTTTACGAGAACTACTCGACAATCGCATCGATGGGGCTCCTGGACAGCTATATGGGCATCATACTGCCATCCATATTCTCCGGCGCCTCGGTGCTGATGCTATATGGGGCGTTCCTCGCCGGAGACAGGGATGTATATGACGCGGCGAGGATAGACGGAGCCGGCGACCTAAGGTACATGTGGCAGATACTCACCCCTCTCTACTCGCCCTTTGACGCGGCGATACTGATCCAGAGCTTCATCTCCTCATTCAACAGCTATCTCTGGCCGCTGATCGTCACGAACAGGGACAGGATGAGGACGGTGCAGATCGGCCTGACTATGCTTGGCTTCGCGGAAGAGGGGGAGAAAGGCGCCCAGTTCGCGGCTGCGATGATAGTGACAATACCTTTCCTGGCGCTTCTGGCGGCAGGAAGGAACATGATAATGAAAGCCCTGGTGGACACAAAGGAGGATTGAAAATGAGGAAATCCATACTGCTTCTGCTTATGTTGCTCTCGGCCCTTGCCCTTACGGCAGGGGGAGCGAAGGAGAGCGTGGAGAACACGATAACCATATGGCACTCGAACAGCGGCAGGATCGGAGAGGCGTTCGAGACGCTTATCGAGAGATTCAACGACACGGTCGGCAAGGACAGCGGCATCAAGGCAGAGGCGATCTACCAGGGGGCGGCCAATGACGTGCTGACGAAGGTGAAGGCAACGGCCGCTGCGAACGTGTCAGAGCTTCCGGACATAGCGCAGATGGACGCGACGGCCGCGCTGGACATGAAGGGCGCGGATTACATCGTGACGACAGATGAGCTCGGCGCTGACACATCATCTATCCTTCCATCAGCTCTCAAGGCGCTGGACTCGGACAGGGGACTATTGGCGATGCCGTTCAATTGCTCGTCTCTTCTCCTCTACTACAACAAGACGCTCTTCGATGAGAAAGGCATAGAGCCGCCAAGGACCCTTGATGAGTTCGCGGCCATCGCTCCAATGCTTGGAGAGAAGGACGGGGCGGGAAACGTCACCCGCTACGCATTCGCAGGTGTCCCGACCACTTATGAGCTGGGAGCGTTCATAGGCGCGCAGAAGGGGCTTTCATACATGGTAGACGCGAAGAACGGCCACTTCGGAACGCCTGAGAGGGTGCTCTTCGGAGAGGAAGGCACGTTCAGGAACTTCCTTGAGCACTGGAAGGCCTTCTACGACACAGTCTTCGTGAGCAATCTCACGTCAGGAGTGAGAGACGAGTTCGCGGCAGGACGCACGGCCTCGATGCTCGCTTCCTCCTCCAACCTTTCCACGGTGATCGCGACAGTTGCGGGCAGATTCGAGGTCGGAACGGCATATGTCCCGATGGTCGATGAGGAGGCCACGGGCGGGGTGAACATAGGAGGAGGCGCGCTCTTCGCGTTCTCAGAAAAGGAAGGGACAAGGCTTCTGATTGAGTTCCTCACCTCTCCAGAGAGCCAGCTCTACTGGGCGGAGAGCACAGGCTATATGGCCATCAACACAAAGCTCTATGGCACGGATGGCTACAAGGCGTTCCTTGCTGACAACCCTCAGTTTGCGGTAGCGATGGAGCAGACGCTCTCATCCAATCCGGAGGTCGTAGGGATATGGCTTCCTTCGGCCTATCAGATATACTACTCATTCCAGAGCGAGATAAGGGCCGTGACGGAAAGCGGGAAGGATATAGATGAAGCCGTTGGCTCGATGGTCAGCGTGGTGCAGGGAGCGATAGATGAGTACAGGGTTCAGAACGGCCTCTAATACAAATCTCGTGTCATTTGGGCGTGATGGGAGAAAGCGTACGATGCTCTCCCTCATCCCCGAGTACGCAGAGCATGGCCTCAAGGCGCTTGACCTCAACTTCTGCGAGATGATGAATCCCGGATCCGAGCTCAATGGGGACGGCTGGGGATACATAGAGAAGCTTGAGGAACTAAAGAAGGAGCATGGGCTTTCCTACATACAGGCCCACGCGCCATATCCTAGAAACTACGCGGCGCTTACTAATGATGATAAGAAGTTATCTAATAATGAGATACTTCGCTCCATGGAGTATGCGGAGCGCCTTGGCATACCCCATATAGTTATCCATCCTATCAAAGGGAGCGTAGAAGAGAACGCAAGCTATTTCTCTTACCTTCTGGAGCGTTCAGGGACCAGCATCATGATAGCCATAGAGAACATGGAGGATGATGGGATAAGCCAGCCTGACGATCTGATGGAGATATGCGAGCGCCTTGGCGGGAGGGCCGGCATCTGTCTGGACACGGGGCACGCGAACATGCGCTCTTTGGATATCCCCACATTCATAAGGACATGCGGTGAGAAGCTCATCGCGACGCACATCGCGGACAATGACGGAAAAAGCGACCAGCACCTGCTGCCAGGGTTCGGGAACATATGCTGGGAGGATGTGATCCCGGCCTTCCGCGAGAGCTACGGCGGCTACCTGACTCTTGAGTGCATGTTCTTCTCGCGCCGCCTTCCAAGGGTGCTCTCAGGCTCCATCATAGACCTCGCGCTTGCTGTCAATTCCTGGCTGGCAGACCTTTGAAGAATATGCAGCGCGAACTGTAGCTGCAGCTTGCGCAGAGCGAGCCGGGGCATGATGTGAATCCATCCTCGGCCTTCTCAAGCTGATGGATGTGCCACTCAAGCTCATCTATGTGGCTCTGGAGTCCTTCAAGCTTGATTCTATCCTCGGAAAGCTTCTTCCTGTACTGCGCCAGAAGCTCGCTTCTCCGCTTGTTACCGCTCTCATCCTCGGCCTTAAGCTCTATTATCCTGCGGATCTCCGAAAGGGAGAAGCCAAGGCCCTTAAGCTCTATTATGCGCTTGAGGTACACGATATCCTGATCAGTGTACCAGCGCTGGCCCCCAGCGGAACGCTCTGAGGCTATCAGCCCCTCTTCCTCATAATACCTGATCGTCCTCAGCGAGAGCCCCGTATGCTCGCTCACTTCCCCTATCCTATACCGTCCCATACATGGGATTTTAGCAGAAGTTGGCAGAAACAGCGACTTAAGGCGTATATTTAGTATGAATTATTCAATCGAATGCGGATACAGCACGCTTAAGGAAGCTGAGAACGGAAGCAAGCCCCGCGAGAAGCTTGAGAGGCTTGGAATCGGTGCGTTGACGGACAGGGAGCTATTGATGCTCATAATCGGATCAGGAAGCATCCGCCGTCCAGTTGATGAAATCGCAAAGGACCTGCTGGAGGCTCTTGATACAGCTCCGGCGGCAACGCCTGAGGAGATAATGCTCATACCGGGCGTTGGCAGGGCAAAGGCATCAGCGGTCGCCGCGGCCCTTGAATTCGGCAGGAGACGCTCCCACAAAAAGCCAAGGACAGTGTCAACGCCTGAGGATGTGTACAGAGAGGTGCGCCACTACGCCTCTAGGGAGCAGGAGCACCTGGTCGTGGTCCTTCTCAATGGCGCGCATGAGGTAATCGGGACATTCGTCGCCACAATCGGGCTTCTTAACAAGACCATAGTGCACCCTAGAGAAGTTTTCGCGAACGCTATCCGCTCCCGTGCCGCTGCGATAGCAATCGCGCATAACCACCCTTCAGGGAACATAGAACCCTCGCAGGATGACAAGGACGTGACTGCAAGGCTACAGAAAGCGGGCCAGATACTCGGCATCAAGCTTCTCGACCATCTCGTATTCACGGATGAGCGATACTACTCCTTCCTGGAGCATGGGCTGATGTAAATCTATTTGAAATATTTTTTAATTAATTTATAATTAAGGAGAACAGGATGAATGAGGATATTTCCTTTTCATGGAATTCAGAAAAAGAACAAAAGGAACATGAAGAAACAGTATCTTTCGAGGAGGCAGTGACTGTGTTCTACGACGAAGAAGCTTTGGTAATATACGATGACGAACATTCTGAAACTGAGGATCGTTTCGTAATAATCGGTACAAGCAATCTACTTCGCACTCTAGTTGTTTGCCACTGCTTTCGTCATGAAGATACAGAAATAAGGATAATTTCGGCCCGAAAGGCAAACATAGAAGAACGTAAGCAATATGAAAGATCAATACGAAGGAGGCAATATGAAAGATAATTATGATTTCAGCAAGGGAGTTAAGAACCCATATGTGAAAAAGCTTAAGAAGCAGATTACAATCCGTATAGATGTAGATTCTGTCGATTACTTTAAAGAACAAGCAACCGAAATCGGTATATCTTATCAGAATCTTATTAATCTTTATCTAAGGGATTGCGTGGATAAGAAGCGTAAGCTGACATTCGCATGGGATTGAGCTTTCCGACATATGATTTAAAAGGATGCATCAGTGGATATTGATTATTCATTGCTCAAAAAACGCTTCAGCATAGGGTATCTCAGGCCTTATCAGGAGCTGATGATAACCTACATCCTCAGAGGAGCCGAGGGTGAGACGAAAGGCCGCATACTAGGCATCCTCCCGACAGGAGGAGGGAAGAGCCTCTGCTTCATGTACCCAATAGCACTCTTGAGAAAGAGAGCTGTCCTTATCTATCCGCTTCTCTCGCTCATGAATGACCAGGCAAAGCGATTCGAGGAGGCGGGGATCCCGTATGAGATACTCCGAGGAGGGCTGGATCCGGAGGAAAGGGCAAGGAGGCTGAAACGTATAAAGGAGGATAAGGAGGTCTCGGTTATAACGAATATCGAGACGCTTATCGCGATGGACGGGCGCGGAGAGCTGCAGATCCTTTCCCGCGACACGCTCATGGCTGTGGTGGACGAGGCACACACAGTGCCGGTATGGGGAGAATCCTTCCGGGAATCATACACCCGCATCGGAGAGATCCTCGGGAAGATAAGGCCACGCCTGACGCTGGCCTTCACAGCCACGGCCGACAGCGCGATCTGCAGGGGCATAGAGAAGTATGTATTCTCAGGCGAGGTTCCTTATACGGTGCATGGCAGCGTGGACAGGGAGAACATCTTCTACCACAGCGTCCGCTCCCTCTCAAAGCTCCGTGACGTTATATCCATCCTCACGCCTCCATCCTCACGCCCGGCCATAATATTCTGCCGCTCAAGGAAGCTTGCCGAGGACACAGCGGCAAAGCTTAACCAGCTTTTTGATATAAGGCATTACCATGCCCTGATACCAAAGGAGGAGAAAGAAGAAAAGGAAAGATGGTTCCTCTCATCCACGGACGGCGTGCTCGCGGCAACGACAGCGTACGGAATGGGAGTGGACAAGAAGGATGTAAGGACAGTCATACACCTCTCGCTCCCTGAGGACGCGGCATCCTTCCTGCAGGAATCAGGAAGAGGAGGCCGGGACGGCTCAAGGATGGACTCGTATGTCCTTTATTATCCTGAGGAGCACTCTCCACTGGAGAAAGTATTCAAGAGCGGCATGTGCATCCGAACATCCCTCCTTGCAGCCATGGGAGAGGAAAGGGAGGAGAAGATGTGCCTCGCCTGCTCCTCATGCGTTCCTGACGGCTACAAGGCCGCGGGCGAGCGGGAGATACTCTCATACATCCGCTTCCGCCCATTCTCAAAGGATAAGAGCGTGGCGGCGGCCCTGACAGCACGCAATATATTCCTCAGGCGCCACCGGCTTCCATCCTGGGGAGAGGATGAGGTGCGGAGGGCGATAGGACGGCTTGAGGAGGAAGGCCGCGTAAGGCGCATATTCGGCGGCCTTGTCGCCAGGAGGGGCTGAAAAAGATTGTTCCCTTCCTCCCTAGATGCTAGAATCATCGGAAGAAAGGAGTGGCTATGATCGAAACACTGCACAAAGTCTATCCAGACCTCTATGGGAATGAATACGATGAGAAGGAGATGGATAGGAGATTCGAGGATCTTCTCAAGCGTCACGAAGAGCTTTTCGGAAAGAAGGATGCGGCCATCTTCAGCGCTGCAGGAAGAACCGAGATAGCGGGCAACCACACGGACCATAATCTCGGCAAGGTCATCGGCGGCACCATAAACCTCGACACGATAGGCGCGGTCTCCAGACGCAGCGACAACAAGGTGATAATCAACAGCGAGGGCTTTCCTGTCGTGGAGGTGGATATCTCGGACCTAGAGCCGAAGGAAGCGGAGAAGAACGATACAGCGGCCCTTGTCAGGGGAATCGCGGAAGGCTTCAGGAGGCGTGGCCTCACGATCGGAGGCTGGGAAGCGAACACCACGACCAGGGTGCTTGGTGGCTCCGGGCTCTCGTCGTCAGCCGCCATCGAGGTCCTCATCGCCGAGATATTCAACAACTTCTACAACGAGGACGTGCTGGAGCCTATAGAGCTCGCGAAGATCGGGCAGTTTGCCGAGAACGTGTACTACGGAAAGCCTTCAGGGCTCCTTGACCAGGCCTGCTGCGCCCAGGGAGGCATAGTCGGAATAGACTTCAAGGACAGCGGGAATCCCGTGCTCACCCCGCTTGATGTCGACTTCTCCTCATATGGCTACACGATGATCATCACCAATACCCATGGCTCCCACGCGGACCTTACGGGAGAATACGCGGCGGTTCCGCCAGAGATGAGGGAGATCGCGGCGTTCTACGGCAAGAAGAACCTCAGGGAGGTCGAGTTCTCCGATTTCCTCCGCGACATGGCTGAAATACGAAAGAAGGTGCAGAACGACAGGGCGCTTCTGAGAGCCTACCACTTCTTCACGGAGAACAAGAGGGTCGATCTGATGCTCCAGGAGCTTAAGGATGGGGATATAGACACGTTCCTCTACCTTGTGGAGGAATCAGGGAACAGCTCGTTCCGCTTCCTGCAGAATGTCTATCCGTCATCATCCCCCGCGAACCAGGGGCTATCGCTCGCGATCGCGCTCTCGGAGGAGATACTCCGCGGCGACGGGGCGTCACGTGTCCACGGCGGAGGCTTCGCGGGCACCATCCAGGCCTATGTCCCGGATAACCTCATCGACCGCTACATAAGCGGTATGGAGGGGCTCTTCGGCAAGGGCTGCACGACGAAGATAGCCATCCGCAAGATGCCGGTCGCAAGGATCCTGTAGCATCTTCACATTGCCTTGATAAGCGGCTACACTCACTGCGTGAGTCAGATGGATATCAAGGCAAATGGAATCACGGAAGGAGTGATCTGGAAGCAGCTGCTCTCCTTCTTCTTCCCTATTCTTCTCGGAACGTTCTTCCAGCAGCTCTACAATACGGTAGACGCTATTGTCGTCGGCCAGTACCTCGGAAAGCAGGCGCTGGCCGCGGTCGGAGGAGGAACGGGAACGGCGATCAACCTCCTCATAGGCTTCTTCACGGGCCTCTCATCCGGAGCCACGGTGATAATTTCCCAGTACTTCGGCGCCAAGGATGAGGAGATGGTCTCGAAATCCATCCACACTGCGATCATGCTATCCATCGTCGGCGGCATCGCGATAATGATACTCGGGCTTGCGTTCTCAGAACCGCTTCTGGTGGCCATAGGCACGCCTGAGGATATCCTTCCGATGGCCGTGACATATATGCACATCTACTTCCTCGGATCCGTTGCGATCGTCATGTACAACATGGGCGCCGGCATATTCCGCGCGTTCGGCGACAGCAGGAGGCCATTCTACTTCCTCCTCGTGGGATGCCTCACGAACATCGTGCTCGACATCCTCCTTGTAGGCTTCACCGATCTCGGTGTCGCCGGAGCCGCGATCGCCACCGTTATCTCACAGGTCGTGTCGGTTGTCATGGTGCTCTATGTGCTGAGGAAGAAGACTGACTGCACGAAGCTTTATTTCAAGAGGATAAGGTTCACGAGATCGATCCTCCGCAACATGCTCCTCATCGGCTTTCCAGCGGGCATACAGTCCATCATGTACACGATATCCAACCTGATCATCCAGTCCGCGATAAACGGCTTCGGGACCGATACCGCTGCAGCCTGGGCCGCGTACTCCAAGGTCGACCAGATCTTCTGGATGTTCATCAACGCCTTCGGCATAGCGCTCACGACATTCGTCGGTCAGAACTACGGAGCGGGAAGGCCGGAGAGGGCTAAGAAGGGCGTCAGGACCTGCACGGCCATCTCCGCAGCCGGCACGTTCGTAATCGAGGCGCTGTTCCTGCTCATCGGGACTGAGATACTTCGTCTCTTCACGACCGACGCGGCGGTGCTGGACATCGGGCACGCGATAATCGTCTGCATCGTGCCCTGGTACATCTCATACATAGCGATAGAGCTTCTCTCCGGAGCGATAAGGGGAACGGGCAAATCCCTGATCCCAACCATCATCTGCATCTTCGGCATCTGCGTGCTCCGCACCGCCTGGATATACGTGGTCCCGTACATCACGCCGACGCTCGAGGGAGTGCTCTGGTCATATCCTCTCACATGGATGATCACATCGCTTCTTTTCGTGATATACTACGTAAAAGGCCATATTTATGACCGAAGATATAGATAATGCGCTTATTTCTTTTGACACGCTGTCTTTGTCCATGATATAACCCCTTTCGTGGCTTTGTCACAGCAAAAGCGGATTTGTGCATTAAATTGCCGGAATAAGGAGTCAAATGGCAACTAAAGATCTTAGAATCAATCGTCAGATATGGGCACGGGAGGTGCTCGTGATCGATGAGAACGGCGTGCAGAGGGGCGTGATGAGCGTTCCGGAGGCGTGCCGTCTTGCAGAAGAGGCAGACATGGACCTCGTGGAGGTATCTCCGAACGCCAACCCGCCGGTCTGCAAGATCCTTAACTATGGCAAGTACCGCTATGAGCTGGAGAAGAAGACCAGGGAAGCGAAGAAGAACCAGACTGTAGTCAAGATCAAGGAGATCAGGATGCAGCCTAAGATCGAGAAGCATGACCTGGAGACAAAGAGCAAGGCTATAGCCGAGTTCCTCACCGAAGGGAACAAGGTGAAGGTCTCGATAAGGTTCCGCGGAAGGGAGCTTGCCCATCCGGAGCTCGGGAAGGTAGTCCTCGATAAGATCCTGGACGCGCTCACGGAGCTCGGGGTGCAGTACAACCTGGACAAGGGAGCGCTTATGGAAGGGAAGATGATGAGCATGACAGTCTCCCCTCAGAAAAAGCAATGATTCCCCGTATGGGGATGATATAAAGCAGCTTCAGGGGTTCTTGTTCCCTGCGGCGCATAAGGAGAAGGTACGAAATGCCTAAGATGAAAACAAGAAAAGCAGCGGCCAAGCGTTTCAAGGTCACTGGTTCCGGAAAGGTGGCAACCAAGAAGATGGGTCTTCGCCACATCCTCACCAAGAAGAGTCCGAAGAGGAAGATGAACCTCCGCAAGCAGGGAATCCTTTCGGATGTCGAGCAGAAGAGAGCAAAGTCAATGCTCCCTTACGCGTAAGGAGGTAGGAAGATGCCAAGAGCAGTAGACGGAACAAGACGCAAGGACAGAAGGAAGAAGATCCTCGAGCAGGCCAAGGGATACTACGGAAGAAGGTCCACTAACCACCGCATCGCGAAGGATGCAGTCGCGAAGGCCGGACAGTACGCGTACCGCGGCAGAAAGGAAAGGAAGAGGGACTTCAGGAAGCTCTGGATCGCCAGGATCAGCGCAGCTGTGCAGGCTGAGGGACTCAACTACTCACAGTTCATGCATGGCCTGAAGATGGCTAACATCCAGCTTAACAGGAAGGCTCTTTCCAACATGGCTATTGAGGACAAGGCTTCATTCGAGGCTCTTGTCAGCGAGGTCAAGAAGGTTCTCGCATAAGAACCTTAAGGAGGTAATATGACCACGATCGAAAGCAGCAAGCTACTCCTGATGAGAGTGCAGAAGGCAGTTGGGCTTATCCACCGTCTCCGCGACGAGAACAAGGAACTGCAGGCAAGGTTCGAGCTTGTCGAGAACCACAACAAGGAACTGCAGGATCTCCTGGACAAGGTCAGCACGGACCAGGCAGCTATCGATGAGGCCATCACCTCAGCTCTCAGCGAGCTTGAGTCCTCCCTGGGGGACTTCGAGGATTTCGGCACGCTCGACGCGGAGGAGCTTTCGGAAGCGGAAGACTTCTCAACGATGGGCGACGACGAGAACTTCGAATCGCTTGAGATCGAGGATATCTGATCCTTACTGTATGACAAAAGGAGGCTTCGGCCTCCTTTTTGCTTAACGGATTCTGTGCTAGATTCCTTCTATGGACAGAAGACAGTTCCTTTCGCGGCTGCTCCTGGGAACAGCCCTCATCGCGATATTCACGATACTCATAAACGCCGAAGCAACGCTTCCATGGCTGTGGGATAAGATCTCAGCGGTCCTCTCCCCCATACTCGGCGGGATCGCGATCGCGTTCATCCTCAGCATACCATCCAAAAGAATCGAGAAAGCGCTTGAAGGAAGGCTCGGGAAAGGCGTGAGGCTTATATCCCTCGTCCTTTCAGTCGCGCTGATCATCCTCTTCCTATCCCTTGTGATAGCCCTGGTCGTTCCAGAGTTCATAAACGCGTGCTCCATCCTCATTGACTCCCTCAAAGCATTCGCGTCCGATGAGAGCTTCTGGGAAAGGATAGACCTATCCGCGATACCTTTCGTGAATGACATGCTTGGAGGCGTTGATGACAGCATCACGACCCTCGCGGAGCTCCTGGAATCAAAGATACAGGAATTCTCCGCCCCGATACTCTCATTCACGATACAGAGCCTTATCTACGTGATACAAGGCTCGGTCTCGTTCTTCGTCGCGGCTGTCTTCGCCTGCTACTTCATAATGAACAGGGAGATGCTCTCAAGGCATATAAGGAAGGTGCTGTCGCTGCTGCTGCCAGAGGGCCAGATCGGCTATCTTGTCCATCTCGAGAGGATCGCGTCATCATCATTCTCCCGCTTCATCATCGCACAGGTCACCGAGGCCTGCATAATCGGAGTGCTGTGCTTTGCTGGGATGCTGGTGCTTCGCCTTCCATATGCCGCCGCGATAAGCGCGTTCACCGGCCTCATGGCGCTCATCCCGATCTATGGCGCGATCATAGGAGCGATCGTGGGAGCATTCATCATCGCGGTCATCAGCCCCATCAAGGGACTGCTGTTCCTTATCTTCATATTCGTGCTGCAGCAGGCTGAGGGTGATTTCATATACCCGCGTGTCGTCGGCACATCCACCGGCCTTCCTTCCGTCTACGTGTTCGCCTCGGTAACGCTTGGCGGCGCGCTCTGCGGACTGGGAGGCATGCTATTCGCGGTCCCCGTCTTCGCGATACTCTTCACGCTTATAAGGGAAAAGCTCTCAAAGGATGAAGCCGCCGCCTCCGCCAACAATGACCTTGAATCCGGGAGTTGACTGGAAAAGCGAGTATGAGAATCCCGCATAGAAGCGGAAATAGCTGTTCTTCCTGACCGCTATGATGCCAAGGTTGCCTATCGCGTTCCACTCCCCGAAGCGCCTGTAATCCACCGGTCCCGGGCTATTGGGATCATTCGTCGTCGAAGCCCTGTAATAGCTGTATTCCATCCCGGCGTCGATGAAGAAGCCGAAGCGCGGGCCGATAAGCTGGTAATAGGCCAGGCCAAGCGAGCTATCGAGGCGGTAATCCGACTCATAAGAGATGAAGGCCTCAGTGGAGCCATCGAAGGAGACTCCAACCGGGAATATTATATTCAGATCGAGAAATGGCCCTATGCGCACCTTGTCCGATGGGAAATACATCATGTCCAGCCCAAGCCCGACGCTGTTTATCATCTCAACGCGGCCATATGTGGACTCAAGGCTGTCCTTTACCTCCGCTGTCGGGATATTCAGGTCGTAAAGCACATCGCCCCCGATCCAGAACTCCTGCCTGGCGGAGAGCGGCATGAGCATCAGGAATATCACGATCGCCGATAACGCAGCCTTCCTCATCTATCCCCTACCATTATGCCGACGGAGACATATCCGCCAAGCCCCAGCATTATATATCCCGGCTCATAGACATAATCAAGATTGCCTATATAGAACTTCATCAGCCTTGCATCATACAGCGCTCCGACGGAAACGACCATCCTCTCTGTCGGGAAGAAGCGGATTCCGCCATCGACGATAATGTCGAAGGTTATCCCCGTGCGGTAGAAGTCATCAGCCCCGATTCCAGCGCGGAGCGATAAGAACAGATCCAGCGGGCCTGTGTCATAGCGGAAAGTCGGCCCAATGGAGAGCGTTATATAAGGAAGCGCATCGGCGCCGCCCCACACACCGCTTCCGTAGTCATAGACCTCCGAATGGAACGGGATGCCGAGGAGAGCTGAGACGGAAAGCCCCGCAGGCCCAGACGAGAAGAAGATATCTGCAGACAGCGAGAGCGCGTTGCTCACGTTCTTCTGGTAATCGAAGTTCATGTCCTCCTCAGCCCAGGAAGGGAGAGGATCGGAGAACACGTTCGTGTCGTAGGATATCCCATAGGACGCGTTTATATACGCGTATGGGGATGCGAAGAGGCAGAACGGGACGATCATAAGCGTAAGGAAGGCAAGAATCCGTCTCATATACCGACTGTCACTCCGAACCGCTGCTCCACATAGGAGTCCTCATTGAATGCCCCATCATATGAGCACCATATCTCATAGTATAGCTCAATGATGCCGAATATGATGAACTCGACCTTTATGCCGTAGCTCCCGACCGTTTCCGCGATGAACTCATCAACGCTTCCCCTGTTCAGCACGCGGCCAAGCCCCAGCCCGAGATCCCAGAAGATCGTCAGGGAAGGATAGCTGTCCCTGCTGTTTATCTGCGGGCCATAGAATGTGAGCGAGAGCCTGTTGGAAAGCACATGCGCGGCGTTCGGCACATCCCCCCTTCCCCAGATATCGCCACCCTGGATGTATGACGGGACCTTGTCCCCGAAGATGTATCTGTATGTGAGCTTGTCGTCAAGGACGACGGAGAACCATGAAAGCTCCGTCCGTCCAGTCTGTCCGACAGAATAGAGAGTCTTCGACGCCTCAAGCTCATTCCAGGACACGATGAAGGACGCATCCCCCGTGGAAAGAGGCATCCATGACGGGGAGAAGCGCAGGTAGCTGCCGAATCTCACCCCATCGCGGCGCGTGACATCATCATCCATCCAGTCAACGACAAGGCCCGCCGTGATGGATGTCTGGAACATCGAGCGGCTGCCGGCAAGCTCCGGGGCTCCCACCCATGAAGCTCCGGGAAAGCGCTCAGCCTTCGTCCCGCCGCCGAACGTGTTGAAAAGCCCTTCCATATCCCCAGGTCCGGAAAGCCACGATAGGCGCTCATACGCGTTCTCGAAGCGCCCGTCTATCGAGATGAACGCTGTCAGCAGGTCCTTCTTCTCATCCCTTGTCTCCATGAAGCCCTGGGCGAAGAAGAGGTTGAACTCATCGAATAGCACCGTGTACTCAGTCGGGTAGGGAACGGGATCGCGGGCGAGGATGGAGCCATCGCACGGGCTTTGCCTGAGATTCCTGTAGGCCAGCCCGTTATCGAGGCGGAAGGCCAGTATCGTGCTGCGGCCGCTGATGAAGTCAGGCATCGGGAAATTGAACTGGTACATCACCGATGTCGGGAAGACGCCGTTTGAGAACTCAGGCTCGGTACGCACCTCGAAGACATGGTAGCCGAAGCCTATCGCGGCAAGGGGAGCCGAGAGCATCATGGATAATAGCAATATGCAGAGCTTCCTCATCCTTCCTCCCCTATACCGACACATAGAACGAGAGCGCGGCGTTCTGCCACCAGCTCGGGTACTCAGGCCATATGCCTTTGATGAAATCATATCCCACCTGATACTCCAGCCTTATAAAGCCGAAGAGCCTCACCTGGATGCAGGCCGAGAAGCTCGACTGCAGCTCTATCGAGAAAGAGGCTGGACCGGACTCGTTGGCGACGGAACCGAACATAAGGGTATTGTACAGGTTGAGCTCTATGAAGGCAAAGCAATCGCCAGCCAGGAACTGCGGACCGGTGAAGTGGATCCATATCCTGTCCGATACAAGCGCCCTGAGCCTATCCTCCGGAAGCATGTTCACGGGAACAACGGCACCGCCCGTGTAACGCAGCGTGTTCGAGTGCCCTATATACATATTCACCCAGTTCCATCCATTGTCCTGATAGACTGTGAAGAGCTCCATCTTCTCCTCAAGGTAAAGGCCCGCGCGCCAGAAATCGCTCTGCACGCCTGAAAGCGAGTTGAAGAACCACTTAGGCCCGTACTCGAACGTCAGGTCAAGGCCAAGCCCATGCTCGGCCTCGGCGTCGGTAGGGGTATCGCGATCAAGGTTGAGATAAGCGTTGAAGTAGAGGTAATCGGTATATACCCTACGATTCCCCTCAAGCCATGGATAGGCCGGGAGGCTGCCGTCGAAGGGAGGCTTCGGATTCCCGCTCCAGTCCACGAAAAGAGGCGGATCCTCATTGCCGGCCTTCGACAGGTCCACACGCTCCAGCGCCATCGAGTAGCGCGCGTTGAAGCCAAGGCGGAGATTCACGAGAGATCCATCAGCGTACAGGGGGTTATCGCCAAAGCCCTGGTCAAGATACACATCTATCGATGAGCGCGGGTTGAAATACGTGCCCTCCAGTCTGTCTATATCCGAGGACTGCCATAGCGGCTTTCCCGTCATGTAGTCAAAGCGCTCGTCGATCGTGCTGTTGTTGAACGCGAAGGACATCTCGAACTGGAACTCGGCGTCCCTCTCTCCCGGGACAAGCGGGAAAAGACGCTCGAAGCCGAATGTCGTCCCGATCGGGAAGAGCCCGAATCCGATATTGTCCACTCCTCCCGATACCCCTGATATATACGCAGAGAGGGAATAAGAGTCCGCCGCTGCCGGGAAAAGCAGCAGGATAAGGACAATAGCTATAGCGGACAGCCGTCTCTGCATAACCGTATTATATCAAAGGGTGAAGGAGAAGAGCGATGAAAGCCATGCGATCGCCAGCGGGAACCATGCCTGCGCGTTCCTCTCCTCTATCCCCGTCTCCCTCCGCGCGAGCGAGAGCCCATGGACTCCCTTCTGGAATATATGGAGCTCGAAGGGCACGGAAAGGGCCGAAAGGGACGAGGCCAGGAGTATGGAGTTCATCACCGGAACAGACGCATCCTCTGCCGTATGCCATATGAAGCACGGCGGCGTGTCCTCGGAAACCTGCGTCTCCAAAGAATAATAGGAGATAAGATCCTCATCGTTTCCCGTCAGCGATTCCCTCGAGCCCTTATGCGCGTACTCCCCCATCGTCACTACAGGATAAGCGAGCACCGCGGCGTTCGGGCGCGCATTCTCCCCAAACCTTCTCCAATGGCAGGCTATCGAGAGGGCAAGATGCCCGCCCGCGGAGAAACCAAGGACCGCGATCTTATCCTTGTCGATATCAAGCTCATCAGCGTTTTCCCGCATCAGGGCCACAGCCGCGGCGGCCTCGCTTTCAGGGGACACCTTCCTTATGCCCTCACCCACGCTGTACTCAAGGATGAAGACCTGGTAGCCGGATGCGAAGAACGGGAACGCGGCAGGATCCTCCTCACGTGGAGATAGCAGTATATATCCCCCGCCGGGGAATATCAGCATCGCAGGCCTCCTGCGGTATGTATCGCAATAACCTGAGAGATCATCATGCAGGTATCCGGTAAGCCTTGAAGCATTGGCTCCTATGGTATATTCAACCTTCCTCATGCTGCTATTATGCGCCAGTGCGCGCATATTTCCAACATCCCCCTCGTATCCTTGACACTGCAGGATGATGGAATGTATATTCATCCAAGAGCCCAGATGGCGGAATTGGTAGACGCGCTAGTTTCAGGTACTAGTCTCCGCAAGGTGAT
>CALXLT010000004.1 GCA_944389275.1 uncultured Spirochaetaceae bacterium
GGCTACAGGTTCTCGAGGGACTCCGAGGTGACGGTATACAACCCGGTGTCCATAGGAAGGTTCTTCAACAGCGGCTGCCGCTTCGACAACTACTGGGAGCAGACCGGGGTCTCCTCCCTCGCCGTCACCCTCGCCTCCCGCTTCGACCTCTCCTCCATCATCGGCAGCGAGCTCGCCATCACAACCTATGCCTTCAACTCATCCGACATATCACTCCTGCAGGGAAAGGACATAGAGAGGAGCCGGATGCTCGCCCTCCTCTACTACACCGGATACCTCACTATATGCGATGCGGAAGACAAAGTGATCAGCCTTGCCTTCCCCAACAAGGAAGTGGCATCCAGCTTCACAGGCAATCTCCTTGCAAGGCACATCGGTAAGGATAGCGATTCGGTCTTCCTATGGATCAGCAGGTTCGTCAAAGCTGCAAGGAATGGCGATGAGGATGAAATGAGGAGGAAACTCGAGGAATACTTCTCGGCGTTCTCATACGAGCTCATGGGAGATGAGAGGGAGAGGTTCTACCATGCCATATTCCACGCGGTGTTCCTGATGGCCGGGCTACATGCCGCATCGGAGGACAGGGGGATGAGGGGACGGGCCGACGAGGTATTGATAGCAGGGAGCCACATCTGGATCTTCGAGCTCAAGGTGGACAGGACGGCTGACGAGGCGCTGAGGCAGATCGAGGAGAAGGGATACGGGGACAAGTACTCCTACCTCATGAAGCCAGGCATGGCCTTGCACAAGGTAGGCATAAGCTTCTCCTCCTCTGAGAGGAAGATCGCGGAGTGGAAAAGTTCCTGCGATTCCGTTGGGAAAAATGCTGTAAAGCGGACGTTTCCTTCTTGAAGGAGATGCCTGCCTTGATGTAATAATTATGCTCAAAGAGACAAAGGCGTCAGAACTGGCGCCTTTTTCTCTTTTCATATGGAGGATCCGGGATGCTTTACGGAAAGAATGATGTACTCAACTATGTCAAGGAGAACAGCGTACGCTTCGTGCGCCTTGCCTTCTGCGATATCTTCGGCCAGCTGAAGAATGTCTCGATATCAGCATCGACGCTGGAGAAGGCTTTCGAGGAGGGAGTGCGCTTCGATGCCTCCGCGATAAGGGGCTTCCTGAATATAGAGGACTCAGATCTGCTGCTGTTCCCTGATCCCGATACCCTGATGCCGCTTCCATGGAGGCCTGTGGACCATGGCAGCGTCATACGGCTCTATTGCAGCATAATGCATCCGGACATGACCCCCTTCGAAGGCGACGCGAGATATCTATTGAAGCAGGAGGACCAGAGGCTAAGGTCGAGGTCGTTGAAGATGATTGCCGGAACCGAATGCGAATTCTACCTCTTCCGCAACGGGGAGGACGGGAATCCTACCCTAACCCCCATGGATAACGCAGGCTATCTCGATGTCGCCCCGATGGACAAAGGGGAGAACATCCGTAGGGAGATATCCCTGATGCTCGAGGAGATGGGGATATTGATCGACACAAGCCACCATGAGAAAGGTCCGGGGCAGAACGAGATAACCTTCCGGCCACAGACGCTGATGAGAGCTGCTGACGATCTCATAACATTCAAGTCAACGGCCAAGATGCTTGCCTCACGCTCAGGCCTTTATGCATCGTTCCTGCCAAAGCCATTATTCGACACGTCAGGATCTGGCTTCCATATAAGCCTCTCATGCACGAAGGAGGGCGCATCCTTCGACAGCATGAAGGAAGCGATGGCCGCGGGAATACTCTCAAGGATCAGGGAGATAACGCTCTTTCTGAATCCTGTCGCCAACTCATATGACAGGCTCGGTATATTCGAAGCCCCTGGCTCCATAAGCTGGGGCACGGGAAACAGGGGATTGCTGCTGAGGATGCCGGAGGTGAAGGCGGAGAGCGCAAAGCGCATCGAGGTCAGATCCGCAGACCCCTCCTCAAACCCATATCTTGCGCTTCTCCTTCTCTCAGCCGCGGCCGAGGAAGGCCTCAGGAAGGACATGAGGCTCTCGGATATAAAGGAAGGAGAGAAGCTTCCGGAGAACCTCATGGAAGCTGTAGAGCTTGCTGAAGGCTCCTCGTTCGTCAGGTCCATCCTTCCCGAGCATCTTGCGTCATGCTTCATCGACGCGAAGAAAGCCGATTGGAGCGCGATCTCCGCGTCAGGGTATCCAAAGGTAGCGGCCCGCGACATGGAATTCCCGGTGACGTAGATGAGGGTGCTTGCCGTTTCAGGCTCAGAGCGGAGCCTAGATGGGCTGCTGGCCCTGATAAAGGAAGGCGGTATCGATGCCTATGCCTGCTCATCCGGCGCGGAGGCCCGGAGGCGTGTCCTTGACGAGGAATGGGATGAGGTAGTCATCAACTACCCTCTTCAGGACGAGTCAGGCGCGGAGCTCGCGAGGATGATAGGAGAAGAAACAGGGGCTGTATGCATAATGCTCTCAAGAAGCGAGAACGCCGCGGCCCTGGCCTCTTCCGGCGCGATAATCGTCGAGAAGCCGATCGTCAAGGCGGTGTTCTTCCAGGCCCTTCGCCTAGGCTTGTCCATAAGGCATCGTCTGGAGATCTCAGAAAAGCGCATAAGGAAGCTGGAGGGCCGCATCGAGGAGATGCGCATCGAAAGCAAGGCGAAATGCATCCTCGCCCGGGCTAAGGGACTGAGCGAGGAGGAAGGCCATCGTTACATCGAGAAGATGGCCATGGACAGAAGGATAACGCTGCGGGATGCAGCATGCTCGGTAATCATGGAGGAATGATGTCAAAGCATATTTTCGTAACAGGCGGTGTGGTATCGGGACTCGGCAAGGGAATCACGGCAGCAAGCCTTGGAAGGCTGCTGAAAAGCCGCGGCATAAAGGTCGCGGCCCAGAAGCTGGATCCTTACATGAACGTCGATCCAGGGACTATGAGCCCCCTGCAGCACGGTGAGGTATTCGTCACCGATGATGGCGCTGAAACGGATCTCGATCTCGGGCATTACGAGAGATTCATAGACGAGGATCTCAACAAGTACTCGAACCTCACATCCGGACGCACGTTCTGGAACGTGCTGCAGAAGGAAAGAAACGGGGAGTACCTCGGCTCCACGGTGCAGATCATCCCGCATGTGACCAACGAGATAAAAAGCTTCATCTATTCACTGGGCGAGAAGACAGGGGCTGATGTTGTGATAACGGAGATCGGAGGGACGATCGGGGATATCGAATCACAGCCATTTCTAGAAGCGATTCGCCAGATAAGCCATGAGAAGGGAAAGGACAGCTGCCTATTCATACATGTCACGCTCGTGCCCTATCTCAGGTCCTCCGGAGAGCACAAGTCCAAGCCGACGCAGCACTCCGTCAAGGAGCTCATGAACTCCGGCATCTTCCCTGATATCATCGTATGCCGCTCCGACCAGAAGATCGAGGAATCGGTAAAGGCGAAGATAGCCCTCTTCTGCAACGTCGAGAGAAGCTCAGTCATCGAGAATACCGATGTAGATATCCTCTATGAGGCCCCACTGATGCTGCAGAAGGAAGGCATTGACGATATCGTCATCCGAAAGCTCGGCCTTGCCACGGGAGAACCTGACATGAGGGAATGGACACAAATGCTCTCAAGGGCAAGGACATGCACGAAGCGAGTGAGGATAGCCATGGTCGGCAAGTACACCGAGCTTCACGATGCGTACCTATCGGTCAATGAGGCGCTAAAGCACGCGGGATGGATCAACCACGCATCCGTGGATATAAGCTGGGTGGACTCAGAGCACATGAGGGAGGAGGATATAAAGGATGCCGATGGCATACTCATCCCTGGAGGCTTCGGATCGCGCGGAATAGAGGGCATGGTGGAGGCCACGACCTATGCCCGCACCCACGGCATACCGTATCTCGGGATATGCCTCGGCATGCAGATCGCGGTCATAGCATTCGCGCGCTCGGCGCTTGGATGGAGCGATGCGGACTCGGCGGAGTTCAATCCGGATACGAAGCACCCTGTCATAGCGCTGATGCCCGATCAGGCCGGGAATATCCCCAAAGGAGGCACGATGAGGCTCGGGGCCTATCCCTGCAGCATAAAGCCCGGAACCCTTATGGAAAGGGTATATGGGGAGAACGCGATCTCCGAGCGCCATAGGCACAGGTACGAGTTCAACAACCGATTCAGGAAGGATATGGAGGAGCATGGACTCACGATAGCGGGGACAAGCCCTGACGAGAGGCTTGTGGAAGCAGTGGAGATAGACAGCCATCCATTCTATCTGGGTGTCCAGTTCCATCCTGAGTTCAAGTCCCGCCCGAATAGGCCGCACCCGCTTTTCGCGTCATTCATCAAGGCATCACTAGAGCGCGGTGAGGAACACCGATGAGAGCTCGGAACGGATGGTGAGGGTTCCTCCCCTGCCATCCTTCCCTTCTGAATAATATAGGAACATCCTTGTCCTTCCGCATGCGGCAGAAAGGCCTTCCGGACCGGGGCGGAACGTTATGGCACCACTTCCTGCTGAAAGAATGAGGATATCCCCATGCCCCTTCCGGGTCACTATATTTCCTCTGGATTCCGGCAGTATGGAGCCAAGATCCCCTTTCCACGCCATGCCGTCCAGGAAGCCGATCAATCCAACCTGCTCCTCGATGGAAAGGACCGGAGGCTCTCCTGAGCCGGCAAGCATGATGAACGACAGGGCTAGAAGCGCCGTAAGCGTAAGGGATATAGCCACCGCGGCCAAAAGCCTATGCATCCTGCCGCCGCTCATGTCCGTATCAGCGTACCCTTTGGCGATCTTCAGGCCGCCTATGTCCTTATCAAGTGTCTTCCGCTCATTCTCCAGGCTCTCAGGATCCATACAACAATGATGGACCTGATGGAGGAGGATGCAAGGAAAAAGCAGTTTTTCCGGCAATACTGGCCGGATTATACTCCGCAATTGATTGCACAAGCTGAAATTGCATGATCGATAGTGAATTACGTTTGCGTCCGGTTCCCTGCTATGGTAAAATAAGTGGAAAGGAGCGAAGATGAAGCTTATCCTTGCGATAATACAATCTGCAGACGAGGCCGATACGGTCCAGGAGCTCAATGCCCATGGATTCTTCGTGACGAAGCTGTCCACGACCGGAGGCTTCCTGAAGGCCAAGAATACGACGCTCCTCATCGGAACGGAGGATGAGAAGGTAGATGGCGTCATCGAGACGCTTAGGAAGTTCGCGGGGCACAGGATGCAGCTCAGCCCTGTAACCGGCGCTGACATGCGCATATTCTCCCATACAGGATCCAACATGGTCGAGGTTCCCGCTGGAGGATGCGTTGTATTCGTTCTTGATATAGATAAGGCAGAGAAGTTCTAAGAGCTTTTTGGAGCCTCCTGAGAGCAGGAGGCCTTATTCTGCCAAGACGCCTGTGCTTGCCCTTTCTACAATAGGCAGGACAACCTCCTCGGTATCCGCGTCACGGCCAGAAAGGAATGCTATGAGATTCTTCACGGCAAGCGCGCCAAGCTCCATTCGCCTGTTCTCCCATGCTGTCCATCCAGGGTGTGTCCCCGTCCAGTCATCCTCAAGGATCGCGCCGAATACATCGCGGCCGATTGCCATGCCTTCCTTCTGGAATATGGGAGTGAAGATATCCGCGATGAAGAGCCTGTCGAATATCACGGCACGGGACGAAAGCACCGCAGCGATCGACTCAGGCGTTGCCGAGTCAGCCACAGAGACATCCGACACGGCTATCCCCTTCTCGCTGCATACGCGGTGAAGGAATGTGCTCTTATCCTCCGTAGGCTCCGCGGTGGAGAGAGTTGACGAGACATATACCAATGATCTATCCGCATAAGGCGCGATTCTGTCCACCACAGCCCTGACAGCAATTTCGTAGCCGAACCTGACGCAATGGACGGGAAGGCCGTTGCCGATCTTCCTGCGTCCTACGAACACCAGCGGGAACTCCTGCTTCACAAGGGATGTTATATGCTCGTCATCCCTATTCACGCCGATCATTATCGCGCCGGAAGCAAGGCGTATGCGTGAGCTTCTTGACTTATCCTGGGCCCAGTTGTTGAGTATGAGGATATCATAACCCTCGCGCTCCGCTTCCTGCTGTATGCCCGCGAAGAACGGATAGTACTCGCTTCTGGGATCTGCGGGAAAGATATTCTCATAGGTGAACACCGCGATGATATGGTTATCATCGCCGGACTTGAGATGCTGCGCCGCCGTGTTCGGTACATAGCCGAGAGCTTTTGCGGCGGCAAGTATCTCATCCCGCTTCACGGAGCTTACCCTTATGCGCTCTCCCGCCTTTCCGCTTAGCACGGCTGAGGCGGTTGCCGCGGAGACCCCTGCCCTGGAAGCTACATCAAGAAGCGTCACTCTCCTATTCAACTATCGCACCATCCTCTCTGAGCGTTTTTCGCAGATTATCGGTATCGACGTCAATAGGAGAGATAGACTCCTTCACGGCAAGGGCTGCGGCGGTGCCGGCGGCCTGTCCGGTTGCGGTGCAGCAGGGGCTGAGACGAAGCGAGGCATGCGCCTCGAATGTGCTTGAGATATCCCTGCCCGCGGCCATGACATTCCCCACGGCGCTGTTTATCAGGCATCTGTATGGAATCGAATAATAGCCTCCCCACCTCAGGAAGGTGGATTTGGTCTCCGCTCCATCTGAGTGGATATCTATAGGATAGCCACAGCATGCTATGCCATCGCTGAACTTCGTCTCGGAAAGGATATCCGAAGCGGTAATCGTGTAGACGCCTGACATGCGTCCAGAGCTCCTGACGCCAACCCTTGGACCTGACGTGAGGAGAAGGGCATTCGAGAACCCCGGGACATGCTTCTTGAGATACGCGTACATCTCCCATACCTGACGCCTCCCCTCGGTCTCGGCCTTTGAGATATCAAAGGGATCGAGAGGATCAAGGCGCGGTATGCGCGTCATGTTGACTATGACCTCATTGAGGTTATTCGTCTCGAAGCAGAGCACTATATCACGGTCTATATCAAGCTCTCCGGACTCCATGCCCTTCCTCATTATCTCCTGGAAGCCCGAGAACGAAAGCCTCGATGCCTTCTTCTCCAGCCCCTTCGGATGCTGCTTCAGGAACGGGAAGAGCTCGACATCCTTCTCCATGATCGAGCGGATGAGAGGGATATCAACGCCTGAGAGCTTGAAGTTCATCGTCATAGGCTGGTTCACGCCATCCTTGTCGCGGCCTGAAAGAACCGGGACGCCCGCAAGGCGCAGAAGGATCGCGTCTCCGGTGGAGTCAACGAAGACCTTGGCCTTTATCCTTATGAGGTATCCCATGGAGGAGACCGTGAGGGACTCCGCCTTCCCTTCCTTCACATCAGCGCTCACGATCTTCGCATGGTATAGAAGCTCGGCACCGCTTTCTGTGGCCATGAGCTCCAGCTCCCTCTTCATGCCCTCCGTATCGAACGGAGTCACCGTATAGGTATATCCCGTGCTGTCCACGGTGTGTCCTGGGGAAAGGCCCTTCCCGACCAGCCTGGATATCAGCTCCTCGCCCAGCCCCTTTATCACCTGCTGATCTCCGGCATGGAAGGTCATCATAGGTCCTGTGCCGCATGTCGTGAGGCTTCCTCCAAGCTGCCCGGTCTCCTCGACAAGGAGAGTCCTCGCACCATGGCGCGCCGCGGCTACCGCTGCAAGGGATCCCGCGATTCCGCCTCCCGCTATAACAACATCGTAATCAAGTTCGGTATTCATCGTCTTCTCCTTATTTCATTCCGGAAGTGACCATCGCGTTCGATATCTTGTTCTGGAAGACCAGATAGAAAGCCATGACAGGTATGACGGAAAGAGTCGTCGCGGCAAGCTGCAGGTTCCATTGCGGCAGCCCGTATGTATCGTTGAAGTTCGAGAGAGAGAGAGGCAGCGTGAACTTATCGAGGCTCGACACGAACACGAGAGGCTCCAGATACATGTTCCATACGGAGAGGAACGCAAGGATGGCGGCAGAGCTGAGCACAGGCACGGATATAGGAAGCATTATGCGGAAGAAGATGCCGACCGGACGCAGCCCGTCAAGGCGCGCGGCCTCCTCCAGCTCCTTAGGCACGGTTATGAAGTGCTGCCTCAGAAGGAACGCCGAGAACGCCCCCTGCGAGCAGAATATGGGTATGAGCACGAGAGGAACGAGGGTATCATTGGCTCCGATGCCGTTCATCATGAAGTACATCGGCACGATCGTTACCTCGATCGGCATCATGAGGGCGGTCAGGAGCAGGATGAAGAGCGCCGAGCGGCCAGGGAAGCGCAGGCGGGCGAATGCATAGCCCGAGAGCGCGGAGACAAGCACATTGCCCAGCGTTCCCAGAAGCGCGACAATGACCGTGTTGAGATAATGCCTCGCGAAAGGCTGCACGCGGAAGATCTCTATATAGTTCTCCCACATCCAGGACTTCGGCAGCAGCGTCGGCTTGCCGAATATCTCATTGATGTTGTTAAGCGAGTTCGTGACCATCCACCAGAACGGGTAGATGAAGACAACGACGATTGCAGCTATCACGATGTAATATATGATGTTATAGGCGATATTCCTATCAGTCTTCATAGAACGACGCCCTCCTTCTGAGCGACCACTGTATGATCGTCAGTATCAGGACTATGACAAAGAGCACCACGGCGACCGCGGCGGCATAGCCTATGTTGAATGTCCTGAAGGCCTGATGGTAGATATAGTAGACAAGCACCATCGTGGATCCTTCCGGGCCTCCATCGGTCATGAGCTTTATCGTATCGAAGACCCTCATCGAGCCGATCACGGTGACTATCATGACCATGAGTATGGAAGGCATGAGAAGCGGGAGCTTTATGCTCCAGAACAGGCGAGGCTTCGTGGCCCCGTCGATACGTCCGGCCTCAAGCACGTCCTGCGGCAGATTGAGGACCGCTCCCATGAATATAAGCACATTCATTCCGAGGTTCTTAAGCACTCGGGATATAACGACGGCGAACATCGCCCATCCCTTCTCATGGAGCCAGTTGGGGCCCTCGATCCCAACAAGCGAGAGAATGTAGTTTATAGGGCCGGCTGTCCCTCCCTGGAATAGATATGTAAAGACGATGGCCCAGGCGACTCCTGATGTTATGACAGGAAGGAATATGACGCTTCTCACGACCTTCGCTCCCGCGGCGTTCGCCCCGAGATAGAGGGCAAGCGCCAACGAAAGCACAAGGTTGAGCGGTACGACTCCGAGCGAGAATACGATCGTGTTCCTCAGCGTCAGGAAGAACAGGTCATCCTCGATCAATGTCTTGTAGTTATCGATACCGGTGAATCCCATATTCCCGAAAAGCAGGTTACGGGATTCAAACGAGTACATGAAGATCATGACAAGGGGAACCAGTACAAGGATCAGGAATCCGAGCATCTGCGGCAGGATGAACAGATATCCTGTCAGGGCCTCCCCTCTCTCAAGCTTAGATCGTTTTCCTCGCATGGTTCCTCCTTAGTCCTTACTTTATGTACTTGGCGTATACGTCAGCGACTCCATCAAGGACTGTCTGGACATCAGCATCAGGAGTCCAGAGCCTATCCCACACGATCCTGGACTCGACCTCGATCTGAGGATACATGACATGGGAAGGAAGGACCCTTCCGGTCTCGATGGATGAAGCGACAGCGGCAGACATCTGATCAGATGTGAGCAGAGGCTGCGATGTGAGGAAGTCCGGAGACTGAAGGACAGTGTTCCTTGCTGGCGGCCAGATTCCTGCCATGCGCGCCACGCAGCTCTCGCTTGTCATATACGCGACAAGCTTCTTGGCGATCTCGACATTGTCACCCTTGCTGAAGGCTCCGATTCCAGCCTGACCGGTTACAGGGACATCTCCCATGGGACCTGATGGCATCGGCGCGACGCCCCATGCGAAATCCGCCTGGGCAAGGTTTGAAACCCTAGAAACCTGTGCGGCGGTCATCGCGGCAGCACCTGCGAAGAAGTTGCTCTGATCCCCTGGAGGAACGACTGAGCCATCATCATAGACCATGTCATGGAAGAGCTGGACAGCCGCGACAGACTCAGGGGAGTTGATGAGGATCTCGCCATCGCTTGTCCAGGCATCCCCACCGTAGGAGCGGATGATCGGGCAGAGGTTATGCAGGATCCTTACGTCATATCCACCGCCATCTACCGTCTGGTAGCCCCATACGCCCGTCGCGTCCTTGATGGCCTTCGAGGCCTCGCGGAACGTATCCCAGTTCCAGTTGCCTTCAGCGACAAGCTCCTCTGGAGTCTCTATACCGGCAGCGGCGAAGAGATCAGCGTTGTAGAGGATGAAGAACGGGCTTGTTGAGAATGGGACTGCATATGTCTTGCCATCCTTCTGCCAGAGCTCCATCGCCTTCGGGAAGAAGTCATCAGGGTTGTACTCGGCAAGCTCAGCGTCCAGCTCAGCGAGAAGACCTGACTGGATGAACGCAGGAGCGGATGTCTCGAGAACCCAGAATACATCCGGGGCTTCCGTTCCCTGAAGCTCAAGGGAAAGCCTTGTGTTATACTCGCCGAACTCGATTGACTCGAACTCAGCGCTGATCTCTATGCCTTCCTTGGCAGCGAACTCCTCGACAAAGCTATTGAGAAGCGCGATCTGATCAGGGTTGCTGGTCCATGTAGCTATCTTGATCTCAACAGGACCTGATGGGGCAGAATTCTCCCTGCCGCCCTGAGCCATTACAGGGAAAGCAGCAAGGGCAAGCACTAAAAGCAAGCAGATGGCCTTTATTTTCCTAGACACTCTCATAATCTCCTCCTTTTGATGATTAATCGATTAATCTGATTCTATCACCGAAAAAGATATCTGCAAGGAAAATTTTAGGCCGTGAAAAAAGCTGCCCGAAGGCAGCTCTTGGATACAAAGAGATATTATTTATCCTTGCGCACTCCAGCATAGAGCTCGCGCTCCATCTCCAGCCACTCCTTCTCGTCCGTGGCCAGGTACGCCCTGATCTCATCCTTCGTGTACCCGCCCATGTCGTGGTTTTACGAGTACTCCGTGTTCTTCGCCGCGTAGTTGTGCTTCCCGTAGTCGACCATGCCCCACATGGCTCCCTTCTCGAGGTAGTGCATGGTGACGTAAGTGGCTTACTCACCATTCCGTCCCACATTGCTGTGAGCCTGATGATGGAGCTTCTTCTCACTCAAGACACCTGATGGTGCCAGTATCAGCGAGCTATCCCCGCTAGCCCAGCGGTTCAGCAGGATATCACCCTCCTGCAGGAGGTTGTAGCATGCGTTCTTGTCCCTGAAATGCACTGTACCGCAGGCAGAGCATCTCCAGTATCTGTCTTCAAGTCTCAGCTCCCTGTTCTCAAAATGGCAGCAACAGCATCTCTTTGAGGATGAGAAGAACCTATCCACCTTCACCAGCACCTTCCCTTGCTCGTTCAGCTTATATGCAAGCATGGTGCGGAACATCCCGAAGCCATTGTCGCTTATTCCCTTGCCGAGCTTCAGGGACTGCGACATGTGCTGAAGGTTTATGTCCTCCACTATGACGGCATCGAATGAGCGGGACACATTGCAGGAGAGCTTATGCAGGAAATCCTTTCTCCTGTTCCTTGCCTTCTCATGGAGCTTCCCGATCCTGTGCCTCTGCTCTTGGTAGTTCCTCGAGCCATACCGCATCCTCGAGAGCTTCCTCTGCTCCTTTGCTATCCTCTTCTCGAGATTGGGTACCAGTGGATATCCTCTGCAGTGATGTCGTTCTCCCCGGAGGCGGATACAATGAGATTCGGCATCGAGTAGTCGAATGCCTCTATGATCCCGAATTCCCTTCTGGTCTCCGCCTTCGTATCAGGAGCATCGAACGTCAGCGATATGAAGAACTTGCCGCTTGCTGTCTCCTTGACTGTCGCATGCTTCATTTTCCACTCATCCGGTATGCTACGGTGGAGTATGATGCGTACAAGCCTGAGCTTTGGCAGCTTGATGTAGTTCTCCTTATCACCCTTGTGGACTATCTCGATGTTGTTGTTTATCCAGTTGGTGGTATAGGACCTCTTGTCTTTTCCCTTCGCTCCGAACTTAGGCGTCTTCTCTTTCGGGAAGAGCTTCCTGCATGACTGGTTGAGGTTCAGCTGCGTGTTTATCAGGGCCATCGAATCAACTTCAGAAAGAAAGGAATGCTCCTTCTTCAGATGGGCCAGGGGTTGTATTGAGAAGCTTCCCCTTATTCATCTTCTCAAAGCTGATGCGCTCATCAAGGAGATGGTTCCACACGAAGCGGCAGCACCCGAAGGTCTTCCAGATGAGGATCCTCTGTTCTTCTGTCGGGTTTATACGGAACTCCATGCACTTGGAGACGATGATGGTGGATGGCTTCTCGTTCTTCTCAGCCTTTCCTTCCATCATAGTCCTCTCCCTGCGTGCGGATGTATTCATTCAGTATCTCAAGGGGCGCACCTGCTGCCGTTATCAGGCAGTAGCTCCTCGACCAGAACTGCCTGCCATGAAGCTTCTCCACTATCTCCGGGAAGTCCTTCTTCGCCAGCCTCGATGAGGCTGCCTTGTAGGCATTGATGAACTTCGATATCTCACTGTCGGGCTCTGCCTTGAACAGCAAATGGATATGGTCCCTGTCATGGTTCCATTCCGATATCGTTATCTTGTACTTCGGAGCTATGTAGCAGAACATGTGCTTCAGATACTCGGAAATGATATCGGTGATTACTTCCTTTCTGTATTTGGTGACGAGGATGAGATGGTAGCCCAGGCTGAACACCGAATGGTTGTTCCCGTCCAGCTGCGTCATTATGTAACTCTTCTCCCTGCTCATCTTATGATAAGCATAACACAGAAATAGATTATAGCAAATATATTTCTTTTATTATAATGAATTATTTTAATGCCGCTGATTGGTAAAACAGCTCGTATACAAAGCAAACTATGAAAACGTCTCACTAAAGTATTTAACTCCCAAAATATTCACTTGCCCATAAGTCTTTCCAAATCCAACCCTTTTCCAGGCTTCTATCCCTAACTTCATATGATGTGACCCCTGTCAAGTAATATCTATTATCTTTTTCCATACTCCTTATTTGTTACTTTCTATAAAGATATGCATCCAAGGCTCTCTTGCCAGACCGGAATCAGTTTTTCAGCTTTTGACCACTTTCATATTCATGGGTTGGTTACCGTAGGCCAATGGTCCGCTTACTGCTCGTTCTGTTTAAATGCAAGAATCAGGTTTGTTCTGCCTGTCTTATAAGTTAGTCGAAGATAGCAAGATCTTGACTGTCGCCAGTCTGGCAGGACAACCCTGGATGCTCCAGTATCCAGCTTATTCCATTCTCCGCACCTTATGAGGCCGCTGCTTCAGAATCATAGTTGCCGGTCATCATTCCCCATATGAAGCATGCAAGCTCCCTTGCGCAGGCGGCTTTCGCGACATTCGTATGTTTTCCGTTCTCCTTAAGAGTGAAGAATTTCTTCTTTATCCTTGCCGTTCCCCTGTCCGCATATGCTATTACATCAGGATCCATTCCCACCTGTCGTGAAAGAAGCCGTTTTGATTTCTTGTATGGATTCGCCCTTGCAATAGAGTTGGCACTTTCACATAGAATCCTCCGGCAATGGGCATTCCCCGCTTTGGTGATGCCTGTCTTCATTGCGCTCTTGCCGCTTGAATGCTCTCCAGGCGTGAGCCCTAGATAGGAAGAGAATGCCTCCGCGGATTCGAACCTCTTGTAGTCTCCGATCTCCGTCACCATCACCATCGCACTGTGTGTATCGATGCCCGCAAAGCACCTGAGCTTCGAGACATTCTCTGCATACCGCTCATTCTTCGAGAATCCCTCTATCTTCGCATCAAGAAGCGCTATTGCATCCATCAGTCTCGTTACCTCATTGAGGTGCTCCTTGAATGTGAGCTGATCCACGGGATTCCCGAATTCTATCTTCCTCAGCCATCCCATATGCTTCTGAGTCCAGCAGCTCTTTCCCTGATACTGCTTGCCACGGCGAAGCAGGAATGAGAGAAGATGCTGCTTCGCTCTCTTCGGCTCATCATTCCTGTCATCGCGCATCCTGATGTAATCCCTGTGGGCCTCATCTTCTTCCGACAACGGCATGACCTCGGAATAAGAGCCCCAGTACACAGCCTTGGCAAGGGATCTTGCATCCCTGGCATCCGTCTTCACCCTCTCTCCTGCAGCTGGGCGATAGATGCTCGTAGGTGCCATCACATGGCATCTGATTCTCGCCTTTTCAAGTTCCCTTTTTAGACCGAACCCCGTAGGGCCTGCTTCATAACCGACATCTATCGATACTGGCATTGCTGTCTCTTTCCTGAGCTTGGATACATACCTGATGACATTCTTTGCATCTGCTTCGACTGTGCATTCTCCTATGAATGTTTCCGTCTGCGGGTTGTAGGTGCTGATTGAGTACGTTTCTGAATGGACATCGATGCCGATTGTTCTTACAATTTCATTGGTTAACATTGAAGTGATCTCCTTTTGCATGCGGTAAGGCACGCCTGTTTTTGTTCTTAGACCATGGTATTGCTGAATCCACGATCCTGCAAATGTGAGGTCACTTCATATTGTTTAAAATAGAAGAAATACCAAAAGCAGAATTTGAACGAATAATTAACATCATCAAGCTAATGTTTTTATCGAACTTGTCCACAATAATATCCAGAACATCTTTTGTCTTCCGGCTTTCTATTCTGCAATTCCCACCTATTTAGCATAATTCAGCCAGCTTAAGGAACATAGGAAAAGCCAAGGGCTGCAACCCACTAGCACCTCTATATCGCGTACATAGGCCCCGAACACAGGAAATAATATCACACAGAATTACCTATCGACTCCGAATATCATTGTAAGTATACAGATCCATATTATGATATTCTCTCCACATTGAACTTCTTCTCTATTCTCTCGACTATCTTGTCACTGGACTTCCTGACCATCGCTTACCTCCTCACTGGCACCTTCAGCACTATCTTGCTGATAGGCATCGACTCATCAGCCATGCATCTTGGCTTATGCACATCCTCGGGAGCGAGGACGATGAAATCACCTTCGTTGAGGTAGACCTTGCTGCAGTGCTCAGGCTCCTCGAAGAACATGATGTCCCCATCAGCATCATATGGGACTGCGACCTTGAGCCCATCCCTGCTGCACACCCCGCAGACTTCCCTGCCCTTGACTACATACTGGATATCGAAATATTTCTCATGGGCCTCGAACTTGTTCTCATCCCATCCAAATGACGTGTATCTCTGGACGCTTGCCCTCACCCCGTTCTCAAGCTCTATCCAGCCCACAGGGAGATCCGCAAGATCCTTTCTCTTCAGGAACTCGAAAGCAGTCCTGAATTCCGGTGCCGTCATATCGTACTTGTACTCAAGTCCATTCCTAAAGCTGATCATCCTCGCCTCCTATTAAGCCTTGCTGTTCCTTGCCTCAAGAGCATGTATGCAGTGCACGACCATATCATGGTACGGGACCGCTATGCCCTGCTCGCGCGCGGCCTCCGCGACAGCCCCGCTGATCGTGTCCACCTCGCTCCTGCGCCCATCCCTTATATCCGCATAGATGGATGTATATCCCTCCGGCGCGTTTACAAGCACCTTCTCCACATCAGCCACGACCTCATCGAGATCGAAGTCAAGGCCAAGCGAGTTCGCGACCTCGACAGCCTCGCCGCAGAGCTTACGCATGAGATAGTCCGTATCGGGATTGCTGTGTATGAAGCCAAGCGGGACCTGGAAGAGCGCGGTAAGCGAGGATGCCGCGGTATTCGTGAACATCTTCTTCCATATCTGCTTCTGCACGTTGTCCTCGGTCACGCATTCGAATCCGCACTCAGTGAATGCCTTCGCGATATACCCGATCGAGGAAGAATCGCCATCCAGAAGACCTATGCTCGTGATGCCTGAGCCTCCATGGTTCGCGAAGCCCGGCTCTATGACCGACGAATTGTGCTGCGTCGAACCTATGATCACGTGTTTGCGGTCCGCGAACTTCAGGAGCTTCGCCTCATGCCCCGCGCCATTCTGCAGCGTCATGAGGTATGTATCCGGACCTATGAGGCCCTTGTTAGCCTCAAGCGCGGATATGGTGAACATCGACTTCACAAACACTATGATCAGGTCCTGAACACCTAAGGTCGATGAATCGGTATAAGCTGCCGGGTGGTATGTTCCTATACTCCCATCCTTCTCCCTTATCCTGACGCCTTCCTCGTTTATAGCCTTGACCGTATTGCCATTCACATCAATGACAGAGACATTGTTGCCCTTCGACAGATACCCGCTGAAGAGCGATCCCATGGCCCCTGCACCTAGAATAGTTATATTCATGACACCTCCAGATATTATCCTAATTTATCTATCAATGAATATCCGTTTATTTTTATAAAGAAATCAGGACCACCGGCCCAGCCGGTGGTTTGTCCAAGCCCTATAAGGGCCTGATACCGGCAAGCGCTGATACGCGCCCTGAAGCCGACGGCCAGTCGCACACCTTCCCGGACAGCTGCTGAAGCAGCCTCCTGATTCATATCCCCATCCGGAGACTTCCTGTCTCCGAATCCTTCTTCCCGCTGTTACTTGTCCTTCTTTGCCGGCTCATCCGTAAACGGGTCAAACAGCTCCTTCATCACCAGCTGCTCCTCATTCTTATCCTCTATCAGCTGGTTCCTGATGTATTTCTCTATCGCAGCCTTGTTCCTTCCGACCGTGTCAACATAATACCCGCGGCACCAGAATTCCCTGTTCCCGTACTTGTGCTTCAGGTTCGCGAACCTGTCGAAGATCATCAGGCTGCTCTTCCCCTTCAGATACCCCATCACGCTCGACACGCTGTATTTCGGCGGTATCGACAGCAGCATGTGTATGTGATCTGGGCATGCTTCTGCCTCCAGGATCTCTATCTCCTTCCTCCTGCACAGCTCTCTCAGTATCTTCCCGATCTCCGTGCGCAGCCGGCCGTAGACCACCTGCCTCCTGTACTTCGGCGCGAACACGATGTGGTATTTGCAGTTCCATTTGGTATGAGCTAGACTCTCACTATCCATTCCCATTCTCCTTTTCGGCTCTGTTCAGAAAGTTGTGGGATTAAGGAAATAGCAAAGCAACAAAAGAGGGATGAAATCCTTTAAGATTTGAAAAAGCAAGAACAAATCAAAAGGAAGATCATCCCGTGCAAGAGAGTATCACAATACGCCATGAGCTTCCACATTTCATTGTGGATAAGGAACCAGAGCTGAGGGTCAGCAGCAGAGGCAAGGAAATATATGTCACCCGAGGGCATTCGAGCAATGAAGGGGAGAAGGGATGCCCGAGATGCGGCAGGAGGATGCATGTGCACGGCAGCCGGGAGTCGGTGTATCAGGACATAGAACTGATCGGGCATCTGCATTACATCATAGTCAGGCTTGAGCGATACATCTGTCCGGGATGCGGGTATAGCAGGATGCAGAAGCCCGGATTTGCGGCAGAGGGGCATCGGATCACGGAGCGCCTCAGGAGAAGGATAATCATGCGGATGAACAACGGTGCAGGGATCGTAGAGACGGCAAGGAGCCTTTCCGTGCACCACAGCATCGTGAAGACACTTGACAATGAAAGGCTTAAGGCCATGCATATGGACAGGCCGAAGCCTGCGCGGTTCATAGCAATCGATGAGTTCCTGCTGCATAAGGGGCATAGGCATGCGACCGTGGTGATAGATGCGGAGGATGGACGCGTGCTGTTCCTGGAGGCAGGGAAGCGCAAGCAGCAGGCATATGACTTCTTCGAGCATATGGGGAAGGACTGGATGAGGCATGTCCAGGCAGTGGCAATGGATATGAATGCGCAGTATGACTCGGCATTCAGGGAGAGATGGTCAGGGATAGCGATAGTCTATGATCGCTTCCATATGATGAAGCTGTACAATGACAGCGTGCTTACCAGGATGAGGAGAAGACTGCAGGACGATCTCCGGGACAGAGGCGATGAGCAGGGGTACAGTCGCCTCCGCGGCATCCGGTTCATACTGCTCTCCCGGCGCTCGACGCTTGCGGAAAAGGACAGGGAAGCGCATGAGAACAACAGAAGGCTGTACGAGAGCTACAGGAAGCATGGGAAGGAGCTTCCTCCAGGGGAAAGGGTGATGTTCTCCGGCAGGGAGAGGAAGCTGGATGAGATCATAAGAGACAATGCATCATTGGGAGTGGCATATTTCCTTGCGGAGCAGTTCCGGTATGCATTCTCGCTGCAGTCGGAGGATACCCTGAAACGGGGCATGGATGACTGGTGCTCCATCGCCTCGAACTCAGGCATTCCGGAGATACTGGCGTTCAGAGAGACGGTTATCTCCCATATGGATGGCATCCTCAACCATGCCCGCTTCGCGATAAATTCCGGCAGGGTTGAGGGTACCAACAACATGATCAAGACAATAAGAAGAAAGGCCTACGGCTACACTGACACCGAGTACTTCTTCCTCCGCATCATGTTCGAGAGCCGTAAGCCTCTTCTCGTATATAGATCTCAGAAATCACACAAATTTCTGAACTGATTCGAAATAAATCCTGAAAACGCCTGATTTCTGAACTGCTAATGATCTTCAGACAATAGCCATATCCCGGTAGCTTGCATCATAATTCTTTGTACATAAAGAAATAAGGAGCGGCTCATTGGAATACCGCTCCTCGTTTTCAGGAAAAGGCTTTGTATCGCCTTCTACGTCTTAAGATGGGCGCGATTGGGATTGAACCAACGACCCCTACCGTGTGAAGGTAATGCTCTCCCGCTGAGCTACGCGCCCTCTGCGTCCGCAATGCGAACAGGAAGATTATGCCCGTAATGGCGGATATTGTAAAGCGACTGGATGAAAATTCCTTCAGATTCTTCCCTTTTGATGATGATCGGCTACGAGAGATGGGGATTCCCGATACCAGCCGGATCAGTCTGAAGCTCCATAGAGAGCAGTGGATATGGATTACCCTGCTCATCAATCTCCGTGCGCCTGCATATATGGAAGCCCATATGCTCATAGAATCCGATTGCCTGCGGATTCTGCTCATTCACTGCCAGCCTGCGGACTCCGGATTCCTCGATGCCGTATCGCAGCAAACGCCTTCCGAGTCCTTTGCCGCGTTCCTTCGGTGCAATGAACAGCATTTCCAATGTACCATTCCCTGTTCCCATGAATGCAGCAGGATTGCCTCTTTCATCGACAGCTATCACCAGATCAGGAACATCCATGAGGGCCTGCGGGACGTATTCCTTTATCTTCAATCTCGCTATCAGACAAGAACAGGTGAGTGGCTCTCACTGAAGCCTCCCAGACTGCAAGCAGCTGCCCGATGAGTTCCGGAGTCCTTTCCTTTGCTTCCATTATCCTCATGCAGATAGTGTAGACGAACACGTCTGCGAGTAGAAGGGGCAGGAAGTCAAAATGCTATATCTGCAATCCCAATCCCGTATAAACCATATGCTTCATCATCTGGGAAGAAGCACATCCGGCATGAATGCTTTTGCAGTTATTGTCTTTGCATAATTTTGGATTATATTCCGAAATCACAATTATAATCTGAATCATAATTATTTTTTATTCTTGCAAACCTGCTTCATCGGGAATTCTCCGATGGATTCCCCTGATAGCTTCTCCTCTTGCAAATCTGCCCCCCCCCAGTATACTTGCAGCGGCACATCAAATCGAATCAGGAGGATTTGGAAAATGAAATTCAGAAATGCGTGTCTGCTGCTGTTGCTTCTCCCGATGATCATCGTATCCGGGATTTCCTGCAGCGATTCCGGTAAGGCGGAGCGGGCGGGGATGCCTCAGAAGCTGAAATCATCGAGGCAATCGAGGATGCCCTTGGCGGAATGAGCGTTATCCAATCTGCATTTGGCAGCAGCGGAGGAAGCATGCCCCCGTCTGGAGGAATGGCAGCTCAGCCGAAGTCCGCAGCTATCCTGGATGGAATGAACCTGTCAGACATCATCAAAGATCTGAGCAGCAAAGACGGAAGCTTCATGACTGAGCTCAATGCGGCGATAGACAAGATGTCTCAGGGTACTGATTCAACACCATTTACAAGGCAAACTGATTACGGTGAATTCAAAGTGAAGATGGATAAGATGGCAGGAGCCGCTGGAACTCAGGCTATGACTATCTCCAATGTCGTCATTTCCGTAGGAGACACCCTGATGCTTGAGATACCTGACGGAACGATTTCAACTGTAGGCACCACTGTTCAGGACTGGCATTTCCGCTATACAGACAAGAGGGAATACAGCGGATATCTTGTTGAATTCGATGCAAGGATGGAAATAAGCGCATCAATGGGCCCGGATGCTTCACCATCAGCCCCTGCAATGGAAAGCACCCTTTCGGATCTCAAGTACAAAGGAACTCCGCGTGAGGTAACGGATAACATAAACAGCGCCGCTGCGGAGATGCTGGAGACGATCATTCTCGGCAAGACGAACTGAGACAGGACCGGAATACCCGGCAATCAAGCATGCCCCTGGACCGTTGATGTGTCTGGGGGCTTTCTTATTGAAAAAGAGTACAGATAACAAACCGAGAGCCTTCTTATGGATGAATCCCCTCCCTTTCATAATATTTCCTTCCTAAAGGGAGGGTATTTCTTGACAAGATGCTACGGGG
>CALXLT010000005.1 GCA_944389275.1 uncultured Spirochaetaceae bacterium
TCAACCTCGCCGGGGATGAAGCTCGTGATGGATATGCTTGATAAGGCATTCGACAAGAACCGCTGCCTCGCCGGGCTCGTACTGCATTCGGACCAGGGATACCAGTACCAGAACCCTACATGGGTCAGGAGGCTTGATGACCATTGCATAATACAGAGCATGTCCAGAAAGGGAAACTACCTAGACAACAGCAAGATGGAGACATTCTTCTCAACACTTAAGAAGGCAATATGGTTCGGGAGGGAAAAGGAGTACAGAAAGCTGGAGGATCTGTATTCCGCAATCGATGACTACATAAGCTGGTATAACGAAAGGAGAATACAGGTGAAACTGAAAGGAATGGCACCTTTACAATACAGGAAACTTGCCTTTAAGATGACTTCCTGATAGGTGTCCAACTTTAAGGGGTCACTTCATCGTGGCGGGTATTCTTCTTACCCCTTACAGGACTAAAAGCTCGCGAAGAACCTTCAGGCTTCAAGGATTCTCCCAAGAATCTTTTTGATCATAGTGCCTTCTTCTCCCTCATTCCATCTGCTTTACAAGCTGGCTGCCGCGTGTGAAGCATCAGGTAGCACACCGTCCGCACTTAGGCTATAATTGCCTTCACGGAGAATAGCCTTGAGTTTCGTACATCTTCACAACCATACGGATTTCTCGCTCCTTGACGGGGCGGCATCGATCCCGAAGTACATAAAGAAAGCGAAGGAATGCGGGATGACGTCCCTTGCCATCACTGACCATGGCAACATGTTCGGCGCGCTCACGTTCTACAAGTCATGCAAGGCCGAGGGCATCAACCCGATCATCGGCTGCGAGATGTACATAAACCCGAAGGACAGGAGGGACAGGACGCCCTCCTCCGAGGGCAACAGGTACTACCACCTGATCCTCCTCGCGATGAGCGACAGGGGCTACCACAACCTGATGGAGCTCAACTCGATAGCCTACAAGGAGGGCTTCTACTACAAGCCGAGGATAGACGACGAGACGCTAGCGGCTCACAGCGAGGACCTGATCTGCCTCTCCGCGTGCATCGCCGGGGAGATACCGCAGCTCATCCTCAGCGGCAAGGAGGAGAAGGCCAGGGAGCGCGTGCGCTGGTTCCGCGGCCTCTTCGGGGACAGATACTACCTCGAGCTCCAGGACCACGGGCTTCCGGAGCAGAAGGAGGTCAACCCGGTCCTCGTCCGCATCGCGCATGAGGAGGGCATCCCCCTCGTCTGCACCAACGACATCCACTACATAGAGAAGGACGACTGGAACGCGCACGACACGCTCCTCTGCATAGGCACGGCAGCGAAGAAGGCCGACCGCAACAGGCTCAGGTACAAGGAGGGCGAGTTCTACTTCCGCACCCCTGAGGAGATGGCAGAGCTATTCTCATGGTGTCCTGAGGCCGTAGAGAACACTGGGAAGGTGGCTGAAAGATGCCAGATAGAGATAAACTTCCCGGGCCCTATCCTCCCGAAGTGCCAGATACCGCCCGAGTTCAAGAGCGACGCGGAGTACCTGACGTTCCTCGCGAATGAAGGCCTCCGGCAGCGCTACCCGGTAGTCACCGAGGAGCTTCAGAAGAGGCTTGACTACGAGCTCGGGATAATCATACAGATGGACTTCCCCGCGTACTTCCTCATCGTCCGCGACTACATCCACTGGGCGAAGACGCACGGCATACCGGTAGGCCCTGGGCGAGGAAGCGGAGCCGGGTCACTCGTCGCCTACTCCATCACCATAACCGATGTCGACCCGATGAAGTACAACCTGCTCTTCGAGCGATTCCTCAACCCTGAGCGTGTGTCGCTCCCTGACTTCGACGTGGACTTCTGCTTCGAGGGGCGCGGCCAGGTCATAGACTACGTGACCGAGCACTACGGCAAGGACAGGGTCGGGCAGATCATAACCTTCGGTACTCTCAAGCCCAAGGCTGTCGTGAAGGACGTGGCGCGCGTGCTGGATATCCCATACGAGGAATCGAACAAGATCTGCTCGCTCATCCCCGAAGATCCGAAGATGACGCTGCAGAAGGCGTTCGACGCCGAGCCGAGGCTCAAGGAGATCGAGGACAGGGGCGGCATCTACGCGGAGCTCTTCGACACCGCGCGCCGCCTCGAAGGCCTCAACAGGCACTCGTCGCTCCACGCAGCGGGCGTCGTCATAGGCCGCGAGCCCCTGGATAAGTACGTCCCTCTCTACGCCGACCCGAAGACCGGTGCTATATCCACGCAGTACACGATGCTCCAGATTGAGGAGTGCGGACTGGTGAAGATGGACTTCCTCGGCCTCAAGACACTCACCCTCATCAAGCACACCGTGGAGCTGATAAGGAAGAAGATACCTGACTTCGACATAAACAAGATAGATGACCAGGACAGGAAGACGTTCGAGATGCTGGACAGGGGGGACTCGAAGTGCGTCTTCCAGTTCGAGTCGGACGGCATGGCAAACATCCTCAAGCGCGAGCATCCGCAGACGATAGAGGAGCTTGTCGCCTTGAACGCTCTCTACAGGCCCGGCCCGATGCAGTTCATCGACCAGTACATCGACTCCAAGCTCGGCAAGAGGGAGATAGAGTATCCCGACCCGTGCCTGAAGGACGTGCTGGAGGAGACATACGGGGTCATCGTTTACCAGGAGCAGGTCATGAAGGTCGCCCAGATAATCGCGGGATACACGCTCGGACAGGCTGATATCCTCCGCAGGATAATGGGCAAGAAGAAGAAGGAGGCGCTCGCGGCCGAGCTCGTGAAGTTCAAGGCCGGGGCCGTGAAGAACGGCTTCACGGAGGAGCACGCCGAGGAGATATTCCACATCCTCGAGCCTTTCGCGGGCTATGGATTCAACAAGTCCCATGCCGTGGCCTACTCCGTCGTGGCGTACCAAACTGCATACCTCAAGGCGAACTTCCCAGCCGAGTTCCTGGCGGCGAACCTCACGAACGAGATGGGCAACCCCGCGAAGTTCACCGAGTACCTCAACCTCGCTCCGAAGTACAACCTGAGGATACTGCCGCCGTCGATCAACAAGTCCGACAAGCACTTCAATGTCGATAACGGTGACATCATATACGGGCTGGCGGGAATCAAAGGCGTCGGGGAGATCGTCGTCGAGCAGATCGTGAAGGAAAGGGAGGCGAACGGCCCCTACAAGTCATTCATGGACTTCCTTTCAAGGCAGGGCGACGGGATGCTCAACTCGAAGATGCTCGAGTCCATGATAAAGGCGGGAGCCTTCGATGAGCTTGGAGTGGACAGCGCGACACTCCTTGCCAACCTCGATGACGCCCTCAAGTTCGACAGGACGGCGAAGGAGGCGACGGCGTACGGCCAGCTCTCCCTCTTCGGCGACGACACCGAGGCCCTCGGGGAATTCCAGATGAAGAGCGTGGAGCCATTCCCTCTTGTCGAGAAGCTGCAGATGGAGAAGGAGTACCTTGGATTCTACATCTCAGGCCATCCTCTTGATATCTACAAGGAGCAGATAGCGGCATCCGTCAGGGCGGATCTATCGCATCCGGAGACGCTCCCTATGGACTCCGAGACATCGCTTATAGCCCTCGTCACATCGGAGCGCCTGGTCGTCACGCAGAAGAAGAAGGAGAAGATGGGCTTCTACACGCTGCAGACGAAGGAAGGAGATGTGGACGCTGTCGCCTTCCCCTCGACCTACGAGGTCATCCGCGACAAGGTGGAGAAGGACCAGATCTATGGCTTCAGAGGCACGTTCGGACGGAAGGACGCCGAGTCGAAGATATCGTTCCATATCTCAAGCGTCTGCTCGCCGTATGAGCTCAAGCCCGAGGCCGTGAGCCAGGTGCATATAGTGCTCAACCAGGCGGCCCTTGGTCAGGAGGAGCTCAAGGCGCTCTCGCGCAAGCTCAGGGACAACAGCGGATTCATAACGGTCCTCATGTCCATAAACGGCATCGCCGGTGAGGAGCTGAAGGCTGCGGGATCCTACTCCGTGGAGTATTCGCCGCGCCTGATAGAGGAACTTGGCGAGATGGATATAGTCAACCGCGTCTGGATTTCTTAACTTATTGGAAGGAGAGTTGCTAACGATGTTTTTCCTGATGAAAGCCGCGCTGTTCCTATCAAGGCTGCTGGCACTGTATTCATTCATAATCTGGGTAAGGATCTTCCTTTCCTGGATAAGCCCATATCCTCAGCCAGGCTCCTTCTCGTACTATATCGCGAAGGCCGTCGATCCATACCTCTCGCTCTTCCGCAGCGACAAGGCCCGCATCGGGGCGCTGGACTTCTCGCCTGTCATAGCGGTGGGCATACTCTCGGTGATAGAGTCGCTTCTGAACGTGTTCGGCATCTACGGCACGGTCACGTTCGGGATAATCCTCTCGCAGATAATCCTCGCGTTCTGGAGCTATGGAGTCTCCATATTCCTCTGGATCTCGATCATCATGCTCATATTCCGCACGATAGCCTCATTCTCCTCGAATCCCGCGTTCTATAACATGCAGAGCGCGCTATCGTTCACCAATCCGATAATCAGCTTCGTCAGACGCTGCTTCGGGGCGCGGATCGTGAAGGACAGGACGCTGAACATCATCGCCCTTCTTGTCGCGATAATGCTCTATATAGTCCTCCGCCGCCTCTTCGGAGTCCTCGCGTTCTACGCGATGAGGATACCTTTCTGATGAGAGGGAGCGAGAGGATCACATCAGTCCCAGGCGTCGGGGATAAGACAGCAGCGGAGTTCGCGCGTCTTGGCATCCACACGCTTATGGACATGGTCCTGCTTGCCCCCAGGGGATACGATGACAGGAGAGAGGAGAGAAGGCTCCGCGACACAAGCCAGGAAGACCCGTCCATCTCCTGCCGCATAACGATACTCTCGCATTCAGAGTTCCCGTCAAGGCGCGGCATGACGCTCAAGGTGAGCGCGGAGGACGATGACGGGACAGGACTCGACCTATTATGCTTCAACAGGCCGTTCCTCAAAGGCCAGCTCAGGATAGGCTCATCCTGGTACATAGCCGCGACGGTACAGCGCTACAGGGGACGCTACTCGACTGCTGCGTTCGAGATAAAGAAGACAAGGGAGGAGGCCGGAATCGGTAGGATCCTCCCTGTCTATCCTCTTTCCGGAGAGCTTACCGAGAAGATCATGAGAAGGGCCTCTTCCTATGCTCTCTCCGCCCTCTCTCCCCTTCCTGACGAGCTGCCGTACCATCTTTATGAGAAGCTCTCGCTGATGCATCACGCAGACGCGTACAGGGAGATCCACTACCCGTCATCAATGGAGGCGGCAGCGGAGGCTAAGCGTACGCTCTCCTTCACGGAGCTTCTCGTGCTCGAGCTGGAGGCGCTCAGGGACAAGGCTCCCAGGAAAAGCATCAGAAGCGCGCCGACCGAGAGGGAAAGAAGCGTCATGAGGGCACTTCCATTCTCCCTTACCAGCGACCAGCTTAAATGCCTTGATGAGATAAGAATGGACCTTGATTCCCCTTCCCCGATGTCACGGCTGCTGCAGGGAGATGTAGGATCCGGAAAGACCCTTGTGGCATGGTTGAGCGCGGTGCATATGATAGACCAGGGGGGACAGGTCGCGTTCATGGCCCCCACGGAGCTTCTCGCCAGGCAGCATGCTGAGGGAGCTGCAGAGCTGCTCTCCCCATTCGGCGTCCGCATAGCCTTCCTCACGGGAAGCGTAAAGGGAGAAGGAAGGAAGCTTCTCCTCCGCTCACTCAGGGAAGGGACTACCGATCTGATCGTCGGCACCCATGCGCTGTTCTCCGAGGATGTGGAGTTCAGAAACCTGCGCTATGCGATAATCGATGAGCAGCACCGCTTCGGGGTGCAGCAGCGCGACGCATTGAAGAACAAGGGCATAGAGCCCAATGTCCTCTCGATGTCCGCGACCCCGATCCCGCGCACTCTGGCGCTCACGCTCTTCGCGGATCTCGACGTCTCCACGATAAGGACTATGCCATCGGGGCGCATCCCGATCAGGACATACCTTGTCAGGGAGGACTCGAGGGAGAAGATGTTCGCGTCGATCTCCGTGGAGTTCCGGAGGGGCCATCAGGCGTACTTTGTATATCCGCGCATCGATGACGAGGGGGAAAGCGACCTCAAGGACGTGACGACGATGCACGAGGAACTGAAGAGGATATTCCCTGGAGTGCCATCTGCGCTGATCCATTCAAAGCTTCCGGAGGACGAGAAGATGGGCATACTCCGCGCCTTCAGGGAGAAGAGGATATCATACCTGGTGGCTACATCTGTCGTGGAGGTCGGCATAGACATCCCGGACGCGACATGCATGGTCATAGAGCACGCGGATAGATTCGGGCTCGCCGCGCTCCATCAGCTCAGGGGCAGGGTCGGCAGGAGCAGCCTCCCCTCCTACTGCTTCCTCGTGTTCGGCCGCAGCTTATCCGAGGACGCCAAGGCAAGGCTCCGCGTCATGCATGACACGACCGACGGCTTCAGGATCGCGGAGAAGGATCTCGAGATAAGAGGGCCAGGAGAGATGGCCGGTGACAGGCAGTCAGGATTCCTACGCCTGCGCTTTGCCTCCATAACGGAGACGCCGGAGCTAGTCGAGGCGGCGCGCTCTGAGGCCGAGAGGATAATAAGCGAGGACAGGGGGCTTATAAAAGCCGAGAACGCGGTACTGCGGAAAGCATTGGGATAAAGCATCCGCGGCATCTGATTCTGCACGAAAATATTTCCACATAATAGCTGAAGTGTCGTATTTCCCCTTGATTTTCCTTATAATCATGCCATGGACATAACGAGAGACCAAGCCTTAGGGCTTTTCAGGAAGTACAACAAGACAGAGAGCTTATACCATCACGCGCTCTCGGTAGAGGCGGTGATGAGGGACTTCGCGGAAAAGAATGGCGAGGATCCAGATTTCTGGGGAATCGCGGGACTGCTTCACGACATAGACTGGGAGATGTTCCCGGAAGAGCATTGCAGGAAGGCTCCCGAGCTTCTCGCGGAGATCAATGCCCCGGATGAGCTTGTGCACGCAATATGCAGCCACGGCTATGGGCTTGTATCGGACGTGGAGCCGGAGAAGTACATGGAGAAGGTACTCTACACGATCGATGAGCTGACAGGGCTGGTAACGGCAACGGCGCTGATGAGGCCCGAGAAGATGAAGGGGATCTCCGTCAAGTCGATAAAGAAGAAATGGAAGGACAAGTCCTTCGCGGCGGGTGTGAACAGAGGCCTTATCGAAGAGGGAGCAGGCATGCTCGGCATGGATCTCTCCCAGATCATCCAGACGACGATAGACGGGATGACCAAAGTCGCTCCTGAGCTGGGGCTCTGGCCGGAGGAGAGCGTATGAGGAAGACCAAGATAATCTGCACGATCGGACCGGCTGTCGACAGCGACAAGATGATAAAGGCCCTTATCCAGAACGGGATGGACGCGGCCAGGATGAACTTCTCCCATGGCTCACATGAGGAGCACAAGGCAAGGATCGAGAGGATCAGGAAGGTCGCCGCGGAGCTTGGCACTTCGGTTCCGATCATCCTCGACACGAAGGGACCGGAGATCAGGACGAGAATATTCAAGGGCGGATCGGCGATCCTCAAGGAGGGATCCTTGTTCACGCTCTACGCGAGGAGCGAGGAGGAAGGGGACGAGAACGGCGTCGCCATCACCTACCCTTATCTCGCGGAGGATGTGGAGAAAGGGACGCGCATCCTCATTGACGACGGGCTATGCGCGCTTGAGGTAGAGAGCATCGATGAGGGGAATGTCACATGCCGCGTTCTCGGCACCGCGAAGGTATCGAACCATAAGTCCATAAACGTTCCCGGCGTCGATATCGACATGCCTTTCATATCAGACACGGACCGCGCCGATATTCTCTTCGGCATCGAGATGGACGTGGACTTCATCGCGGCGTCTTTCGTGCGCACGGCTGAGGACGTGAAGAGGATACGCAAGCTCCTTGCCGTGAACGGAGCGGAGAACATCAGGATAATCTCGAAGATCGAGTGCAAGAGCGGCATAGATAATCTCGACGCTATCATCAGGGAATCCGATGGCGTGATGGTCGCCCGAGGAGACCTGGGAGTAGAGATACCCTTCAAGGAGCTTCCCGCGATACAGAAGGACATAATCAGGAAATGCTACGAGAGCGGCAAGATCGTCGTCACCGCGACACAGATGCTTGAGTCGATGACGGAGCATCCCCGCCCGACAAGGGCAGAGGTCTCCGACGTGGCCAACGCCATATACGACGGTACGACCTGCACGATGCTCTCCGGAGAGACAGCCGCGGGCAAGTTCCCGATAGAGGCCGTGAAGACGATGGCGGAAATTGCGGAGTTCACGGAGAAGCAGATCGATTACAGGAAGAAGTACTTCGATCGGCAGATGGGCGTTGTCGCGGATATCCCCAACACGATAGCAAGCGCGGCGGTCGACGCATCCTTCACGCTGGGAGCAAAGGCCATAATCTGCATGACGGCAACAGGCCGTTCCGCGAGGATCACCTCTTCCTACCACCCGTCCGCCCCTATCATCGCATGCGTGACGGACAGGAAGGCCCTGAGGCAGCTTAAGCTCGATTACGGAGTATACCCTATCGCAGCCCCATACACAGAGGACAGGGACGAGCTTGGCGAGCTTGCCAATGAGCTTTCGCTGAAGACGAGGATCGTCAAGGAAGGGGATCTCGCGGTCATCATCACCGGCACCCAGACAGGATACCAGTTCGCGGACTCGCTGCAGCTGACAAAACTCAGCTGATTGCTGTAATCTACATCATATGCGGATCACAGGCGGAAAATACCTCAGGCGGCAGATAACCTGCCCGCCTGGAATCATAAGGCCAGCCATGGATATGATGCGGGAGTCCATGTTCTCGATCCTCGGGAACCTGGAGGGAACATCCTTTCTGGACCTCTTCTCCGGCTCAGGCTGCGTGGCCATAGAAGCCGCTTCCCGCGGGGCATCTCCGATACACATGGTGGAGATGGACAAGGGGAAGAAGGCCACGATAGAGAAGAACCTCTCGTTCGTCGAGGAGGACCATAGGCTCTTCACGATGGACGTGCTGCGCTTCCTTCTCTCCCCTCCCCGCAGCTATTCAGTGGTATACGCCGATCCGCCCTTCCCGATGGAGGACAAGACAAGGATCGCAGAGCTCGTGGCCGAGCATGATGCCGTGAGCGATGGCGGGATGTTCATAATCCACCTCCCTCGTGAGGAGAGGAAGCTCTGGGACAGCGAGATAGCCAGCCTCAGGCTTGTCGATGAGAGGAAATACGGCAGGAGCATACTCCTGTTCTACAGACCTATAGGAAAGCAAGATGTGGATAGATGAAGACAATGTAGCGCATGATGGGTACTTCGTTAGGGCGAGCGACACCGATATGTTCTATAACGCTGCCCTTCCCTTCTATTTCGACGCCATGCAGGAGATGGGAGGAGAGCATGCCTCCCGCATGGGCATATCAATAGCGGACATGATGAAGGAGCGCAACTGGACCTGGGTCATAACGCGTACTCGCGCGGTGTTCCATCACCCCGATGTCTGGCAGGACACGGTAAAGCTCGAGACATGGCCTCAGAAAGGCTTCAAGCTCCACTGCCCTAGGGTTGTAAGGGGGTACGGCAAGGACGGGGATCTCTCCTTTGACGCCATGACGCTTTGGGCGATCATAGATCTCGAGAAGAAAAGGCCTCTCAGGCCATCCGAGGTGGAATCCTTCATAACCCTCCCGCAGAAGGAGGAGCACTGGGCCGATCCTGATATCGGTAAGATCCACAGATTCGATGACGCAGAGATTATCGAGAGGTGGCCAACCCACTATCCTATCCCGACCTATTTCGACATCGACTACAACAAGCATGTCAACAATGTCGTATATGTCAGGTGGATGGTGTCGGCGATGGACGAGAGCTTCCTTGAAGGCTATGAGCCCGCGGTGGTCGATGTGCAGTGGATGCATCAGACCTTCAGGAACGACAAGGTCCAGGTGGAGACAGGGGTTGTCTCCCGCACCGACACGGAGGCCGAGCTTGTGCACTCGATCCGCAAGGATGATGGCACGATTCTTTTCGAAGCGAACACAAAATGGAGGAAGAAGCCTCAGTAATGAGGCGGCTTCCTATTGGGCCTAGCCTCCCCTGATACCTCGATAAGATCCTCGACTTTCTTCTCAAGCGACTCTATGCGCATGATAAGGGAGCCGATGGTCCTTTCCTGATCGATTATCACATCATTGAGCTTGGCGACCGTATCCTCAAGGTAGCTTACCTTGATCTCGAGCATTTCGGTGTTTTCCATAGCTAGAAGTCTACGGGGAGGAAAGGACGAATTCAAGCTCCAATCCATGAAATTAACATGTGTACTTGCCCCTTCTTTCATGTATACTGTTCTCTATGAAAGGAGAAAGGATTGCCCAGCTTGAGCTGCTTCTCCGCTCGCATCCTGAAGGGATAAGGAGAGCTGAGATAGCCAGAAGGCTCGGCGTTCACCGTTCGACGATCTCGCGCTATGTGGAGGACCTGTCGAAGCATATAGACATCTATGAGGAGAACAATCTCATAAAGCTCCGGGGAAATGATGAGGAATCATCCCCCATGGAGCTGTCTATCTATGAGAGCATCGCCTTCAACATGGGCGCAGAGGCCCTGGCGGCGACCCCGGAGTTCGCCAATCCACACCTCGCCTCCGCGCTGCGTAAGCTCGCGATGAACATGCGCTCCTATGCTCCGAAGATCAGCGACAACGCGCTAAGCCTCGCGGACAAGGTCGATAGCGCGATACAGCGGAACAGAAGCGCGGCGGACCAGCATAACCAGGTGCTTGAGGTCCTCATAGACTGCTGGGTGTCCGGCAAGATAGCCAGGATAACCACATCGCTTCCTGGCAATGAAGAAATCGAGATAGCCCCCTACTTCATCGGCTTCAAGGAAGATGCCTCCGGGCGCCGCCCAATAACCGTCACAGGAAGGCTTCGCCATACCAAGGATATAATCACGCTGGATATCTCCTCGATAATCGAGGCCTTGATGCTTGATGAGACATACACTATCCCTGACAACCTCAAGCCTTTCTCCCATAGGGAAGCCGAGAACTACGATGCGATAGACATGATCCCCCTCACGCTCCGCATCCAGGAGAAGAGCGCCCTCAATTCCTTCTCGACGCTTGTCCATGGCAAGCCAGAGCTTACCAGGATGGATGATGGCAGCTATATCTGCAGATTCGATGCGGAGAACTCGATAGAGCTACTGCTCCGCATAATACAGTGCGGAAAGAGCGTGAAGGTGCTTGAGCCGGAAAGCTACAGGAAGAAGCTTGTGGATATGCTCTCAGGAATACTCTCTATGTACAAATCCACTTAAGCTGCCATCAGCCTAAGAAACCTTAGCTTTTGCTTCCTCTAGCAAGGAATCCGTTATCTTCCTGATTTCTGCAATATAATCCAATACCAGCTGCTCTGAAATCCCAGAGCTTTTGGCATCTACATGCCTGCGATCCATCTGATGGGCAATTGCATTACGCCTTCTGTACAGACCATTAAGGCTCCTCTTCATCCTCTCAAGGGGTTTCTCCTGTGCTCCTCTCTTGTAAAATGCCTTTTCTGCAACATCCGCTAAGCTGAGGCCTATCATATTCAGGATATCCTTCACGGCTTCATACGAAATCATCGTCTTATCGGAAAGATAACCATTTATGAAATCAAGGAACCAATCAATTGATTGCAGGGAATCAATTGCAAGGATAGCCTGTTTCAGGCTTATCTGGATATTCTCATACTTCTGTGTATCAGCCCAGCTTCCCTCATGAATCTGACATAATCCAAACTTGGCGAGCCCATGCATGAAGAAATCAAAAGCGCTTGCAAGGAATACGATCTGGGCTCTCCAAAGATAGTAAGCCGCGCTCTCCCTTCCCTTTTCCTGAAGCTCATGAGCTACAAGCAGCTGTTCGCTTATCACTGACTGGGAATCATCAAAATGCTGCTTTTTGATCTGATCAAGATCGAACCTTACGACTTCAGTATAGAAGCTATCTCTGTTATTTTCTCGCCCGGGGAGACAGATCTCTTCTTTCCATCAGACCTCCGAACCAAGGCTGCTTCCGGCATCCTCGGCAAAGGCCTTATTCAGCATAGGTATCGCCCCATATTTCCCGGACATGTATCCCTTTGCAAGATTCTCGGTCTTCCTGACATTCCTTATCTCAGCTAAGGAATACAGATCCGTGGAACGATTTTCAGCAAGCTGGGTAAACCATATCTGGTCTCTACGGAAAAGCCTTTGATCGAGAAGATTCGTATCATGCGTGGAGAAAAGCAGCTGCGCAAACCGGCCATCCTGCTGCTTGCGGAATAGATTGACTATTTGATAGATGATGGATTCATGCAAAGCTGTTTCGAATTCATCGCAGATAAGGACCTTATTGCTTTCCAAAATATCAAGCATAGGGCAAATAAGCTGGAATAACCGCCTTATGCCAGCCGATTCTTCAGAGATATCGACATTGAATTCATCATAAATGATCTTTGCGTTGACTCTCTCCGCTTCCTTATCCTTCAGGAAGTTCCTGAGTTCCGGGGGCATCTCCTCTGGAAAATCTTCAAATACCGCTCTCTCAAGCTTGATGCTGACATCCTTTATCCCAGTACCGAAGGCCTGCATGATCCGAAGGAAGTTTCTCTTGATCTCAGGATTGTCCTGCATGACCCTTGCGGAATATTCCGCCCAGTTATTGAATTCAGGGTTGAAGAACACAAGATCCTTCGAGAAGAAAAGAAACGCATTCTCAATCTCCTCAATATTGGTGAAATTAGCTGCACATGATAGGAAAAGCCTATTTTTCTTCAGCGCATCCAATCCAAGCTTCAGGCCCTGCCTGAACCTCGTTCCTGTCACTACATTAAGATCATCCCGCTCAAATACCCTTGTCTGCCTTCCATTAGGAAAATGATACAGATACTCTTCCTTAACGATGCCATCATCAAGCGAGAATCCATATGCATATCTGATGCCATTGCGGATAAAATGAATACTGTAACTGCAAGGATTATCCAAAGAGAGCTTATGTGGATAGCTTCTCAGATTCTGTCCAGGCTGGTTGAGAATGCTTCCGGTCACTAGGTTAGCCATAAAGAAGATCGCGTTCAGGAAATTACTCTTTCCAGATCCATTGGCTCCATAGACCACTGCAGAAGGCAGTACTTTCAAGGATCCAACAGTACACAGCTCATCCTGCAGAGAATCATCGGTCCCAGCTATCATCGAGAACAGAACTTCATCCTTGATTGACTTATGATTAGAGCATCTGAATTCAAGCAGCATATTTATCCTCTTTTATTATTTCATGCTATTTTAGCATTTTGTCAATTGATTTTGAAATAAATATGCAAATTCTGATTTTAAAATTGTATTTTCAAGAAAAAGAAGGTACTTGAACCGGAGAGCTACAGGAAGAAGCTTGTGGATATGCTTTCAGGGATACTCTCTATGTACAAATGAGATAATCCCTACTCACATGAAGAAGAGGAATCCCCTTCTTCAAGCGCAGCTATACGTGATGAGAGCTTCTTATTCAGCATATACCTATCTACAGATAGGAGTGCAGAATGGTAATCCCCGATATCCCCTCAAATGAAAGCTATCTCATTGCAAGCATCAAGGAGATAATCCTCACCTCACGCAAGAACATCGTACGAAGCGTCAATACGGAAATGCTCAGCGTGTATTGGAATATTGGCAAGCTTATAGTTGAGGACGAGCAGAAGAATCAGGAGAGAGCGCAGTATGGCGACGAGACGCTAAAGCTATCTCCAAACGGCTTAAAGCAGAGCTTGGAAATGGTTTCTCTATTTCAAATCTCCAATTCATGCGCCGTTTGTTTCTCGCTTATCCAAATCAACAGACACTGTCTGTTAAATTGAGCTGGTCACATTACTGCGAGCTTCTGACAATCTCCGATGACAGCAAGCGCAGCTTCTATGAGAAGGAATGCATCACTTCAAGATGGTCTGTAAGGGAACTCAAACGTCAGCTTGATTCATCGCTTTATGAACGTCTTCTGCTCTCCCGTGGGAAAGAGAACAAGGAAGAAGCAAGAAGGCTTGCCGAGAACGGCCAGGAGATCGAGAAGCCTGAAGACATCCTGAAAGACCCTTATGTCTTCGAGTTCGTGGGACTGCCTGATAATAAGCCTGTAATGGAAGCTAACCTTGAGGATGCTCTTATCGATCATGTTGAGAAATTCCTTTTGGAACTAGGCAAAGGCTTCATGTTCGTCGGGAGACAGCAGAGGATCACATTCGACAACGAGCACTACTATGCTGACATGGTTTTCTACAACAAGATCCTCAGAGCCTATGTGATAATCGAGCTGAAGACCAGGAAGCTTTTACCCGCTGCTGCGGGACAGCTGAACATGTACCTCAATTACTACAAGGCAGAAGTCAATGATCCGGATGACAACGATCCGATCGGAATCATCCTATGCACAGATAAGCCGTCTACGAAGATGGAATACGTCCTAGGAGGCCTTGAGAACAGGATCTTCGCATCGAAGTATGTGCTGTACCTTCCTGAAAAGAAGGCTTTGGAGGATGAGGTCCAGTCATTCATCGAAGGATGGGAAGAGAAAGGATGACAGATTTGATGCTGACTAAGAAGAGGCTGCCTTCCAGCAGCCCCTTCCAGATCAGGCACTATCATTTCTTCTTCAGGTACTTGATGCTGTCAAGGGAGACAGCTGCAAGGATTATGAAGCCCTTGAAGACGAACTGGAGGTTCGTGTCGATGCCAAGGAACGTCAGGCAGTACGTCAATGATGTGAAGATGACAACGCCGAGCGCCGCGCCTCCGATCTTTCCTATACCGCCATTGAATGAGATGCCGCCGACAACGCATGCCGCGATCGCGTCCATCTCATAGCCCTGTCCCGTTCCCGCGCTCGCATTTGCCCTGAAGGCCTCAAGGAACGAACCGCATCCATAGAACACGCCAGCCATGATGAATACGCCGACAGTCACCCAGAACACTGAGATACCGGAGACAGCTGCCGCCTCGGCGTTTCCGCCGACAGCGTACATGTTCTTTCCGAATGTAGTCTTGTTCCAGATTATCCAGGCGACGATGATGGCGATCACGGCAGGGATGATGAGCTTCGGGAACGTTATGAGCTGGCCATTGAGGGCCCCAAGCACCCATCTGCCTCCAATCATGCTTCGTATACCGCTATCAATCGATCCGACAGGCGTTCCGCTCGTACCGTAGAAGAGCATTCCGTAGATGATGAGCTGGTTGGCCATCGTCGAGATGAACGGATGCATCTTGAAGCGCGCGGTGAAGAAGCCCGCGACCGCTGAGAAGAACACGCATAGCACGACAGCCAGAAGAAGAGCCATCAGCACGCGCACTCCCATCGGCAGAGGGGAGAAATCCCAGGTCGGGAGACCGAAGAGCGAGACGATGTTCATTCCCGGATGGAGGATAAGTCCCGTCGTAACAGAGCCAAGCGCGACCATTCGTCCGATAGAGAGATCGGTACCGGCGAGAAGGATGAGGCCCGCGACGCCGAGGGCGTAGAACATCCTTGTCGAAGCCTGCTCGAGGATCGTGAAGATATTAGGCAGCGACAGAAGGTTTCCGGATCCCCTGAGAGGAGCGGCGATGATACACACGATGAAGAATATGATTATCGCGATATAAAGGCCGTTTGCTAGGAAGAAGGAAGATGGGGTGAAGTTCCTCACGAAGTTCTTCCACTTCATCTTCATGTCCTCGCCAAACGCGGACTTTCCGTTCCTCAGCTCCCTGTTCTTCTGGATATGATCGACAAATGCCTGGTGCTTCGCGGCCTTGCACTTGTCTATCTGGTCCTTGAACCTGCTCTTTGAGTCATATAGGGCGCTCTTGAGCTCATAGCTGCAGATCTCGAGCTCGCTCTTGAGGGCCTGCGGGTCCCCGCCGGAGAGGCGTGTCTTTATCTCCTCCTCGCGAGCCGCGTATGCCGCCTTTATATCCCCGACTTCCTTCTCATAGAAGGCCTTGGCCCCTTCCATCCTCTTGTTCTGCCTTGCGTTGACAGACGCCTCGATCTCCTTCGAGATCGAATTGACATACGAGACAGCCTCCTTCGCCAGGGATGCTATCTCGCCCTTGTTGCGGCTCTCGACCTCCCTCGCTTTGGCTATCTCGGCATTGAGAGCCTGGATGCGCCTGGCCTTCTCGTCATCTGCGACGAGCTTGTTCTTCTTCAGCGACGCAAGCTCGATCCTGCAGTCATTTATCCTTGTGACACCATCCGCTCTGAGGGCCCTGAGCTTCTCGGTATATTCCCTGACCTTCCTATCCTCTTCTAGGGAGATCACATCCTTTATCTGATTCTCTGCCATATGCTACTCCTTACAGATATCTCGCCGAGAGCCTCAACAGCTCTTCCTGGTTGGTTTCCTTGGTGTTCACGATGCCGGCGAGCCTATGGTTGCTCATCACCGCGATCCTGTTGGTTATGCCGAGTATCTCAGGCATCTCGGAGGAGACGACGATGATCGTCTTGCCTTCCTTCGCCATCCTGATTATGAGCTGGTATATCTCATACTTGGCGCCTACGTCGATGCCTCGCGTGGGCTCATCCATAAGGAACACGTCCGGAGACCTTTCCATCCACTTTCCGATGATGACCTTCTGCTGGTTTCCTCCGGAAAGGGCTGTTATGAGCTCATCGGGTGATACGCACTTGGTGTTCATCACCGATATCTCCCTGTTCGTCGCCTCATACATCTTCTTGTTGTCCAGAAGACGATAGCTCTTATAGGCGTCAAGGTTGGTGATCGTGGTGTTGAACTTGATCGTATCCTTGCCGAACATGCCGTTGAGCTTCCTCTCCTCGGTCACAAGCGCGAAGGAGTGCTCCATAGCGTCATGGGAGGAATGGAAGCGCAGCTTCCTGCCCTCTACCGCGATCTCCCCGCTTGCTATCGTGCGGATGCCGAAGAGCGTCTCCAATAGCTCGCTTCGTCCAGCTCCGACAAGTCCGTACAGGCCGAAGATCTCGCCTTTGCGGACAGAGAACGTAATATCCTCAAGGACAGGATTGTACTTGGTCTTGAGGTTGGTGACCGTCAGGTAATCCTCTCCTGGCTCATTGTCTACGTCTGGGAATCTCTTATCGAGAGAGCGGCCGACCATGGCGGCGATGAGCTCATTCATATTCGTGTCCGAGATATGCTTCTTGAATATCATCTTGCCATCGCGCAGGACCGCGACGTCATCGCAGATCTCGAAGATCTCATCCATCTTATGTGAGATATATACGAAGGAAACACCCTGCTTCCTCAGATCATCGACGATGGAGAAGAGCTTCTTGACCTCTCTCTCCGTGAGGGAGCTGGTAGGCTCATCAAGCACGATGAGCTTGGCGTCATAGCTTACGGCCTTCGCGATCTCGACCATCTGCCGCTGGGATACGGACATGGTCCTCATCACGGTCTTTGGGTTCACGTTCATCTTGAGCTTCGCGAAGAGATTGTTGCTCTCCCTGAGCATCCTCGCCTCATCAACCATCCCGGCCTTCGTGGGATATCTTCCGAGGAAGAGGTTATCCATGACCGTACGGTCGAGGCACTGCTGCAGCTCCTGATGGACCATCGCAACCCCGTTCTCCAAAGCATCCTTAGGATTCTTGAAGTCTATGGGCTGCCCGAAAAGGGAAATCTGTCCTTCATCCTTCGCGTATATGCCGAAGAGGCACTTCATCATGGTGGACTTGCCGGCTCCATTCTCGCCCATCAGCCCACAGACGGTACCCTCCTCCACAGTGAGATTGATTCCATCAAGGACCCTGTTCTTAGCAAAGGATTTGGATAGATTCTTTATCTCAAGTACAGTTTTCCCGCTCATTTATATCCTTCCGCCTTCATAAGGCACTCTAAACCGATAATGGCGGACACTTCCGTATCCGCCATCACATTCCGACAAGACCGGATCAGTACTGGAGCCTATCCAGGTAATCCCTTCCGGAGTTCGTTCTGACCATGTTGATAGCATAGGCGTCGAAGCTGTTGAGGTTCGTGAACCTATCAAGGCAGGACGACTCGTTCTGTCCATCTCCCTGCACGATCGTGAGATCGATGTTGAGAAGAGGAGCGTAGTACTGGAGAGCCGGGATATAAGAGGATGAGAGGAAGTTATCGCCAGAGTTGTAGATCGTGAGGAGAACCCTCTTCGTCTCAGCGTCTGTCTGCTTGATTCCCTGATCCCTTGAGCCAGCTGTGTACTGTGTCCAGTTGTTGATCGTTACGCCGGTGTTCTGCGCAAGAAGAGCCTTCGTGTCCGCGACATATGTCATATCAGCGGAGATCTTGTTGCCATACTGATCAGCTTCGGTGATGCCCGCTGTCACGGCCGCGTCGCCAGTAAGCCCATCAAGAAGGTTCCTGATGACCTGCAGCGTCGCTGTAGCCTGCGCATCGACGTTCTGGGAAACCGTACCGGTGAGGGTGCCGGCTCCGATAGCCTCGATAGCATCAGCGTTCGCGTCATAGCCGAAGATAGGAACGCCCGCTGGATAGTTGGAAGCCTGGAGGCATCCCATCGCCATTCCATCGTTGTTGGAGATGACCATATCGATCTGGTCACCGAGCCTTGTCGCCCATCCGCCCATGGCGTCAGTAGCGGCGTTGGCATTCCATGTCGTTCCGTCCGTTCCGGTCATAGCGCGGCTGTCAAGCTCTACCACAGGCATCGTCGTTCCGCCGACATTCGCAGAACCCTGCTGGGTATTCTCGACGCCTGGATCCGTGGAGCCAGTCCATGTCCCAAGAGCCTCTCTGACACCCTGTGTCCTGGCCTTTGAGTCATTGTGGCCGACGTCTCCGATGCAGAGCACATAACCGATAACGCCATCACCATTGCGGTCAAGGACCGCTGGATCAGCAGAAGCAAGATAATCAACGACAAGCTGTCCCTGGACTGCACCGCCGCCCGCCGCGTCGAATCCGACGTAGAAGGTCTTGTCATTCCAGTTCATGACTTCCATATCGATGACTCCGGTCGTAGGATCGGAAGGCTGCCTATTGAAGAACACGACAGGCTTTGAAGCATTTCCTACCAATGCAGCGGCTTCCTTTCCGCCCTGCGCGAATACGGATGCGCACACCAGAGCCATCAGCATGACAGCCAAAATAGTCTTTCTCATCTAAACCTCCTATGCAGCCTGCTGGCCGCATTGTTTGTTATTAGATTGTCCCACACCTTTTCGGTGCCGTAAATCAAAAACATGCCGCGATAATCATCTTTTCGCTTGAAAAGGAGGGAAATGAGGCTGTGAAAGACACTGTGGAATACAGCGCAGATTATTATACCACCAGCATTAATATGGCTGGAATACGGCATATAGTGACCTACTCTCCCTGTCTCACATTGTAGCGAGCCTGAGGATGGAGCTTCTTCTCACTCAAGACACCCCTGATGGTGCCAGTATCATTGAATGCAAAACAGGCTGTGGTTTCCCACAGCCTGCGCATTGACCTAAGCCTGATCTCAGAGGATCTCGCCAAGAAGCTCGCCGCACTTCTGATAGAACGCGAGCCTGTCTTTAGCATCCACAGCAGCCTCAGCGAAGAGCCTATCTGCATCCTCTGGGTTCGTCTTGTAGAGTGAGGAGTACCTGACCTCTCCCTTGATGAACTCCTGGTAATCGCCAGTTGCCGGCTTCGTCTCCCATACGAACCTCTGTCCAGCAGGAAGCTCTGGGTTGAAGCGGTACAGCGGCCAGTAGCCAGCCTCGACAGCCTTCTTAGCCTCAACCTGAGAGTACCTCATGTTGATTCCATGGTTGATACATGGAGCATAGCAGAAGACGATCGAAGGACCATGGTAGGCGACTGCCTCCTGGAGAGCCTTCTGCGTCTGGAGCCTGTTATAGCCAAGGGCGACGGAAGCTACATAAGCGTGGCCGTATGTCATGAGCATGAAGCCCATGTTCTTCTTTCCGACCTTCTTTCCGGCATTGGCGAACTTAGCTACGGCAGCCATAGGAGTTGACTTGGAAGCCTGTCCGCCGGTGTTGGAGTAAACCTCTGTATCGAGGACGAGGATCGTCACGTTCTTGCCGGAAGCAATGACGTGGTCGACGCCGCCGTATCCGATATCATAAGCCCATCCATCACCGCCGATGATGATGACATCCTTCTCGGAGAAGTAGTCCTGGAGCTCGATGATCTTGTCAAGCAGAGCCTGAGCCTCAGCGTCCTGGGCCTTCTCCTTGGCAAGGATAGCCTGGACTTCCTTCTGAGCCGTGATGGAATACTCGGAAGTGTTGTCCTCCCAGAGGCTGTAGCACTTCTCGATAGCAGCCTTGAGCTCTGCCGAGCAGCCCTTAGCCATAAGAGCGTCGCACTTGATCTTCAGCAGGTGCCTGTTGGAATCGACAGCGAGGCGCATTCCAAGGCCATACTCCGCGTTATCCTCGAAGAGTGAGTTGCCCCATGCCGGACCTCTTCCATCTGCCCTCTTCGTGTAAGGGATGGTCGGGAATGTTCCGGAATAGATGGAGGAACAGCCTGTAGCGTTGGCGATGATAGCCCTCTCGCCGCTGATCTGGGAAAGAAGCTTGACATATGGTGTCTCACCGCATCCCGCGCATGCTCCGGAGAACTCGAAGAGCGGCTGCTTGAACTGCAGGCCCTTTACCGTTCCCATGTTCAGGCCATCGAGGTTGTCATAGGTAAGGCTCTCGAAGAACTCAGCGTTCTTTGTCTCGCCATTCTCTCTTTCCTCCACGAGCGGCTTGAACTCAAGCGCCTTCTCCTTAGCAGGGCAAGCCTCGATACATACGCCACAGCCCTGGCAATCCTCTGGATATACCTGGATCTTGAAGAGAAGGTTCCTGTCGTTCTTCGTGTTCGACTTGATCGCATGGAATGTCTCTGGAGCCTTCTCCATATCCTCTGGGGTTATCTGCTTAGCGCGGATAGCCGCGTGCGGGCAGGACTGTACGCACTGGTTGCACTGGATACACTTCGTGCTGTCCCAATGAGGGATGTAAGCCGCGACGCCTCTCTTCTCCAGCTTTGTCGTTCCGGTAGGAAGCTTTCCATCGTAGGACATCTGGGAAACAGGGATATCGTTGCCCTCGAGGTGCATGACGCGCTCGATGACGTTCTTCGTGAAGTCATCAGCATCCTCCGGCACAAGCCTCTTAGGCTCGTAGCTCTTCGTGATGGAAGCAGGGACCTTGACCTCGACGAGAGCCGCGGAAGCTGCATCTACAGCTGCCCAGTTCTTGTTGACGACGTCCTCGCCCTTCCTGAGGAATGTCTTCTTGATGTACTTCTTGATCAGCTCGATAGCCTCTGTCTCCGGAAGCACGTTGGCGATCTTGAAGAACGCAGCCTGCATGACAGTGTTGATCCTTGAGCCAAGCCCAACGCTCCTGGAGATATCGAGAGCATCGATATTGTAGAAGTGGATGTGCTTGTTGATGATCTGCTCCTGCATATCCTTCGTCAGGTGATCGAATACCTCGTCAGAAGGAATCTGGCTGTTAAGGAGGAACACGCCGCCTTCCTTAAGAGCGGAGAGCATGTCATAGCGGCCGATATAGGCTGGGTTGTGGCAGGCGACAAAGTCAGCATGGTCAATGAGCCATGGCATGTCAAGCTTGCCCTTTCCGAACCTGAGGTGGCTGATCGTGATACCGCCGGACTTCTTCGAGTCATATGCGAAGTAAGCCTGCGCGTTCATGTCGGTGTTGTCTCCGATGATCTTGATGGAGTTCTTGTTAGCGCCGACAGTACCGTCAGAGCCAAGGCCCCAGAACATGCAGGAAACAACGCCCTCTGGCGTTACGTCGATCTTGTCGCATACCGGGATCGAGAGGCCTGTAACGTCATCGTTGATGCCAACGGTGAAGTTGTGCCATGCGTCCTCGCGCGCCATGAAGTCGAATACGGACTTCGCGTGGGTAGGAGTGAAATCCTTGGAGGAAAGGCCATAGCGTCCGCCGATGACCTTGAGGCCAGTCCTGTTCATCCTGTCAAGAGCGGCGACGACATCGAGGTAGAGAGGATCGCCAACAGCACCTGGCTCCTTTGTCCTGTCGAGGACCGCTACCCTCTTCGCTGTCTCAGGGATGAGCTTCACGAAGTGCTCTGCGGAGAATGGGCGATAGAGCCTTACCTTGATGAGTCCGACCTTGCGGCCATTCTTGTTGAGGTAATCGACGACCCACTCGAATGTATCGGCAGCGGAGCCCATGATGACGACAACGTCTGTTGCGTCTGGAGCGCCGACATAATCGAAGAGATGATACTGCCTGCCTGTGAGGTCCGCGACCTTGTCCATGTACTTCTGGACGATGGCAGGTACCGCATCATAGTACTTGTTGACCGTCTCCCTGCCCTGGAAGTAGACATCCTCGTTCTGGGCGGCGACTTTGGTCATCGGCTGCTCTGGGCGCTGGGCGCGTGAGCGGAAGCGCTCGATGTACTTCTCGTCTACGAGAGTGCGGATATCATCATAGGAGATCTCCTCGACCTTCTGGATCTCATGGGAAGTCCTGAATCCATCGAAGAATGCGAGGAAAGGAACCTCGGATTCAAGAGTCGAGAGATGAGCTACGAGAGCGAGATCCATCGTCTCCTGGATAGAGGATGCGCATGTCATTGCGAAGCCCGTGTTGCGGCAGGCCATTACATCCTGGTGGTCACCGAAGATGGAAAGGGACTGCGCGGCAAGAGCCCTGGCGGAGACATGGAAAACGGTTGGGATCATCTCTCCAGCGATCTTGTACATGTTAGGGATCATAAGGAGAAGACCCTGGGATGCCGTGAACGTTGTCGTCAGGGCACCTGCGGAAAGAGCGCCGTGCACCGCACCTGCAGCACCAGCCTCGCTCTGCATTTCCATGATCTCGACCTTCTTGCCCCAGAGGTTCTCACGACCGGTAGAGGCCCACTGGTCAGCATACTCGCCCATAGGAGAGGACGGAGTAATCGGGTAAATAGCGGCAACATCGCTGAAAGCGTAAGCTATATGCGCAGCAGCGGTGTTTCCGTCAATGGTAACCATTTTCTTGTCTGCCATTATTACACTCCTCAAATTTCACGAGCTTGAGACATGCTCAGGCCCAGAGTTCAATGCAATTATGTAGGATATCGTAAGTCGGGCAGGTTTACAACCGAAAACCGTAAGTTTCCTCTGCAGTTTATAAGGAGAAAAGGGGAGATGAGGAGAAGGCTCCGAGAGAGAACCCTGCCAAAGGGATACCGGAATGGTTCGGCAGTACAGGCATAGCCTATATTCTCCTCCCTCCTTGAATGACTTGGTTAGCTATGGCTAACCTAGATATACCACAGCTCTTCCATCATTGTCAACAGAAAAACGGAAGGACATGAAAGAAATGGAAAGCCTCCGCCCGGGAGAGAAAGGCGGAGGCGACCTGTGATAAGCCGATCAGTATCCTAGCTGGCACATGGCGTCGGCGACCTTTATGAAGCCCGCGATGTTCGCGCCCTTCGCATAGTCCACGTAGCCATCATCCTCCTTGCCGTACCTGACGCACTCGGAGTGGATGGACTTCATTATGCCGCGAAGGCGCTCATCGACCTCCTCCGCCGTCCAATGGAGGTGCATCGCGTTCTGGCTCATCTCAAGCCCGGACACCGCGACGCCACCAGCGTTGGCGGCCTTTCCAGGAGCGAAGAGGACCTTGTTCCTCTTGAGCGTATCGACAGCGTCGAGCGTGCAGCCCATGTTCGAAGTCTCCACTACATACCTGACGCCGTTGGAGACGAGGGTCTCCGCGTCCTCCTTGCCAAGCTCGTTCTGGATCGCGCAGGGGAACGCGAGGTCGACAGGGACCTCCCAAGGCTTCTTCCCTTCCACGAACGACGCCTTGAAGCGCTGCGCGTATGGCTTGACGACATCGTTGTTCGAAGCGCGGAGGCGCTGCATATAAGCCCATTTCTCCGGGGTCCCTACCCCTTCCTCATCATAGATGTATCCATCCGGACCTGATATCGTGACGACCTTCGCGCCAAGCTGGGTTGCCTTCACGGCTGCGCCCCACGCGACGTTGCCGAAGCCGGAGATGGCTACGCGCTTGCCCTTGAGGCTATCGCCCTTCTCCTCAAGCATGCTCTCGGCGAAATACATCGTGCCATAGCCCGTGGCCTCAGGGCGGACCAGGGATCCTCCCCAGCCATAGCCCTTGCCGGTAAGGACGCCTGTGTTCTCGCCGGCGATCCTCTTGTACTGGCCATACAGGTATCCGATCTCCCTGCCGCCTACCCCGATATCCCCGGCCGGGACATCGGTATCAGGGCCTATGTACTTGTAAAGCTCGGTCATGAAGGACCTGCAGAAGCGGAGGATCTCAGCATCGGACTTGCCCTTCGGGGAGAAATCCGATCCGCCCTTGCCTCCGCCAAGGGGAAGGGTCGTCAGCGCGTTCTTGAAAGTCTGCTCGAAGCCGAGGAACTTCATCGTGCCTTCCGTGACGGACGCATGGAACCTAAGTCCACCCTTATATGGGCCAAGGGCATTGTTGAACTGCACGCGGTAGCCCCTGTTAACCCGTATATTGCCCTCATCATCCTCCCATTCGACCTTGAAGGAGATGGTCCTGTCAGGCTCCGTGATCCTCTCAAGCACCTTGTTCTTGATATAAAGAGGATTATCGTTGACCGTATCGATAACCGAGGACAGGACCTCACGCACTGCCTGGATGAATTCAGGCTCAGCGGGATTGCGTCTCTCGAGGTCCGCCATGAAGCTGTCAAGATTGTACATATTCGCCTCCGCTTAAAGCTTAAATCCAGTAAAATGGCACGTCAACAATAATATTCATAAACGAAATCGATGATTTCTGACGTATACATAAAAACAATCCCTTTATTCGCGCGCATACCGCCGCAACGCGCGCTATATTTTAGAATTATTCGATATATATAAATTTTATCTGATGATTTTTATGTATCATTGATTATTAGCGCCGGATTATGACGTAATCTTATTACTGACAATCACCGTGATTTGGTTTATAATCTCAGCATGAATATCTCAAGGATAATCTACCTTGTCTCGCTATGGGTGATGGGGATAGCGCTTGGGGCGATCATCGTCTCCGACATCCTCGCGCCCGTATCCGACGCGTACCTCAGGACGCTGGGGATCATCGCGCTCATCGCCGCGGCATGCGCGGCCGCCGGGCTCATCGCGGAGCGCGGGAGAAAGTAAGTGTATCTTCTCGACCAGACATGGCTGCCGTTCTCGAACCTGATGCTCAAGCATATATACAATGTGCTTCTCATCTGCTCGGACTATGACCGCTTCATGCTCGAGGAGGACGGAAGGGTCGAGGAGGAGCTGTATCAGGAGTACACGGCGCTCGGGCTCTCGAATCCGCCGAAGATAACCCATGTGAACAACGAGGAGGACGCGCTTCGCCTGATAGACGAGCTATCCTTCGATCTCGTCATATCCATGCTGGACCTGGGATCAGAGAGGGTCGAGGCGCTTGCCGAGGCGATAAAGGTCAAGCGGCCATGGATGCCCGTGATCGCGCTCTCCCCCTCCCCTGACCACCGAAAGCTCAAGGAGCTCAAGGGCGAGAACTGCCCGTATATCGACTACATATTCTACTGGCAGGGCAATACATCCTTGTTCCTGGCCATGGTCAAGCTCGTCGAGGACAGGATGAACATAGCCCACGACACGGACGTGGCTGATGTCCAGGTCATAATCCTCGTGGAGGATTCCGTGCGCTTCATCTCCTCATACCTGCCGCAGATGTACACCTGCCTGATACACCAGAACAGGACCTCGATCCTCGAGGCGCTCAATGAATGGGGGAAGACGCTCAGGATGAGAGGGCGGCCGAAGATTGTGCTGGCGAGGAACTATGACGAGGCATGGGGGCTGTACAGCGAGTACAAGGAGAACGTCCTAGGGGTCATTACGGATGTCTCCTTCCCCTCCCCCGAAGGATCGGAAAGGGCCGGATTCCGGCTCGCCGAGGCGATAAGAAGGGAAACGAAGGATCTCCCGATACTCATCCAGAGCACGGAGATGAAGAACAAGGAGGACGCGGAGAGGCTTGGCGCGGACTTCCTGTGGAAGCTTTCCGACACCATACTCCAGGACCTTGAGGCGCATTTCCTGCATAACTACAACTTCGGCCCGTTCATCTTCATAGACCCTGAGACGGGGAAGGAGATAGCGAAGGCCCACACCATGAAGGAGGTGCAGGAGACGCTCCGGACGCTCCCCCTTCCATCCTTCCGCTACCATTCGAAGAGGAACGACTTCTCGCGCTGGCTCAGGGCGCAGTCGCTTTACGTGCTGGCCTCGAAGATAAAGAACATAAACCTCGATGCGGGAAAAAGCGATGAGGAAGTGCGCGACCTGCTGTACGAGACGATAAAGACATACCGCGCGGACAGGGCCAGAGGAGTCATCGCGGACTTCTCGGCCACGAGCTATGACGAGACGATGCTCTTCACGAGGATCGGCAAGGGCTCCCTTGGAGGAAAGGGCCGCGGGCTCGCTTTCATAGCCATGGAGATGAAGGCCAGCGGCATCATGGACCGCTACCCTTCCGTGTATCTCTCGATCCCGCGTACCGTCGTCATATCCACAGAGCTCTTCACTGAGTTCATGGAGGAGAACAACCTCTCCTCGCTTCATTTCCGCAATGAAGGCGACGAGAAGATACTTTCCCTCTTCCTTTCCGCGAAGATCCCCGAAAGACTAAGAAAAGCGCTAAGCGACGTGCTCCAGGTGCTCCGCAAGCCTATATCCGTGCGCTCGTCATCCCTTCTCGAGGATTCTCATTTCCAGCCTTTCGCGGGGGTATACCAGACATCGATGATCCCTAACACCGGCAGCGACGAGAAGAGGCTTGAGGACCTTGAGAGGGCGATCAAGACCGTATGGGCCTCGACATACTCCGAGTGCGCCAAGGAGTACCTCAAGCGCACGTACCACTCGCTTGAGGAGGAGAAGATGGCCGTGATAATCCAGCAGATCACGGGATCGGGGCACGGAAGGTACTGGTATCCGAACATATCGGGAGTGGCCAGATCCCTCAACTATTACCCTGTCCCGGGGCAGAAGGCGGAGGACGGTGTCGGCATGCTCTCATTCGGATTCGGCAAGATAATCGTCGACGAGGGCACCGCGCTCAGGTTCTGCCCCGCGAAGCCTAAGATGCCATCAAGCGCGTCGCTTACCGCTGAGACATCCCCTCAGGACATGTTCTACGCGCTGGATATGGAGGCTCCATTCGATCCGGAGAAGAACTCGGACAACCTCATATCGCTCCCGATCCAGGAGGAGGCGGGAAGGAATCCCAAGGCCTTCAAGGGCATCGCCTCCGTCTATGACATGCACACAGGCATGCTCTCCGAGTCCATCAGGGCCGAGGGCGAGCGCGTGATAACCTTCAACGGCATGCTCAAGTACGACATGCTCCCCCTTGCCCAGATCATCGACGACATGCTCAAGCTCGGCACGGAAGCCATGGCGGAGCCTGTCGAGATCGAGTTCGCGATCAACACGGAGCATGGGGAGCGCCCTGATTTCTCCATCCTGCAGATCAGGCCTATATCAGGCAAGGACGCCTATATGGACATCAGCATCACGAAGGCCGACAGGGAGAACGCCCTCGTGTACGCGGAGAAGGTGATGGGCAACGGGTGCGCCGAGGGGATATCAGACATAATCACGATCAAGCCAGAGGTCTTCAAGGCAGCGGAGATGACCGAGATGGCATCAGAGCTCGACAAGCTGAACAAGGCAGCGGAAGGGGAATACGTCCTCATAGCCGCGGGGCGCCTCGGCTCCTCCGACAGATGGCTCGGGATCCCCTGCACATGGTCCCAGATATCAAAGGCGCACGTGATCGTGGAGACAGGTCTCAAGGAGATACAGGCCGAGCCAAGCCAGGGCACCCATTTCTTCCAGAACATGACAAGCCTCGGATGCCTGTATCTGACGATCAATCCGATGTATGGCGATGGCCTGTTCGATTATGAGGCCATAAAAAAGCTCCAGATAATCGATGAAACGAAGCATTTTCTTCACGTCCGGGCAGCCCAGCCCCTCACCATAAGGGCAGACGGGCTTTCCGGGAAGGCAGTTATAAGGACAACGGAGGAATGACGATGATGACAGAATACTATGCACCTACCGATGTGATGCTCGGCAAGGATGCCGTCTCGATGTGCGGTGAGATGCTTGCCAGGAACAAGGCCGGCAAGGTCCTCATCCATTATGGCTCTGAAAGGGTCGTAAGGAACGGGCTTATAGGACAGATAACCAGACAGCTTGACGAGAAGGGCATCGGCTATGTGCTCCTGGGAGGCGCGCAGCCTAACCCGAGGCTCTCCCTCGTGCGCAAGGGCATAGCCCTCGGAAGGGAGGAGAATGTCGACTTTCTCCTGGCTGTCGGCGGCGGCAGCGCGATAGACAGCGCGAAGGCGATGGCATATGGCCTCTATGACGAGGGCGATGTGTGGGATTTCTACACGGGGGCCAGGAAGCCTTCCGGATCGTTCCCGCTAGGCGTGGTGCTCACGCTCGCCGCGACAGGCTCGGAGATGAGCGACAGCTCGGTGATAACGAATGAGGACGGAGGCCTCAAGAGAGGATGCAACTCCAATTTCTGCAGGCCTCGCTTCGCGCTTCTCGACCCGACCCTCACCTACTCAGTGCCGCCATACCAGACATCATGCGGCACGGCCGACATAATGATGCACACCCTTGAGAGATACTTCCATCCGTCCGCTACCCTGGACCTGACGGACAAGCTCTCGATAGCCCTCCTCAGAAGCGTGATCGAGAACGGGCAGAAGGCGCTGCAGGATCCGGAGGACTATGACGCGAGGGCGAACCTCATGTGGGCGTCCTCACTTTCCCACAACGGCCTCATGCAGGTGGGCAACGGCAACAGGGGCGACTGGGCATGCCATCAGATGGAGCATGAGCTTTCAGGCATGTACGACGTGGCGCACGGCGCAGGCCTTACCGCTATCTGGGGCAGCTGGGCCCGCCATGTGTACATGGAGGATTCGGAGCGCTTCGCTGTCCTCGGAGAGGAGCTCTTCGGGCTCAAGAGGACATCGGATCCGGACAGGGACGCGCTGCAGGCGATAAAGGCGATGGAAGCATGCTTCACGTCGATCCATATGCCTATCACGCTCAAGGAGCTCGGAGTGGACCCGACAGATGAGGAGATAGACGAGCTCGCGGAGAAGGCGACATTCTTCGGCAAGCGCACGATAGGATCCTTCCAGATACTGGACAAGGAGGATATCGTGGCGATCTACACGGCGGCCAGGGGCTAGAGAAGCCCCAGGACGTGCTGCATCAGGAGGGAGACAAGGGTTATCGAGACCCAGCATGAGAAGCCCAGCAGAAGGGGCTTCCCTCCCGTCCTGACGAGCTTCGCTATATCGGTATTGAGCCCGATCGCGGCCATCGCCAGGATTATCAGGAACTTCGACAGCTCCTTGAACGGCACGAAGGCATCACCCGGGACTCCCAGGGCCGTAAGCACCGTGGTCAGAAGCGACGCGAGAACGAAATAGAGGATGAAGAACGGGAAGATCCTCCTGATCGATACATTCTCCTCCCCTTCCCCGCGCCTTGCCCTCATGAACGCGAGAGCGAGGGTGATCGGGATGATGGCGAGGGTGCGCGTGAGCTTCACGGTCACGGCTTTATCGAGAGTCGCAGTACCAAGCCCCCACATGTTGTCCCAGGTAGAGGCGCAGGCTGTAACGGAGGACGTGTCGTTCACGGCAGTCCCCGCGAATATGCCGAAGGCGGTGCCCGAGGATGTATCGAAGCCTATGAGGGCGCCAAGCGTCGGGAAGAGAAGAGCCGCGATCACGTTGAAGAAGAATATCACGCTTATGGCCTGCGCGACCTCCTCGTCATCAGCGCCGATGACAGGGCTTGTCGCGGCTATCGCGGAGCCCCCGCAGATCGAGGATCCGACACCTATGAGTATGGACGGATTGCGCTCTACCCCTATCACCTTCTTCAGGAGGAACGCCACGGCAAGGGATACCGAGATCGTGGATATTATTATCGGAAGCGACTGGATACCTGTTTGTGCGACGACGGACAGATCCATCCCGAAGCCAAGGAGGACGACAGCCCACTGCAGTATCTTCTTCGACGTGAACTTTATGCCGCTATCGAAGGCTCTCCTTTCCTTGAGGAAAAGAGCGATGACCATACCTATGAGTATGGAGAACACCGGGCCGCCGACGACTGGAAGGAGCCTTCCCAGGAAGAATGACGGAACGGCGATCGCAAGGCATAAGAGAACGCCTTTCCATATCGATGCTATCGGATTCATGCCCTCTTTTATCACGGATGAGGAAGGAAGGAAAAGAGAGCCTACTCCCCTGCCTTCTGCAGGAAATAATCCCAGAGGGCATCATGCGGAGGATCCGCGGTTATATCTACCTCGGTCTTCTTCACGGGATGGATGAACGTTACGCGGCGGGCATGGAGGCATATGCCGCCATCCGGATTGGACCGGGCGGCACCGTACTTCAGGTCCCCCTTTATATGCAGCCCGATAGCGGCAAGCTGCGCCCTTATCTGATGATGGCGCCCCGTGTGGAGATCGATCTCCAGAAGATAGTAGTTGTCCGATGACGCGATAAGGCGGTACGAGAGCTTCGCGACCTTCGAGCCCTTGCGCTCGATAGCCGACGCAACGCTCTTGTTCGACGCGGCATTGCGCACTATGTAATGGACAAGCGTGGCCTCGTTCCTCTGAGGCTTTTTGTCCACGATGGCCCAGTATGTCTTCTTCACGGCTGATGTGCGGAAGAGGGCTGTCATGCGGGAAAGGGCCTTGTCGGTCTTCGCGTACACGACGATGCCGGAGGTCGGACGGTCAAGGCGGTGGGGAATGCCCAGAAAGACATTGCCGGGCTTGCCGTACTTCTCCTTCAGGTACTCCTTCACATCATCGACAAGCGTCCTGTCCCCGGTCTCATCGCCCTGCACGAGCTCGCCAGGGAGCTTGTTTATGGCGATGAGATGGTTGTCCTCGTACAGCACACGGTCACTTATCTTCATTCTCTACCCCGTCAAGAAGGCTTGGAGCGGCCTCCTCCGTTGTCGCGGTATCCTTGGTCTGCCTTATGGACAGGGACTGGAGCTCCTTTCCCGTAAGCTTCTGCCCTGCGGCTGTCGGGGACTTGTAGATCGGGAAGTCAGCGAAGCGCGCCGTGTCCTCCAGAATCTTGTAGCCATAGCCAGGCTTGAACTTCATCGTGATCACGGCAGAGGGCCATGTGGACATCTTCTTGACCTTGGCCTTCGGGCCGGAGACCACGGAATAAGGCTTGTCCGTCGTGAAGGACGTGATGCGGAAGCGCTTTATCTGATACACGCTCTTGTCGCGGATCTTGTCGCGGTATATGACGGTGAAGACCTCGTTGGCAAGGACCTCCTTGTCTCCATAGTTGATGTAGAAGAGTCCCTCCGTGCCGATGAATGTCTTATCCTCAACAGGGATGACCCGGTACTCTCCGTTCGTCTTCATATAGAAGATCTTGTCGAACGGGCTTACCTTCAGAAGAGGCTCCCCTGTCTTTATCGATGTCCCGATATACCCGGTTGAAGGATCATAGCGGACATCCATGTTGCGCACGGCGACCTGACGCGCGTTCAGCGTCTCGAACGAGGAGATCTCCGTCCTGCGCCTGAACTCCTCCTTGTCGCACATGTCCTCGAGCTCCGTAAGATAATCCTCCGCGTAGTCGATGATATGTTCCAGGTTGTAGTTTATCTTGTCTATCGAGCCCTGGATCTCCCTGATCTCCTCCTTGTTGCGCTCGATGTCAAAGAGGCTTATGCGCCTGATAGGAATCTTGAGAAGCCTCTCGATATCATCATCGGAGAGCTCCTGCCCCCCAAGCTCAGACGCGAACGGGCCAAAGCCGGAGATTATAGCAGCCTTCACATCCTCGGCGCTCTTCTTCGTCTCGATCTCCTTATAGATGCGCTCCTCGATGAATATCCTCTCAAGGGTCCTTGCCCAGAGCCTCTCCTCGAGCTTCTTCTTCTCGTTCTGCAGCTCAGCGGTGAGGACCTCGACAAGATGCTTCGCGTGGAAGCGGATCATCTCCGTTATGGAGACCGCCTTAGGGTATCCATTGACTATCACAAGAGGATTGACGGAGATCTTCTTCTCGCAGTCGGTGGTCGCGTACAGCACATCGACCATATCCTCTGAATAGATATTGCGCTGCCAGCAGATCTCTATCTGAGCCTTCTCAGCCGTGTAATCGCTTATGGAGGCTATCTTCAGCCTTCCCGTGGCGTTGGCCTTCTCGATCGACGCGATCATCGAATCGCTGGTCACGCCATACGGAAGCTCCTCTATCACGAGCTTCTTCGGATCCGAGGCATTGAGCCTCGCGCGTACGGCTATCTTTCCCCTTCCGTCATCGTACTCGGAGACATCGATGATGCCGCCACCGGGGAAATCGGGATAGAGGGAGAACTTCTTGCCGCGAAGAGCCTTCTTCTCGGCCTCAAGCACCTCGAAGAGGTTATGGGGAAGGATCTGTGTGGACATTCCGACAGCGATTCCCATCGTGCCCTGGATAGCCACTACAGGTATCTTAGCGGGAAAGAGCACTGGCTCCTTGTTCCTTCCATCGTATGAATCGGCGTATTCGGTTATCTCGGGATTGTACAGGACCTTCTTCGCAAAAGGCTTGAGGCGGCATTCGATATACCTTGCAGCGGCAGCTCCGTCTCCGGTGAGGAAGTTGCCGAAGTTGCCCTGCTTCTCTATGAAGAGCTCGCTGTTAGCCAGGTTCACAAGGGCCTCATAGATCGAGGAATCGCCATGAGGATGGTACTTCATGCAGGCGCCAACGACATTGGCCACCTTCATGAACCTGCCGTCATCCATCTCGAAGAGGGTATGCATTATCCTCCTCTGGACCGGCTTGAAGCCATCGACAAGATCGGGGATAGCCCTATCCCTGACTACATATGAGGCATATTCCAGAAAGTAATTGCGGTATAGTTTATCAGCCTGTGACATCCAAGAGATTCTCCATTATGAACTCCTTGCGCTGAGGAGTGTTGTCACCCATATAGAAGGCCATCTTGTCGCGGATATCCTTCAGCGACCCTATGGTCACGGGCAGAAGCTTTATGTCATCGCCTATGAAGTTCTTGAACTCCTTCGCATCTATCTCTCCCAGGCCCTTGAACCTCGTGACCTCGCAGCCGCGGATGCGCTTCATGGCCTCGTCGCGCTCAGCCTCGGTGTAGCAGTACTCAGTCACGCTCTTGTTCCTCACGCGGAAAAGAGGCGTCTCGAGTATGAAGAGCTTGCCGGAGGTGACGACCTCCTCGAAATAGGAGAGGAAGAACGTCATCAGCAGTATCCTGATATGGAAGCCATCGGTATCCGCATCGGTAGCGATGACGACCTTGGAATACCTGAGGTCATCTATGCCGTTCTCGATGCCGAGCGCCACCATTATGTTATACAGCTCCTCATGCTTATAGAGCTCCGTGCGCTTATAGCCCTGGACATTGAAGGGCTTGCCGCGAAGGGCGAATACAGCCTGCGTGTCGGGATTGCGGCTCTTGGAGATCGTGCCGGCGGCGCTGTCCCCCTCGGTAAGGAAGATCATGGAGCACTCCGCTTCCTTGCGATGCGCTGCAGGGGCATTATCTATATGGTAGCGGCAATCCTTGAGCTTCGGGATATGGAGAGCGGTCTTCCTCGCCCTCTCCTTGGAGTTGTTCCTGACCTCCTGCTCTTCCTTGTGCACCTTCTCGTTCGTGGTGACCTTGTCCTGCAGCCCCTGCGCTATGGCCTTGTTCTTGAGAAGCGCGTCCAGCACGGCTTCCTTGACCTCGTTGACGATCCAGGTCCTGACCTCAGTGGAGCCGAGCTTGTTCTTCGTCTGGCTCTCGAACACGGGATTCTGCATCTTGATAGCCACGGCCGCGACTATGCCATCCCTGATCTCCGGAGCCTGCCAGCTCTTGCGGAAGAACTCGTTTATACCCTTGAGCACGCCTTCCTTGAAGGCGGCAAGATGCGTTCCCCCGTCCGATGTGTTCTGGCCATTGACGTATGAGAAGTAGTTCTCGCCGTAGCCGGAGGTATGGGTGAAGGCGAACTCGAGATGCTCGTTCTTGAAATGGATCGTCGGGTAGAGCCCCTCATCGCCAAGGACCTTGGAAAGCAGGTCCAGAAGCCCATGCTGGCTCTTGATTATGGTCTTGTTGTACTCGATCGTCAGCCCAGTGTTGAGATACGCGTAGCTCCACAGGCGATCAAGGACGATATCATCATGGTAATGGAAGTCAGGGAACAGTGTCGGATCGGGGCGGAACGATACGAACGTGCCGTCCGGCTCCTTCGTGCTTCCGCTCTTCTTCTTATCCAGGACACCATCCTTGAATGTGGCCTCCACGTACTTCCCCTCGCGATACGAGCGCACGAGGAACTCGGATGAAAGGGCATTGACGGCCTTCGTGCCGACGCCGTTGAGGCCTACGGAGAACTGGAAGGCCTCGCTGTCGTACTTTGCTCCCGTATTGATCACGGACACGCATTCAACGACCTTGCCAAGGGGGATTCCCCTTCCATAGTCACGCACGGTGACGGTGTCATCGAGTATGGTGACCTCGACCCTGTTGCCATGCTTCATCGTGAACTCATCGACAGCGTTGTCTATGATCTCCTTGAGGAGTACGTATATGCCATCATCGGGATGCGAACCGTTCCCCAGCCGCCCGATATACATGCCAGGGCGCAGCCTGATATGCTCCAGGGAGGAGAGCGATTTTATATTGCTTTCATCATAGGCCATGAGAGCAGTATATCAATTTGCGCACTACATGCAAATAGCTGATTAACTTAACTCAATATATGATGATACTTAGCTTGTAAAAGGCCCATGCTCGCTTGATATGACGTCATCGGAGAAGTGACGAGAGCGCGATGGCGGCCTCTGGTACGATGGGCGTTCCGGCACGTGCCGAGAGGACGGTGTCCCCTCCCCTTATGAGGATCTCACGGCCGCTTTCGGAGACAAGCGTCTCAAGCCCCACGGCCTCGGAAAGCGAGGAGGACGTGGAAAGGGTGGAACGGACAAGGCTCTTCTCCGCGAGGGCCCTGAGGGAACGGAAGGGAGAGCTGTACACGGTGCAACTCAGATAGGCCCTCGGGTCAGCGCCCTCTCCAAGATACTGCTCGTAGGAATAAAGATATGAGGCTACAGGGCTCCTGCTCTCATCAAGCCTTGATGTTCGGATCTCCCCTCCGCTTATAAGGCCAAGATCCGAGAGGGAAAGAGGGACTTCGTCGGAATAGACAGTGATGCGGCTTCCCCCGATATCCACCTTCTCTCCCCTATGGGCCCCGCCATAAAGGGAATCCAGGGCAAGGAATGATATGAACAGGAGAAGCGTGATGAAGACCATCCTCGTGGAATAGTCCAGATAGCGATAAAGCCCCTTTGCTATATAGGCCTCGTGGTCCTTCCTGTCCTCCCTTCTCGTCATAAGCGCCCTTATCGAGAGGAATAGGCAGGAGAAGAGGAGGACGGCGAACGCGAAGGACGCTGTGATATAAGGAGCCGAGGCCGAGATCCTCACGATATCAAGGGAGAAGAGCGCGAGGATAAGGAGGAAGTAGATGAGCGAGATGCAGAGGTTCGAGATCATCCTCCTCCTGCTCTTCTTTCGGATCCTCCTGACATCATCCTCCATCCGCGGAGGATAGCTTTCTGCAGGATTCTCCTCATAGAGGAAGGCATGGCGGCGCGTGTCCATGATGTTCTCCGGACCGCTTATCGCGATCATGTCCCAGCCTTCCTTCCTCAGCTGAGGCAGCACCATCCTGAGCTGCTGCTCGGTCGTGGTCTCATGCGTAAGCGCAAGGAAGGAGTATGCGCAGAGCCTCCTGCCATCATACTCCTTCCGGGTGAAGCGGAAATGGTTTCCACGGACGGAAGAGAGGCGCCAGCCTCCCTCCGCCTTCTTCTGAAGATAATCCGTTATCTCCTCGTCCGTGTGGCACGTGAGGAGGAGAAAAGAGCTTTTCCTGTTTCCCATGCTGTCACTATGCTAGCAGAAAGCCGGGGATATCAGAATCCCATCTCCTTCTGCTTGATCGGGCATGCGACGAAATGGGACTCCCTGACCTCGATGAGCTCCGGGACCATCTTCCGGCATATGCCGTCATCGCACAGCGGGCAGCGCGCCGCGAACCTGCACTCCTCAGGCGGCTCGATCGGGCTCGTGATCTCTCCGGTGAGCTTGACCCTCTCCCTCCTATGACCGAGCTCCGGGATAGGGATAGCGGAGAGAAGCGCCTGCGTGTATGGATGGATAGGATGCTCGAAAAGCTCCTCGGCAGGGGCCTTCTCAACGATCTGCCCGAGATACATCACTGCGATATCATCGGAGAAATGATTGACGACGGAGAGATCGTGGGTGATGAAGATGTACGTGAGCCCGAGCTTCTCCTGAAGCTCCCTGAGGAGATTGAGGATCTGGGCCTGGATCGATACATCGAGCGCGGACACAGGCTCATCGCAGATTATGAGCTTCGGCTCCATCGCGAGCGCCCTCGCGATCCCTATCCTCTGCCGCCTTCCTCCGTCCAGCTCATGCGGATAGGTGTTGATATACCTCTCAGCAAGCCCTACGGTATCCATCAGCTCCAGGACCCTCTCCTCGATGGCATGCTTGCCTCTGAGGATATGGTTCTCCTTTATAGGCTCGGCGATGATCTGGCTCACGGTCTTCTTCGGGTCCAGCGACGAGAACGGATCCTGGAATATGATCTGCAGGTCCTTCCTCATATGCCTCATCTCTGAGCCTTTGATGCGGCTTATGTCCTTGCCTTCGAAGATTATCTCTCCGGAGGTAGGCTCAAGCAGGCGGAGGATGACACGGCCGGTGGTGGACTTTCCGCATCCGGACTCGCCTACCAGGCCAAGCGTCTTTCCCCTCTCAAGCGTGAAGTTGATATCATCAACGGCATGAAGCATTCCCCTGCCCGTCTTGAAGTATTTCTTAAGGTGTTTGACTTCCAGTATGGTATCAGCCATTCTTGCGCCTCCTTTCAAGAAGGAAATCAGGGTCTCTCTCATATGCCGAGCAGGCTACGAAGTGCGTGCCTCCCATGTTCTTCAGGGCCGGGCAGGACGCTGAGCACTCCTCGGTGGCATAGTTGCAGCGCGGAGCGAACGCGCACCCTGGGGGAAGATCGGTCGGATCTGGCATGAGGCCATGTATAGGCTTGAGCCATGCCGTCCTGTTCTTGATGTTCGGCAGCGAGTTGAAGAGTCCTTCCGTGTAGGGATGGAGCGTCTCTCCGAACACCTCCTCAAGGGAGCCCTGCTCCACTATCTTTCCCGCATACATGACCGCGACCTCATCGCACACCTCGGCGACGATGCCGAGATCATGGGTGATCATGATCATGGATGTATTGTACTTCTCCTTAAGCTCTGTCATGAGCTCAAGGACCTGAGCCTGGATCGTGACGTCCAGGGCTGTCGTGGGCTCATCAGCGATCAGAAGCTTCGGGTTGCATGCCAATGCTATGGCTATGACGACGCGCTGCTTCATGCCGCCCGAGAACTGATGGGGATACTCGCCGAGGCGGGCTCGAGGTATTCCTACCAGCTCAAGCATGTCGCCGGCCTTCTTCAGCGCCTCATCCTTATGCAGATGCTCATGGATCTCGATCGATTCCGCGATCTGCTCCCCGACCGTGAGGACAGGGTTGAGGGCTGTCATTGGATCCTGGAATATCATGGAGATATCCTTGCCCCTGACATCCTCGAGGCGGTTTATGGACATGCCACGCACATCCTGCCCGTCGATCTCGAGGCGGTCGCACTCGACGACTCCTGGCGGATCTGGGACGAGGCGGAGCATGGCGAGGGCCGTAGTGGTCTTTCCAGCTCCCGTCTCTCCTACCAGGCCAAGCGTCTTCCTGTATCCGAGCTTGAGGTTGACGCCATTGACGGCGTAGACGATGCCATCCTCCGTCTCGAAGCGCACCCTCAGGTTCTCTATATTGAGGATCTCGCGGTCAGTGATCTCCTCTTTTCCTTTATTCTCCATAATCCCTCCTACCGTTTCAGCTTCGGATCAAGCGCATCCCTCAGTCCGTCGCCGAGGAGATTCAGGGAAAGGACCGTTATCATGATCGCGATTCCCGGGAACAATGTCATATAGCTGTAGTCGCGGATGAACAGGCGGCCGGCGGAAAGCATGCTTCCCCATTCAGGGGCGGGAGCAGGTACGCCAAGGCCAAGGAACGAGAGCTGGGCCGCCGAGATGATGGCAGATCCTACCCTGAGCGTCGCCTGGACTATGATCTGGCTGAGGCAGTTCGGGATGATATGGACAGCGACTATCTTCCAGTCAGGCTGCCCGATCGCCCTCGCGGCCTCGATGTACTCCTCATCCTTCACGACAAGAACCGCGGCCCTGGCGACCCTGACAAAAGGCGCCGTACTGGCGATTCCTACCGCGATCATGAGGTTTATCGTGCTCTTTCCCAGCGACGATACAACGGCAATCGCCATCAGGACCGACGGAATCGAGGAGAATATATCGCATATCCTCATCACCACGTTCTCGAAGGCTCCTCCGATGTATCCGGCGGCGGCGCCGAGGACCGTGCCGATGACAAGCGCTATGAGGACGGCGACAAGGCCGACCGCAAGCGAATACCTCGCGCCATAGACTATACGGGCGAAGATATCACGTCCGAGGTCATCCGTTCCGCAGATATGCTCTGCCGATGGCCACTGCATCCTGTCGCGCACGTTCATTCCGATGACATCGGTATTGTAATCATAGACGATAGGAGCAAGGAGCGCGCCAGCGATGATGAAGATCAGCAGTATCATGCCGATGATAGCGCCCTTATTCCTCCTGAGCTGCCTCCAGGCCATCCCCAGGGAGCTTCTCTTCTTATAGAGCTTCGATACTCTTTCAGCGTTATCAGCCATTGTGCACCTCACTTCGTATACTGGGCCTTGATCCTAGGATCGACATAGGCATAGATGATATCGACAAGAAGATTGACGATAGTGACAAGCATCGTGGTCATGATAAGCGCTCCCGTAACCGTCGGGATATCCCTCTGGTCGATGGCATCGACGACAAGGCGCCCTACTCCCGGCCATGCGAAGACGGTCTCCGCGAGGACAGAGCCGCCAAGGACGTTCGAGAACTGCACGCCGAATATCGTGATGATAGGGATGAGAGCGTTCCTTAGAGCGTGGACATATACGACCTTGCGCTCCGAGACACCCTTTGCCCTGGCGGTCCTGAGATAATCCTGCCTGAGCACATCAAGCATCGATGAGCGCGTTGTCCTGGTAAGGAGGGCGGCAAGGCCGACGCCTACCGTGACAGCCGGAAGTATGACGCTCGTGAAGCCTTCAGCGCCGCCTGACGGAAGCCAGCCGAGTTTCAGCGAGAAGAGAAGCATAAGAAGCAGGCCAAGCCAGAAATTCGGCATCGAAAGGCCAAGAAGGGCAAGGATCATCGCGAGCGTATCCTTCCAGGAGTTCTGGTTGACGGCGGCGACGATGCCAAGCGGCACGGAAAGGGCGACGGCTACCAGCATCGCGATAGACGCCAGGCGGAGCGTGTTTGGTAGACGCTGCAGATAAAGCTGCATGACGTCGAGCTTCGTGACATACGACACGCCGAGGTCGCCCTTCAGCAGGTTGCCTATATAGCGGAAATATCTCTCGATGAGGGAGCCGTTGAGTCCCATCTCCTCCCTGAGAGCCTCAAGCTGCTCCTCCGTCGCATCAGGGCCCGCAACCTGGTAGACAGGATCACCTTCAGCCACGCTCATTATCGCGAAGATGATGAACGCGACGCCAAGCAGGACGGGGATGAGCATCAATAAGCGCTTGATTATATAACGATGCATAGATCCTCCTTAAAAAGCGGAGCAGGGCGATTGCCCTGCCCCCTGTGCGATCATCACTCCGGAAGGGCTATAAGCCTGAAGTCATGCTTCGCGTCTGGCTTCCAGATCGCACCTACGAGACCCTTCTTCGCTCCGATGTTGATATACGATGTGCAGATCGGGACGATCGGGCAGATCTCATCGAGGTAGTTCTCGATCTCGTAGTAGTCCTGGCGCCTCTGCTCGACATCCGTCTCAACCAAGGCGGCGTCAAGCATCTCATTGAACTTCTCGTCCTTCATGTTGCAGCGGTTGGATCCGTTCTTCTTCAGCGTTCCATCCTCCTGCATCGTCGAGCCATGCTGGTTGCGCAGCGTGTAGTCGGTTCCGAGGTCATCGGTGAACTGATAGAGAGCGAGCTCGTAATCAAGGGCCGCGTCATTGAGCTTGCCCTTGAGGGCTGCTGTCTCCATTTCCTCGAGAACGATGTTTATGCCGATCTGGGCGCAGCTGTTCTGGAAGATGAGGGCGGCAGTCTTCTTCGCCTCGTTATCGACCATGATATGGAAGGTAAGATCGCCAGGCTTGTATCCGGAGAGCTCGAGCTCAGCGGCTGCCTTCTCAAGATCATACTCATATACATGGATATCAGGATTGAGGCCGAACTGGCCGCGGTTGATGTAGTTGTTATGGATCGTCGCGAGGCCATCATAGGCTGCGAATACGATGGAGTCCTTATCCATCGCATGCGCGAGGGCCTTCCTGACATGGACGTTATCAAGGCCCGGCTTCTCCATCTGCATCGGCATATAGAGCATAACGACGTTAGGAGTCTGGATGAGGTCAAGCTTAGGATCCTCAGCGATTCTCTGGAGGTCTGTCGTCGATGGGTCGATACAGACATCGATCTCTCCGGTCTGGAGGGCGATGAGCCTTGTGGATGCTTCCTTGTAAAGCTTGAGGTCTATCCTTCTGGTAGGAGCCGGTCCCTTCCTGTATCCGTCATAGCGGACGAATGAGCAGTGGGATCCCGGGATCCATTCCTCAAGGGAGAACATGCCGCTTCCGAGATACGGTCCCTTGACCGGATCCTTCTCGCAGGCTGCCTTGGAGAGGATGGACATGCCGCCATGGGCCATGAGCGTCAGCCAGTCCTGGTTAGGCTTGGAGAGCGTTATCCTCACATGCGTTGGATCGACGGCCTCGACAGAGACGACATCAGCGACCTTCTGCATGGCGAAGGAGGAATCCTTTGCGCGGTCATATGTGAACTTCACGTCCTCAGCCGTGCAAGGGGTGCCATCCGTGAACGTGGCATCGGCGGCAAGCGTGAAGTCATATACGCATCCATCCTCGGATACCGTCCAGCTCTCGGCGAGGGCCGGGATGACCTCGTTCGTGTCAGGATCTATATTCACGAGCCTCTCATGGGTAAGGTAGAAGACCATCATGTTGGCATCCGTGTTCGAGCCCTGAGGATCAAGGTTATTCACGTCATTGGCGATACCGATGATAACCGTATCCTTATAATTAGTTGTCTCATCAACCTCCGCGGACTTGACGCTTCCCGTTGATGTCACGGTTCCTGCGCTTTCGATCACAGGAGCTGCAGCCTCTGTCTCAGCAGGCGCTGCCGCAGATGATCCCGAGCTACTGCCCTTCGAGCAGCCGACCAGTGCCAGCAGCACTGATAGAATCACGAATAAGCATAAAGATTTCTTCTTCAAGACGTACTCCTTTTTTTCAAACCAAGAACCGATGCGATCCCAGTTTCGTAAAGTGTAACCTCGTGTTAAGCGTAAGTAAAGAAAATATTAACGATGTATTAAGAGATATCATCGTTTTATGGACGATATCTGAAGTATCCCGTAATTTTTACGGGAAAGAATCCATTAAAAGCAAAGAAATTACCAATCGCATGTTCCATGCCCGCCAAATGGGCATGATCACTTTATGCTTATGGCCTCGACGGTATGGCTGATGCCTATCTTCGAAAGATCATCAAGCAGCGCCGCCACCGACACGTCACGATGCATTATCACAAGGCAGGTATACACGAGATTCCCTGTCTTGCTTAGCCTGAGCTCCGCGCCCCTTACGGAGAGCCCGCACTCATCAAGCTTCTTCGTTATCATGGGCAGCGTCACATCCTTCTCCTCCAATAGCAGTGAGACCCTCGCCACCAGGAGGGCATTCGTCCTGTTCAGATGGCTATGGAGGATCATCTGTATGAGAAGGATCAGCAGGGTGAACATGATGCCGGTGAAATAAAGCCCGGCGCCGACCGCGATGCCCATGCCGACAGTCGCCCAGAGGCCAGCTGAAGTCGTGAGCCCTACCGTGTTCTCTTTGCGGACGAAGATGACGCCCGCGCCCAGGAATCCTATCGCCGAGACAACGCCCGCGGCTATTCGGGAGGCGTCCAGGGAGATGCCGGAGATAGGGATCACATCAAAGAAGCCGTATTTGGAGACGACCATCATCAGCGCGGATGAGATCGCGACAAGGACATGTGTCCTTATGCCCGCGCTCTTCGCCCTCTTCTCGCGCTCAAGCCCGATAAGGGCTCCACAGAAGGCCGAAAGCACTATACGGAACAAATACTCGATCTCGCTGAACATGAAGACATCGTCCATCTCACCCACTCCTTTTGCCGGACTATGCAAAGTGTAGGATAATGTTAAGCGTAAGTAAAGAAAATATTAAGAATGTGTTAGGGAATCACAGGGAAAGGATCTCGTTCCAGACCCCGTCATCCACAGGGATGCCCTCCCTGAGGTTGCGCTCCCTTGCCCTCATCATCCTCTCTCCCGGATACACGATCTCCCCTGCCCCGTCAGCCTTCTTTGATTCCTTGAGGAAAGCGATGGCGCGCTCAGCGGTGCGATAAGCCTCCTCCTCATCCACCATCTTCCCGTAATCGATGGCGAAGAAGAGCTGCGAGACCCCGTGCTCATCGCCCTCAAGGCGCGAGATATCCGCAACACAGCGGCCAAGCGTGATGCACGAGGCGAAGATATCAAGGAGGAAGGACAAAGCGGAGCCCTTCCAGAATCCAGCGGGTATCATGCGCCTTGTCTCCAGCACGGCCGCAGGATCATCGGACAAGAGGCCATCCTTATCGAATCCAGCGGCGACGCTCATCCTCTCCCCCGCGAGCCTCGCGACCTCAAGGGCGCCATACGAGAACTGAGTCATGGCGCTGTCGAATACCATGTGCCTGCCATCCTTTCTCGGGAAGGCCATGACGAAAGGATTGTTCCCGAGCCTGGAATCCACGGCGCCCCAGGTCGGCATATTAGGGATGGTATTGGTGAAGCAGATCGCGGCATAGCCCTTCTCCACTGCATGGTAGCCATAGGTCGCGGCCCTCATCCAGTGATTCGTGTTGACAAGACCGGCCATGCCTATCCCATGCTCTGAAGCCTTTGCCATCGCCCTGTCCATGGCGAAGAGGGCGTTTGTGATGCCGAATCCAAGGTTGCCGTCGTAGCGCTCGATCGCCCCGAACGAAGAGATGAGCGTGGGCTCCGCGCCTGGGATGACTATGCCGCTGTCGATGCCCCTTACAAGGCGCGCGAACCTGTTGATCCCATGGGTATATGTCCCCTCAAGGGAATTCCTCGCCATCTCATACGCGACCATCCCCGCCTTCTCCGGCGATGTCCCATGTTCCACAAGCTTCTCCCGCATCACGGAGAGAGCGTCGTCAAAAGCTATGCGCATAGCGAAATGATGCGCTCGCAGCGGCCCCTTTGCAATAGCCTTTTTCCTCCCATAATGATATCCTCATCGCTATGAGCAAGTATCCATTCAGCGAGATTGAGCCTAAATGGCAGAAATACTGGGAAGAGCATAAGACCTTCCGTACGGAAGAGGATCCTTCTGTCCCGAAGGACAGGAGGCGCTATGTACTCGACATGTTCCCATATCCATCGGGAGCTGGCCTCCATGTAGGGCATCCGGAGGGCTATACAGCCACGGATATCTATTCAAGGTATCTGAGGATGAGGGGCTACAACGTGCTCCACCCGATGGGATTCGACTCATTCGGGCTGCCTGCGGAGAACTATGCCATAAAGACAGGCACCCATCCTTGGGAGACAACCAACAAGAACATCAGCAACTTCCGCCGCCAGATAAAGAGCCTCGGCTTCTCATATGACTGGGACAGGGAAGTCTCGACATGCGAGCCTGACTACTACCGCTGGACGCAGTGGATATTCGAGAAGCTCTATGAGAAGGGGCTGGCTTATGAGGCCGTGACGCCTATCAACTGGTGCCCGAGCTGCAAGACAGGGCTTGCCAACGAGGAAGTCAAGGAAGGGCACTGCGAGCGCTGCGGCGAGAAGGTCGAGAAGAAGAACATCAGGCAGTGGATGCTCAGGATCACGGCTTACGCGGATAAGCTTCTCGAGGGGCTTGATGAGCTTGACTGGCCGGAATCGGTAAAGACGATGCAGCGCAACTGGATCGGAAGATCTGAAGGAGCCGCGGTATTCTTCCAGATAGACGGCATGGATGAGAAGCTGGAGGTCTATACCACACGCTGCGATACCCTGTTCGGCGCGACATACATGGTAGTGGCACCAGAGCATCCTCTCGTGCCTGCCCTCACGACAGAGGAGCAGAAGGCCGCTGTAGAGAAGTACCTTGATGAGACCAAGCATAAGTCCGACCTCGAGAGGACCGATCTCGCCAAGGACAAGACAGGCGTATTCTCCGGCTCCTATGCCATCAATCCGGTAAATGGCAAGAAGATCCCTATCTGGATCGCTGATTACGTGCTCATAAGCTATGGCACCGGCGCCATCATGGCAGTCCCGGCGCACGACACGAGGGACTGGGAGTTCGCGAAGAAGTTCGGCCTTCCCATCATCGAGGTCCTCAAGGGCGAGGTTGACGTGCAGCAGGAAGCCTGGACGGAAGACGGCATACATGTGAACTCCGAGTGGCTTGACGGGCTGAACAAGGAAGAGGCCATCAGCAAGATGCTTGAGTTCCTCGAGAAGAATGGATATGGCCACAAGGCGATCAACTACAAGCTCCGCGACTGGGTGTTCTCACGCCAGAGGTACTGGGGAGAGCCGATACCTCTTATCCACTGTCCTCACTGCGGAACGGTCCTCGTTCCCGAGGATGAGCTTCCCCTCCGCCTGCCGACTGTCGATAAGTACGAGCCATCGGGCACAGGGGAGTCCCCTCTCGTGAATGTCCCTGAGTGGGTCAACTGCAAATGCCCGAAGTGCGGCGCGGACGCGAAGAGGGAGACGAACACGATGCCTCAGTGGGCAGGCTCATGCTGGTACTACCTCAGGTACATCGACCCGAAGAACGAGAAGGAGTTCGTCTCTCCTGAGAAGGAGCGGTACTGGATGCCTGTCGATCTCTATGTGGGAGGCGCCGAGCACGCTGTTCTCCACCTTCTCTATTCCAGGTTTTGGCACAAGGTGCTCTATGATCTCGGGCTTGTATCGACGCCGGAGCCATTCCATCGCCTGGTCAACCAGGGCATGATCACGTCTTTCGCGTACCAGAAGGCGAACAAGAGCCTCGTGCCTGCGGACCTTGTCGAGGAGAAGGACGGCAAGTTCATAGACAAGGAGACAGGAGAGGAGCTCCAGCAGGTCATCGCCAAGATGTCGAAGTCCCTGAAGAATGTCATCAACCCCGATGATTTCATCAGGAACTATGGCGCGGACAGCGTCAGGATGTATGAGATGTTCATGGGTCCGCTTAGGGAGTCAAAGCCATGGGCGACCAACGGCTTCATCGGCGTCTACCGCTTCCTTGACAGGATCTGGAGGATCGCGACGGAGAAGAGAATCGAGGACACCGCGATCGAGCCATCGCTTGATAAGCTCATGCATAAGACGATAAAGAAGGTCACAGAGGACACGGATAGCCTCTCCTTCAATACCGCCATCAGCCAGATGATGGTATTCGTCAACGAGCTCAACAGGCTTGAGACCGTGCCGAAGAAGGCTATGGAGACTCTTGCCCTCCTCCTTTCCCCTTATACTCCGCACCTTGCTGAGGAGCTCTGGGAGATGTTCGGCCATCAGCCCTCGATCGCCAATGAGAAGTGGCCTGAGTATGATGAGGCAAAGACGATCGATGACACTGTCGAGATAGTCGTCCAGGTCAACGGCAAGCTCAGGGCCAGGCTGCAGATGCCTCAGGGAGCGAAGAAGGAAGAGATGCTCAGGGAGGCCAAGGCGGACAGCAAGATCCAGGCATGGATCGACGGCAAGACGATGATCAAGGAGATCGTCGTGCCGAACAAGCTGGTGAATATCGTTGTGAAATGATTGCCCGGGGATGGTAAGAGCCATCCCCTTTCCATTACCGCTCGAAAATACGCGCGAGCCCGCCCATCGATGTCTCGCGATAGAGGGATGGAAGCGCGTGCCCCGTCTCCATCATGACCTCGACCACGTCATCGAAGGATATCTTATGATGGCCATCGCCCAGAAGCGCGTATGAGGCATGGTCTATCGCCCTCATCGTCGCCATGGCGTTACGCTCGATGCAAGGGATCTGCACCAGACCCATCAGCGGGTCGCATGTAAGTCCAAGGTGATGCTCAAGGCCCATCTCCGCGGCATACTCGATCTGATGTATGGAGCCTCCGAGAAGCTGGGCAGCCGCCGCTCCGGCCATGGCGCATGCAACGCCGACCTCTCCCTGGCAGCCGACCTCCGCTCCTGATATCGAGCCATTCTCCTTCACTATATTCCCTATGATGCCGGCTGTAAGGAGCGCCCTGAGGATGCGCGGCTCCGGGATCTCGTACTCTGCCGCAAGATGGTAAAGGACTCCTGGAAGCACTCCGCAGCTGCCGCAGGTCGGGGCTGTAACGATCCGTCCGCCTCCTGCGTTCTCCTCCGACACGGCCAGTGCATACGAGAAGGCATGCGCCGTGCTGCCCATCAATCCTGATAGGTCCCGCGCCTTGGCATACGCCTGGCAGGCCTTCCGCTGGAGATGGAGACCTCCGGGAAGGACACCCTCCGCCTCAAGGCCATTCCTGATTGCGGTCTTCATTACCTCCCAGACCTCGGCCATATAGCCGACGATGCCATCGCCCTCGGCCTCGATCGCGACTTCCCATATCTGATAGCCATTATCCTCGCAATAGGAGAGAAGACGCTCCATCGTGCCGACATTGCTGCCATCATAGACATCAGATGCGCTCTGCTCCTCCTCGCCATCCTTGACGATCTTGCCGCCGCCGACCGAGTAATAAGTCTCACTCAGCTCATCCGGCTCAACCATCCTGAGCGTGACGGCATTGGGATGGAAAGGCTTCACCTGATCCGGGAACCAGAGGATATCCACAGGGATGGAGTGGCTCTGGAAGACCTCCCTGATGGCCCTGTCGGTAAGATGTCCCTTCCCTGTCGCCGCAAGGGAGCCATATAGCTCAGCCTGGACCTTCGTCGCCTCCGGGTGCTCCTTTATGAAAGCCTCGGCAGCAGCGCGTGGCCCCATAGTATGGGATGAAGATGGCCCATAACCTATCCTATACAGCTCTCTCAGTGATTCCATGACTAAAAGCATAGCATTTACTTAAGAAGGATGAAAGGCAGGATGATATCTCAGATCGGGGCTTTCCTTATCGTTGCCGAAGCCTCCCCCTCTTCCGTGTATATGACGGTAAGGAGAAGAGCCCTTTCCTTCTCTATGTAGCGATAGACGCCTGGATAGATATCGAACGGAACCTCTTCGCCGCTCATCCCGACAGAGAACGACGGGACCTCGTAGCGCTCAGAGACCCAAGTCCCTTCGGGTATCGAATCGAATGCGATATGCCCCTCCTCATATAGCGAAAGCGCCTTAGGATTGAGAGTGCCATCAAAGAGGTCGGAAAGGAAAATCGCCTGATCTATGGAGGAGAGATCCGGATTCTCCTTCCTGACCTTCTCCATCGATAGCCTGGATACGGCATCCGGACGGTATGAGAAAGCTGAGAGAAGAAGATCGGCCATCTCCCCGTTTTCGCTGGTAAGGCTTACATGGCAGCTTCCTCCAGGCTCGAAGAATCCCCCTATAGGACCAAGCTCGCCAAGGGGCTTCATGACAAAGGCCCTGAGGCCGCCGGAGGTCACGGACACCGTGATATCCCGAATCCCCTTCCCGACATGGACAGTGCGGATCACCGTCCCATCGTAATACGAGAGCTCATACCAGAGATCCTCCCCATAGAGCGCCTCGAAGGGATGCTCCTCGGCGATCGTGAGCGTGACGGGAATGGATGTCTCAAGCGAGCATGACGGCAGAAGCAGCGATAGCAGAAGCAATATACTCATGCTATATATACGCCTTAAGCCCTGTTTTCTGCCAACTTCCTCAGTTCCTTGTATCTATCACGCAGCCTGAGAAGCTCCTTCTCCACCTTCTCAGAGCGGTAATCGGCATATGTCCACGGAAATGACACGAACAAGCCTCCCTGATACATAAGCGTCAGCTCCGCGTACAGGAATCGCCCTATGGCTATCCTATGCGCCCTGTTCTTCGTCGTGGCGAGGATGACAGAGGAATACGAGAGAAGCCCGGGATCGAGGTTTACGCTCCTTCCGCCGTCCACCATCCACTCCTCCTCTATGCTGTTTGTGCGCTCCTTTATCAATGCAAGATCGTCCGGAAAGACAAGGGTGCTGAAGGAGACGAAGAAGCGCTCGATGCCCTCCCCCATCTCCTGGACATAGTAATCGGTATAGTCAAAGGGAAAAGGCTCCGTGATGATATCAACAGGGCCGAATTCGGCCTCAAGCCTCTTTCTGAGGGCATCAGGGAATCCCCTTACCGAGAGGATTCCCATGAAAAGAAGGACCTTCTCGTACTCCCTCTTTGTCATCTTGCGGCTGTATAGGTACCAAGGAGCCGGAAGGAGACTGTCTTCTCCTTCATCTCCTCTGTGAACTTATCGAAGACATTGCCTTCCGGCAGCTCGCATTCGACGAAGAAGAGATACTCCCAAGGCTTTCCAGGTATAGGCCTGGACTCAAGCTTCTTCATGTTCACGCCGTTTCCGGAGAACACGGAGAGCGCCAAGGCAAGGGATCCTGGCTCATCTGATACCGAGAACGAGAGCGTCGCCTTGTTCAGCTTCGCCTCAGAGCGGTAGATCGAGGCGTTCTCCTCGCGGGTCACCACATAGAAGCGGGTGAAGTTGGAGGCGTCCGTCTCTATGTTCTGCCTTAGCATCTTCATGCCGTAGAAGGCGGCAGCAGGCTCCCCTGCGATAGCAGCGATGGACTTATCCTTCTTCTCCGCGACATATGCAACGGCTCCAGCCGTGTCGAAGAACGGGACAGCCTCGGCATCCGGCAGCTCCTCCGAAAGGAATTTCCTGCACTGGGCAAGCCCCTGCGGATGCGAATAGACCTTCCTGATATCCGAAAGCTCGGCATCTGGAAGCGTGATGAGGTTATGGACGACCCTGATAAGCGTCTCGCCGACTACGGTGATCTCCGGATGCATGGCAAGAAGATCCAGCGTGTCGTATATCGTGCCTCCAAGCGTGTTCTCGATAGGAACGACGGCGTACTTCGCCTTGCCTGATGAGACGGCGTCGAACGTATCCGCGAACGTATGGCATGGCAGGAGCTCGATGCTCTCATTGAACGAGCGGCGCGCGGCAAGCTCCGAGAAAGCCCCGCGCACCCCCTGGAAGGCGACGGCAAGGCCTGAGGCGCTCTCCGCCTTCTTCTCCCCGCTCTTCGCCTCTGTCCTGCGAGGTACCTTCTCAAGGCTCTTCCCGACAACCGGGCAGAGAGCCTGGATATCGCGTACAAGCTTGTCGAACTGGGATGGATAGAGGGACTGCGGACCGTCAGACAGAGCGCACTCCGGGCAGTTATGGACCTCCACGATCACTCCGGACGCGCCGGACGCGACAAGGGCGAGGCTCATCGGGGCGACCATATCGCGGATGCCTGTGGCGTGCGACGGGTCTCCGATGACAGGAAGATGGGTAAGCTTCTGCACTACAGGGATAGCTGAGCAGTCAAGCGTGTTGCGCGTTGCCTTCTCATATGTCCTGATGCCCCTCTCGCATAGAACGACCTGATCGGTGCCTGAGGCCATGAGGTACTCAGCGGCCATCAGCCACTCCTCGATAGTCGCGCTGAGGCCCCTCTTGAGAAGCACAGGCATGCCGGTCTTGCCGACTTCCTTCAGAAGCTCGAAGTTCTGCATGTTCCTCGCGCCTATCTGGAACATATCTATGTAGCCAGCCATCATCTCCACGTCACGAGGTGACACGACCTCTGTCGTTATAGGCATGTCGAAGGCGTCTCCGGCCTTTCTCAGGAGCTTCAGCCCCTCCTCCCCTAGCCCCTGGAATGAATATGGGCTTGTCCTTGGCTTGAAGGCGCCTCCGCGGAGGATGACTGCACCGGACTCTCGGACAGCCTCCGCAATCGTCATGATCTGGTCATAGCTTTCGACAGCGCATGGCCCGGCCATCACGACGACCCTGTTCCCGCCGATCCTGACACGGCCGACGGAGACTATCGTGTCCTCCTTCTTCATCTCCCTTGACGCAAGCTTATACGGCTTGGAGATAGGGACGACGGAGCTGACGCCAGGCAGGACCTCCACGGTCCTTATGTCTATATGGGCCGTGCCGACAGCGCCGAGGACCGTATCCTGCTGCCCGACGATCTCCTTGACGATGAATCCCTTCTCCTTGAGGAAGGACTTCACTTTATCTTTTTCGGTGGGTGTTATACCCTGCTTGAGAATGACGATCATATCAATGGAAAAGCTAGCTTTTCCGCTTGATTTGGTCAATGAATGCGATATGGATGAGAAATACTTCGATAGGATATTCACGCTGTTTTCGGATAAGCTGGCAGAGCTCGGCTCGCCGCTGCCTTCCGTCAGCATGATAGCGGAGGAGGACAGCGACCCCTACCGTGTCCTTGTCTCGACGATCATAAGCCTGAGGACGAAAGACGCGGTGACGATGGAAGCCTCGAGAAGGCTTTTCCAGGCCGCCCCTGATATAGACACCCTTGCCTCGATGGACGCAGGGAGGATCGCGGAGATCATAAAGCCCGCAGGTTTCTACAGAAGGAAGGGTGAGCAGCTGAAGAGGATAGCGGAGATGCTGCGTGATGAGCACGGCTCCTCTGTCCCTGATGATATGGATACCCTTCTATCCCTTCCGGGTGTCGGGCTCAAGACAGCCTCCCTCGTGCTCAATCTTGGCTTCGGCATAGACGCTCTCTGCGTGGACTGCCATGTGCATGAGATATCGAACAGGCTTGGCTGGGTCAGCGCGAAAAGCCCGGAAGAAACGGAAAAAGAGCTGAGGAAGATACTGCCCAGGCGCTTCTGGATACCTCTTAATGAGCTCCTCGTGCGCTATGGGCAGATAGTCTGCACCCCAGTCTCCCCGCGCTGCTCCATCTGCCCGATGGACGCTGAGTGCAGGAAGAAAGGAGTCAGCAGGACGCGGTGATCACTTGTTCCCGAGCTGCTTCACCGCAGGGGATGCGACGCGGTATACGCAATACAGGATAAGGAGATGGTAGACCAGATTCTCGATCCAGAGGAACCACTCCTTGCCATCCACGCCTCTCAGACCATATACGAAGTCAGCGAGGACGATGTAGATAAGCCACGCGACAAGGGCAATCAATGTAGATACCTTGACGAAGGACTTCTTTATCCCTCCGATGAAGGATGGGACGATCATGAGAAGGCCAGCGACGAGAAGCACGACGCCAACGATGATCCTCAGGGCCTCATCAAGCTTCTGATAAAGGTCATTCCCTCCGAAGTTGGCGATGCCCTCGATGCCGATGACCACGAAGAGGATGCCCACGAGCAGCTTAAGGATGAAATCCCCATTAACCTTGCTATTAGCCATAATTTGCCTCCAAAAGCATTTATTGCTCCCTTATTCTAGCCCTTTCCTCGGGCATTGACCATATTCCCCTTCCCCTGAATACTCATCGTATGATCAGACTGATAGCATTCCTCGGTAATCCCGGGACAGAATACAGGGCCACCCGCCACAACGTGGGCTTCATGCTCGCTGATTTCCTCTATCCTGACGTAAGCTGGCAGATGAAGTTCCACTCCGCGTATCTATCGCTGCCGGAATGGAAGATCATAAAGCCCATGACATTCATGAACCTTTCCGGCACGGCTGTCTCCGAAGCCGTATCGTTCCTGAAGCTCAAGAGCGATGAGATCCTGGTGGTGCATGACGATACGGAGCTTCCCATCGGGACAGCAAGGCTGCAGAAGGGAGGGGGACTGCAGGGACACAAGGGCCTGCGAAGCATAAAGGAGAGGATCGGAAGCGATTCGTTCTACAGGCTCCGCATCGGCATAGGCAAGCCAAGGCATGGAGACCTCGCGCTCTTCGTCACGACTCCTTTCACAGAGGATGAGAGGATAACGCTGTCCTCGCTCTTCCCACTGTGCCGCAAGCTGCTTTCGTCCCCGGAAAAGGAAGGATCAGTCTCTGTGCAGAACTGAGAAAATGACTATTTAGGCGCCTTATACGCTATTTTTCCCTCTCCTATGCCCTCCATATATGTTAAGATTACTTAACACCGTACAGGGAGGTGTCATATGAGAAGAAGGGATCTGAGGATAGCGGAGACATCCAGGCAGAAGATAAAGCTGGCGGGCGCGGTATTCACGACCGATGAAAGCCTCGACATGCTATATAGGGATGCCGCTAACCTCGCGTTCCGCTACAACAGCAGGATAAGGGAGGAAGGAAAGAGCGAAGGCTTCGTCTCTCCGGGACGTCTCCATGCATCCGCCGTGCTCCACCTTATATACCAGATAGTGCTTACGGCCAGGATGGAAGATGGCCATATGGATTTCTTCACCAGGAGGATCGCTCCTGTGGTATCCAACGAGGAGCTCTTCTCCGTGCTCCGCTTCTATGCAAAGACATTCCCATCCCCGGCCCTTGATGAGACGAAGCCTGACGAGAGCGATAGGATAACCGAGGACATGCGTGGATTCTTCATCCATCAGGTCCTGATGCAGAACCCTGCCCTTCTTGCGGCTTCCAAGCCATTCGTGTCGCCGGATGACGTGGTCTATCCAGAGGGGATAAAGGCCCTCTCGTCGATCCTCTCGTCATTCCCGAAGGATGACCTGAGGGATGGCCGGCCGAATACCGAGGATATCTTCACGATGCTGCAGCTCCCGGCAAGGTTGTATCCGAACTCCCTTGAGGACCAGATAAGGTACATCCTCAGGGAATGGAGGGCTTTCCTTCCTGATGACCTGATAATGCTTCTCGAGATCTCGATAGACTACATACACGAGGAAGAGAAGGACAGAGGAGGCGTCGGAGGAGGAGGCGGCCCGACGCAGGTCATAGACTACTCTGACAGCGACATGTACGAATACGAGGCCTTCTCCGATGATTCGAACTGGATGCCCCGTGTTGTCATGATGGCGAAATGCACCCTTGTCTGGCTTGACCAGCTGTCAAAGCAGTACAAGAGAGACATACACAGGCTCGACCAGATCCCGGACGAGGAGCTCGATCTCCTGCGTGACCGCGGCTTCACCGCGCTCTGGCTTATCGGCCTCTGGGAGAGGTCCGATGCCTCGAAGAGGATAAAGAACCTCTGCGGCAATCCTGACGCGGAGGCCTCCGCCTACTCGCTCAAGGACTACGATATCTCCCAAGCCATCGGCGGCTGGTCCTCCCTTGAGAACCTCCGCGAGCGGTGCAAGGCAAGGGGGATAAGGCTCGCCTCGGACATGGTGCCGAACCATACAGGAATAGACGGCAACTGGGTATACGAGCATCCTGACTACTATATCCAGCAGGACTGGCCGCCCTTCCCGTCATATACCTACAACGGCCCGGATCTCTCGAACAATCCCGACTTCGAGGTCAAGATCGAGGACCACTACTACGACAGGACAGACGCCGCGGTGACATTCCGCCTGATCGAGAAGAGGACAGGACGCTGCAGATACATATTCCATGGTAATGATGGTACTTCGATGCCTTGGAATGACACTGCGCAGCTTGATTACCTCAATCCAACGACAAGGGAAGCGGTCATACAGAAGATCATCCATGTCGCAAGGAACTTCCCTATCATCCGCTTCGATGCCGCCATGACGTTGGCAAAGCGCCATATACAGAGGCTTTGGTATCCTAAGCCGGGCCGGGGCGGAGACATCGCGGGAAGGGCCGGGCACGCCATCACCGATGAGGAGTTCAACAGGAGGATCCCACAGGAATTCTGGAGAGAGGTCGTTGACCGTGTTGCCGTCGAGGCTCCTGACACGCTGCTCCTTGCCGAGGCCTTCTGGATGATGGAAGGATACTTCGTAAGGACGCTGGGAATGCACAGGGTATATAATTCGGCATTCATGAACATGCTCAAGAACCAGGAGAACCAGAAGTACAGGCTCGGCATAAAGAATACCCTCGTATTCGAGCCGGAGATCCTCAAGCGCTACGTCAACTTCATGAACAACCCTGACGAGGAGACAGCCATAGCGCAGTTCGGGGATGGGGACAAGTACTTCGCGGTCTGCACGCTCCTGGCAACACTTCCTGGCCTCCCGATGATCGGACATGGGCAGATAGAGGGATACCATGAGAAGTACGGAATGGAGTACAAGCGGGCTTATTACAACGAGAGCCCGAATGGCTGGCTCATAGGAGAGCATTACCGCAGGATCTTCCCGCTCTTCAGGAGAAGGTATCTCTTCTCGGGCGTAGAGAACTTCCAGCTCTATGACTGCTATAACGGAAACGGCGGCGTGGAGGAATCCGTATACGCGTATGTGAATGGCGCCGGAAGCGAGAGGACCTTGGTGCTTGTCAACAACCAGTACGAGAGAGCCGGCGGGACGATCAGCGTATCGGTGCCGAAGCTCAGAAAGGACGGGGAAGGCAAGACAACGGTCACGACGAAGCTCGCCGAGAACCTCGGCCTTACCTTCGGGGGCAGGAGCTATGCGCTCTTCGATTGCTTCTCCGATGGCCTTACATACATCCTCCCGTCGATAATGCTCTATGATGAGGGCTTCTCGTTCTCACTCAATGGATATGAGGCGAAGGTCTACTGGAACATAAGGGAGGTCGATGACATAGACGGAAGCTATGAGAGGATCTGGCGCCAGTTCGGAAGGAAGGGCATCAAGAACATAGCAAGGGCAGTCGCCCTTCTCCGCCTTGAGCCTCTCTACAAGGCGATCGATGGCCTCAGAAGCGATGAGACGATAAGGATTGCGAAGCACATAGCGGACGGGACCATCTCGAAGGAAGAGGAAAGGGAGCTTCTGCTCACAATCGCTGAATGCTACTCGACCATCCCGGAAGTCTATGCCTCGCTTGAGGAGCCCGCCAAGGGACAGATCGCGGTGAAGCCCGCGGAGATAGAGCCAAAGCCTATGATCAAGCTGACAAGGGCCCTCTGCCAGGCCTTCAAGGGAAAGAAGGGAAAGGCCCTCGGCGCATGGGCTGCCGCCGATACTTCCATTCCTCTGATCATCCTCTCCGCCATCCTCCTGCATCCATTCACGCAGAAGATGAAGCCGAGGGAGGCGATGGAGGAAGCGGACAGGCTCATCCTGGACGCGTTCTTCGAGGAGGAATTCTCAAGGCTTGGATACGGTGAGAACGAAAGAAGGATCATAACCCACGCCTCCGCGCTGTTCGCGACTGTATCGTCCTGCGTCGAGAAGAAGGCTACGCAGGAAGACATCTTCGCGGCCATCGTCAATGACGAGGGCGTGATGAACCTCGCCCAGTGCAATGAGTACCAGGGAGTCATGTGGTACAACAAGGAGGAGATGCAGAGGATCATCCTCATCACCGCCCTTGCCCTCGCGATAACCCAGAGCTCAAGGTCATTTGACGCTGACACATTCGTCAAAGCTATGTTGGAGAAAGAATTAAAGAGCGAATATAAGCTCGATAAGCTCCTTTCGAAGACCTCTGATAATTGACGCGTGGAAAGTGGTGCTGTAAGCTTAATTCCATGAAAACGTGGATTACATATATTGCCGCGCTCCTCATGGGATTGGCTACAGCGCTTATCTTCGGCGATGACCCATCCGCACTTAGCGTGCTGAGCGCAGCCTCCTCGTTCATCGTGAACCTCGGCGTATGCATAGCGATACCGGTTATCGCGATGACATTCGCATCCGGCACGGCTTCCCTGGGGAAGGACAGGAAAGGATGCAGGGCGGCAGCGGCATCGGTGCTGTGGACAGTGGCCACGACGATCGCGCTCTCGCTTGCAGCAGTTGCTGTCTCGGCAGCTATCCCTACCCCATTCCCCGTCACAAGCACGGCGGGAAATCCACAGGGAATGCTCTCCAGCCATGTCTCATACATGCTCTCAAGCAGCCTGAGCGCTGTTTATCCACGCAACGCGTTCCTTTCGCTAGCATCGGCTACATACTTCATCGTGCCGGCTATCATCGTCTCCTGGGTATTCGGCCTTGCCCTAAGGCCTTCCTCGGACATCATAAGGCCGGCATATACGGCGATGAACTCATTCTCAGAGGTCATGTACAGGATCTCCCGGACCTGCAGTGTATATGGCTTCATCCTCGTCTGCGTATCCTCAGCCTATTCCTTCATGTCGCTTTATAGCGAGAAGACCATACAGGCTGCCCCGCGCTTTGCATTGCTGCTGTGCGGAGGAAGCGCGATAGCGGTCCTTATCCTGCTACCTCTTCTCTTCGCGGCATTCACGGGATTCAAGAAGAATCCATACAAGGCTCTCTATAGATCGCTTCCCGCCGCGATAGCTGGGCTTTCCGCAATGAACGGCGTCTCGATAATCCCTATCGAGGAAGGCATCTCAAGATACAGCCTAGGAGTGCAGAAGAGGATATCATCGGTCTCGATACCGCTTCTCTCCGTAATCGGAAAGGGAGGATCCGCGTTCGTGTCGGCAATCGCGATGATCTCGCTTTTCGAGGCGACGACTGGAACAATGCCAGAGCTGTCCGTGATGCTGATAGCGGCAGCGGCCGCAGCTCTTGTCTCGCTTATCTCATCAGCCGCGATCGGTACGGAAGCCATCTTCATAATAGTGCTTTCGCTGAGGATCCTTGGGATAAACCTCTATGGAGCGGAGAATGCCGTGCTCGCGCTTCTTCCGCTCATCGGAGGCATAGGAGCGATGATCGATGCGCTTATCGCAACCCTTGGCAGCAATATAGCGGCGGTGTTCGTGGATACGGATATAGATGTGCCTTATAAGGATACCCTCTGATGGCTGATGAGAATAAGAAGAAAAGCAGGATCGCGGCTCTCATACTGCAGATGATAATCTCATTGCTGTATGGCGCGATGCTTGTCCATACGACCGTGATACTCATGTCGGGAAGGAGGCAGGGCTGGTTCATCGCCCTTGTCTCCTACCTGCCGCAGCTTGTGATAATAATCGCATCCGTGGTCCTTCAGTTCATACTGCGCATTCGCCATCGCTCGCACACGCAGGAAGGATCGCTGCTGCCTCTTCTCTTCACATTCATCGCGCTTGAGGCAACGTACATACTGCCCCTTTACCAGGAAGTCACGGGATACACGATCCTTGCACCGACAGCAGTCATAGTCATCGCACGCTTCGCGATGCTCTCTACTGCCGTGATATTCCTTTTCGCATCCGTGCAGTTCTTCGGCGCGAACAACTCACGCAATAGGCTGTATCTAACGCTATCGCTATTCGCAAGCCTCTTCATATCGCTGGCAGCACCTGTAAGCACCGATAGCTACGGCACGACGCTATTCACATCATCCTATGATGCCTATCTCTATACGGCCATCGCTTTGATATACGCGGCAACAGCGTTCACATACATCGCTGCTGTGGTGAAGGACAGGGCTACGCATACGCCAGGAAGAGCTGCAAGCTACATACTCCTGATGATCGGCAACTTCATATCGCTGGGAACAGGATTCATCTCCGCAGGAGTCTCAATGGTGCTCTATATAATCGGAGTAGCCATGCTCTCAGTCTCTTCAAGACAGACGTTCTGACAGCAAGCAAAAGGCCTCCCTATCACGAGAGGCCTGACATCTTTCGCTTATGCCTTGATGCTGTTTTTGATACTCTCAACCTCCCCGATTGAAAGCCCCGAGAACTTGGCAATCTTTGATAAAGGTAGCGAGCCATCTTCAATCATTGTTCTTGCGGTGGTTCTTGCCCCTTCCTTGAGGCTACTTTCCCTCGTTTCCTTCACGGCATCCTTCACTGCTTCCTTCACCTTTGCCTTGAGTATCCTCTCGAATTCTCCTGCCATCTCTCCGATTCCCTCCTCGCTTCTCTTCAGATACCTTGCCCTCTCCC
>CALXLT010000006.1 GCA_944389275.1 uncultured Spirochaetaceae bacterium
AGACAGTCTCCTATGAATAAGCAAATGGTGGAATAAAGATGACTCTCTTTTCCCACTCTTGATACAGGGATGATAATACTGGGGAATTCCTCATGATAATTTGGGGATTTCCTCTTGATAAAACACACTGCTACAATCAAATCAGCCCATGGTCAGCAAGGCAGAAGGAGGAAGACATGTACAGACAGCTGACCAAGGAAGATAGGCTGCGGATATATCAAGGACTGAATCGGAACGAGAACCTCAGCGAGATCGGCAGGGCAATCGGGAAGGACAGGAGCACCATAGCAAGGGAGATCAAGAGGAATCGGGAGGCCAAGGCAGGCACATCTGCAAGCCAAGGACGGAAATGCGCCAGGAAGAAGGATGAATGCCCCGTGCATGGCGCGTGCGGCGGCATATGCATAAGGAAGGACTGCCGGAGCTGCGAGAAGGCATGCGGCCCGGAGTGCCAGCAGTTCATAGCCTACGAATGCCCTCGGCTGAAGGCTGCGCCATACGTCTGCAATGGGTGCAGCAGGCGTGGACGCTGCGATGCGGAGAAGCATGTCTACGATCCGAATGGCGCGGATGAGAGCAGCAGCGCTCGGCGCTCCGAATCAAGGAGCGGGTATTCCATGGATGAGGACGAGGTCCTGAGGCTCAACGGAGTCCTCTCCGAAGGCGTATCCAAGGGGCAGTCGATCCACAACATCATCCTCTCCCATGGCGGGGAGGAGGCATTCGGGTATTCGGAGCGGACCATATACCGCTACGTGGATGCGGGCATCTTCCCGGACGTGAGGAACATAGACCTCGTGAGGAAGGTGCGCTACAGGCCGAGGAGGAAGAGCGGCTCGCAGGCCGTGAAGGTCGATAAGAAATGCCGCATCGGCAGGACGCATGAGGACTTCCAGGCCTACATGGCTCAGCACCCGGGCACGGCTGTCGTGCAGATGGATACGGTCGAGGGAAGGAAAGGGGGGCCATGCCTTCTCACCATCCACTCCACCGTCGCCAAGCTGATGCTCGCGTTCGTCAGGGAGCGCAACGACTCGGCATCCGTCATCGCCGCCTTCGACTGGATTGAGCAGGCCATTGGCCCCTCTCTCTTCTACAGGCTCTTCCCGGTCATCCTGACGGACAACGGCTCCGAGTTCTCCAACCCGAGGGCGATCGAGGAGGAGCCGCATGACAGGAACATCCTGAGGACGCTCGTCTTCTACTGCCATACGGGCGCCAGCTTCGAGAAGGGCGCCTGCGAGGTCAACCACGAGTTCATCCGCAGGATCATCCCAAAGGGTTCGGACATCCCGCTTTCCCAGCCGAAGATCTCCTTGATGATGAGCCACATAAACTCGTACGCAAGGGAGGGCCTGAATGGAAGGTCCCCATATGATCTCTTCTCTCTGATCTACGGGGAGGAAACGCTTCAGAAGCTCGGAATCCAGAGGATCCCTGCCAGGGAGATAATCCTCAAGCCCGAGCTCCTGGGATAGAAGACCTGCTGACCATGGGCTGACGCATCCTTCATCTTCGGATCACGGGTTGCATTGACTCTGTCGAAAAACGGAGTCAGGCACTACCCGCGCTTCGTCATGCACCTGTTCTGGCCTCTGCACCCATGATTATAGCATCATTTCTCCATTTCCATGCGATTCCAGACAGCTTCCTTTCCTCCCAATGATGCAGTTACTCTGTCTTGATGCAGTTGCCCTGTCAACGTTGCACTTCGTTTGTCACTTCAGCAGTTATGCATTAAGCTTGCTTTCATAAGGAAAGCTTTCTGCATATAAAGTCGCTGGATCAATGTCTATCTCACCATCATTCCATGATAACGTACCATATTCAACCTTAACCGCGGAGAAGACATTGCTATCAGCCAATGGCTTGAATGCAGGATATTCCAAAAGAGAGCTAGCATCAAAAAGCCTTTTCTCTCCGCTCCTGAATCCAATGATGAGCATCATGCCATCCAGGACCTTCACATCTGTTATCTCCATCTGCTTAGCTGGAGTACCTGCACTTGCAATCCCATTGATGATGTGCATACAAACTCCTCTATAAAATAGTACTAGGTATATCAAGAACAACAACAAATATACACTTATTTGGCTATTATTCTGCAATCCATGGTTATTGCCCGCGGTTTCCATTGTCGGTATCATTTGCTTATGGGAAACAAGCATCCTGTTGAGAGACTCATCTCCTTTGTGATGAAGCACTCGATACTTACACTGACAGTAATAGCGATAATAACGATCTTCGCGGGGATTATGATGACAAGGCTGCAGCTTGATGCGAATGTCTTTGCCTATGCTGCCGCGGCGCCTCCATCAGAGATAGTCCTCACTCCTGAAAATGCCCCGGACAAGCCTTTGCATCTAAGCGGAATAGGAAAAGTCGATCTCAAGCCTGGAAAAGGCGAGGCAGTAGAGGTTCCTGAACGCAGCAATCTGATAAACGCAGAAGAATATGAGAATCCCGGAGGATTCACACCCGTTGATCCTGTTGTCAACGAATTCGATGGAGATAAGAGCACCGGTAATTTCTCTGATGGTTATGTGATCATCTTCACATCCGACAGGATGTTCGAGCCAGAGGTCCTGAATACGATCTATGATATCAGGGATAGGCTCTCAAGACGCTATGAGATCGGGCAGTGCCTCTCTCCGTTTGACTATGTGACGGTCGAGAAGAAGGGAACTAGGCTTTCGATAGAGCCTATCGCACCCGTAAAGCAGGGAGAGACTTGGACTGAAGAGGATGCTGAGATATTCCGCAGCCGCCTCATGAATGATTCGGTTGCGAAGAACTATCTCTACTCCGATGATGGCTCTACGATAATGATCTATTACAGAGCCCGTGGATTGAATGCTCAGTCCATTGCCGAGCTTGATACCATCGTGAACCCGCTAAGGGAATATGGCCGTGTAGCGCTTAACGGCGGAGGACTGATAAGCAATGCCGTTATGAACTACCTCAACAAGGACCTGATAACGCTTCTTGTGCTGTGCCTGATAGTGATCCTTGTCGTGTTCTACCTATCCTTCCGATCGCTCCGCGCTGTACTGCTGCCGGCTTCCCTTGCCTTGATAGGAATAGTCTGGACGCTTGGAACGATGGCTATCACGGGCTATAAGCTGAATATAGTCACGGTACTCACGCCCTGCCTGGTTCTGACGCTTGGATCATCATACTCGATCCATATGATAAGCGAGTATTTTGAGGCTGTCGCATCTGATGATAAGGACAAGCTTGCCTACCACTTCTCGAAGATATCAAGGACGATATTCTTCGCAATGGCTACAACCGTTGCGGGCTTCCTTGCCCTCCTTATCTGCAGAACTCCTCTTTTCAAGGAATTCGGAGTCACGATTGCGATAGGCGTGTTCTATTGCGCACTTCTTGCCTTCACATATATCCCTGCAGTGCTTTCACGCACGAAGCTTCCGAAGCCAAAGCAGCTAAAGGTGGTGAGATCCGGCATCCTGACGAAGTTCGTGCATAAAATCGCAGATGCGATAACGAAGGTCTGGTGGGTATTCCTGATCATAACGCTCATGATTGCAGTATGGTTCGCGTTCATAAAGGATGACATCGGATTCGACTCGAACTACATGTCGTACTTCCCGGAAGAAGATCCGATAGTGCAGGATTCCATATACTTCGCGAAAACGCTTGGAGGAACCGATCCATACTATATAACCATCACAGCTCCTGATAACGAGGAGGGGTTCTTCCTCAAGGCGGAGAACCTTAAGGAAGTGTACGCATACGAGACAGCGGTCATGGCCGCCTGCCCTGATATCGTACAGTCGCTTTCCTTCAGCCAGTACGTGAGCTTCCTCAATGAAGTCTATAATGGCGAGAAGGGAATTCCGGACAGCAATGGCCTCATAAACCTTCTATCCAGGGTGCTTAAGCAGATTGAGGGACAGATTGGATCCAATGTCCTGGATGTCCTGATAAACGATGACGCCTCGGAAGTGACCCTAGCTATGAGGAACTATGATTCTGTCGAACAGGATCTCCAGACCACATCAAGCGCAAGACGCATAGAGCGGACAATGGATTATTACCGCTATATGCTTCCTTCGGGAACCAAGAGCGAGATCCACTGTGCAGCCTCAAATGGCGTACGTGCCAGCGATATGATAATGGTCGATCAGAATAGGGCGACGCTTCTTTCGTTCCTGCTGATCTTCATAATCGCGTCGATAGCGGTCCTTTCTGCCCCATTCGGCCTTGCAGCGCTTGTTCCCGTATCAGTGGGAGTGATGATCAACTACATATTCATGTGGGCATTCTCGATCCCGTTCGATATCGTGACTGTCGGGTTCTCCTCTGTCGCGATAGGCTGCGGAGTCGATGATGCGCTTCACTTCATCATACGCTACAGACTGAGAAGGAAGGAAGAGCCAGGGATCTCCGCAACAGAGGCTGTGAGGGCGAACCTGATAGAGACAGGCCGTCCGATAATCCTCACGACAATAAGCGTGGATGCCGGCCTGATAATGCTGCTTTTCGCTTCCTATACGCCTATACAGTATTTCGGCATCCTGATGTGCGTGGCGCTGACAGCCGCGATGCTCGCAACGCTGTGCGTGCTGCCGCCTGTGATAATAGCGGCAGACAAGCTGAAGGGCCTAATACTTAAGCGTAAGGCCAAGTGAGAATTGGATATCAAAGGAGCAGGGACCTGAAACATTGTCCTTGTTCCATATAAGGAATGCATAGGCCCCAGCATCGATCGAAAGATAAGGCAGGGGCCTTATCTCTCCCTCGGCACCGAAAGCGAAAGTATATTCAACAGCACCGGACTCTGTGCTATCAAAAGGATTCTCCGTGCTCGGGGCAACTGGATTGAAGGCATTGCCATAATCCGTGCGGCTCCATTTGCCTATCACCCCATGGGCCATGAAATAAACAGGTACAGACACCCTGTAGAAGTCCAGATCATCATAGCCTACCCTTATTATGCCTGCGATAGCATCAGAGCCAAACGGGAACGAAAGGTATCTGGTTATCGAACGGATGCTATTGCCCACCATATAGCGCGTGGAGGATATATAGTACAGATCCCTATCCGCCCCTTCTTCCTCTGGAGCCCTATGATACAGGAATGGCGATGTATAGACAGCTTCGGCATTGCCGAAGATATATCCATCGCCAAGCATACTCATATACTTGACTCCGAACATTAGCCCCCAGCCGTCGACAGAGGCATCAGGCTCACCGGGCTTAGGCTCATTAGGCATCGCAAGATCATCTATGGCTACCTGCAGGTACAGGCTTAGGTTATTTATAGGAGAGAACTCAAATTCGAAGCTCGCAAGGGAATTCGCGTTTCCCGCTATATAGAAATCATGCAGCAGGAGCAGAGGATTCAGGACACGTGGATCGAAATATCCGGTTGAAGACTGGTACATTATCGATTCATTAAGGGCGAATGTGAACTTCCCGGAGAAGAGTGTGAACTCAAATCTATGGCCAAGGAAGAAGCGGAGGCCTGAAAGAGGATCCCTATCGCTGAGAGAAGAATCAAGATTCACTGAATGCGTGAAGAACGAGACAAGCATCTGATAGCTGAAATACCTGCTGCCTGTAAATGTGAGCGAAAGATAGTCATGATAAGGAAGAGTATCCCCTAGCATCATATTGCCAAGCACGCCATTGCCCCATTCAACCCTATCCCGGCCTGCCACGAACCTCAGCGCATCGAATCCCAACGCCACATATGCCCTGTCAGGGAAATTCATGCTTATGGAACCTTCCGGAACGAATGGGATATTCGAAGAGAAGACATGCCCATAGGCTCCCCTATATCCGCTCCCATCATACTTTATCGCATCGGTCAGCACCGTGCCGATCGAAAGATCCACGAACCCCGCAGCATATTGTCCATATGAGGCTGTGAACGATGCATCGATAAGCGGATCATTCAGAAGATCAATATCATAAACATCATCATAGCTGCCGAATCCGCTGGGATTGGAATGGATGAATGCAGTTGGCGATAAAGCGGCATTGAACCGCCACTGGAATCCATCATCTTCATTGATATAGCCATCTATGCGTCCCGCAAGCCTGCGTCCTTCCTGCGTTATGGGCTCTGCCCACTCAAGAAGATGATGGACATCCATCTCGCTCCAGGGCTTCGCAAGAAGCGGCTCGGCCTTGCCTTCCATTATGTACAGGGCTTCTATCTCCTGATACACAGGATGATCCAGATCGAAAAGCACAAGCGACGAGGCACATAATGCAGATAAAGCAGAAAGCAATAGAATGAATAGTATGGTCTTCTTCACGGCTTATCCTTTACAGGAAAGAGTATCGCACAAAAACAAAGGCCTGAGGAATAAAGGATGTGCTTCCTTCTACATTCTTATAGTTCCAGATGCATGGCATATAGGCATCTATCCCCAATGATAGGCCGAAATCAAAATCATATGCGACCGAGAGACCTATGGATAACGTGTACTCAGTCACCCAATGTTCATCTCTCCAGCCCTCATTGACGGTATCGACAAACGTCTCCTCAAAAGCGATCCCATGTATACCATGGAGCATGAATCCGATATTCCCTCCAACGGAAAGACCATAGCTGAACATATACTTGCTTCCAAGCTCAAGCTTTACCGTATCCGGGCCTTCGGGATAGCCTGAATACTGTATCTCGCTGCCTCCCGTCAGGCCATGCCCAAGGATCCAATCATAGTTATAGTCGCGGCCATCCTCACCTATCTTCGCCCGATTCAGATAAAGATACGGCATTGTATATACACCCTCGATATAAGAGTGCAGGAGGCCTTCCCCTATAACTGATGTATTCTGCAGATTCAGCAGGAGCCCGAATGCATTAGGCATGAAATTCCCTTTCTCATAGCTCAGCTGGAACTGATCCATGACAATCTCAAAATGCATCATCCATGAAGGGGCGAATGACCACGAGACATCCAGGCCAAGGATATTGTTGGCCTCATCCCCGCCCTTTATCGTTCCATCCTCCGAGAAATCATTGAATGAGTGCGGTATCATAAGAGGGATCAATAGCCTCCAATCAAATACGCTATCTGACTGGAACATGCTGCCTAGTGATATGGAGAACACCAGCGAATCCGTGAGTGTGAATTCAAACCGATGCATTGCCCTGAGCTGATGCTTCCCGGACAGCCTGAATGAATCGAATCCAAGCGGGCTGTTCTGCTGATCAAAATGCGTTATATCCAGATAATAGTTGAAGAACCCCGAGGAGAAGGTCGCACGGACATACTCTTCATAGCTGAAGTTATCTGTAATGAGAAGATTCCCCGTAACTCCATGGCCGAACGCTTGCCTGTTCCTCGCTATCTGGAAATTGAACCATTCATTTCCTGTTGATAATCCGACCTTGAATGGCTGGAATGACTGCGTAAGATGCCTGAACACGCCAAGATGCCCATCATCAATCGAGACGAGCGATATGAAATTGGTCCAATGCTCCATAGGCTTATCCAAAGCCATCAATGGATCTTTTTCCATAAATTCCAGATACAGATCCGCAACACCTGCAAATGAAACCTTCATCTCCCCTGCAAGCATCGGGTCAAGATCCTTGTATGGGACAAAATACTCATGGGTATCTATATTCCCATGTAGCAGAGCATTCAATCCACCATATACGTCGATATCGAAATTCACGATATCATTCTGGAAAATAACCTCTCCTCCTTTCAGCTCATTCATAAGAGCATCACGCCTTTCAAGCACCAAAGCAGGGGCATCATCCGGGATCCTCTCCAAAGAGGAGATAAGCTCCGAGGCCGTCACAGGCGTAACGGCAGGATATCTCACGCCTGCAGCCTGGCAAAGAAGCATTACATCCTTATACTCATCATCCCGGGCAGCATATACTCTCTGCAAGGCATCCGCAGAATATAGAGATACGCAGCAAATACAGAATGAAATAAAAGCCAGTACTGCTTGTTTCAGCCGCGTTTTCATATCTATGAGTCTGAACCTCAGTCCTTTTCCTTGCAACTCCCCTCCATCATCTACATCAAATGAACACATTCGAAACAGAAGCAGGCCAATATCCTGATATATTCTCTTACTATCTTTATTCAGCTGCTTTTCATCTAGAAAATAACAACAGCCAAACTTGCATTTACTCCTGCGAATATCTTTTTCATACATGGCCAGATGCTTTTTGAAAAAACCTATTGCATTTCATATTCAAAACTGCTAAATTACTTTTCGTGCAAAACGCACGCCGCTTTAGCTCAGTTGGTAGAGCAAAGGACTGAAAATCCTTGTGTCCCTGGTTCGATTCCTGGAGGCGGCATCTGAAGCTCCTTGGCGATACAGGGAGCTTTTGATTTAAAAGGTCCCTTCGTCTAACGGTTAGGACAGGAGATTCTCAGTCTCTAAATAGCGGTTCGATTCCGCTAGGGACTATAGGGTGGCTGATGGCCACCCTTTTTCATCTCAAACGCAGGCTCAGCAAGTCGACAGCTAAACCGGCTATAGTTTGTCTCTATACAAAATGCAGGCCTTTTACATTGCTGTCTCACTGTATGGCGACTCCTTCTTGCGTTACTGTTCTATTGCATCAGCATTGAGCAGAAAGTCAAAGAGGTTGATTATCAGAATTCCATTCTCCGTGTGTCTTGGCTTGATTCTGTCCCTTGTGATTACGATTTTCCCGAATGAATCCATGATCAGAGAAAGGGATCTTAGTTCCTGTTCCAGCTTTCCTTCATCAAGCAGTGACAGAGCAGACTGTATGTAATAGCGTTTTCCTGCAAGATTTGCAATGAAATCAACTTCATACTGCCTTTTTCTGTATGTTCCGTCATCTGTCTTATCTTTATGCTCTACGATTCCTACATCTACAAGATATCCTCTTGTCTTGAGTTCATTGTAGATGATGTTCTCCATGATATGGGTCTCTTCAACCTGTCTGAAGTTGATTCTGGAGTTCCTGACCCCGATATCCGAGAAATAGAACTTATAGGGAGATTCAATGTAGTCTTTTCCCTTGATGTCAAATCGCTGGGCACGCTCAACCATATAGGCATCCTCAAGGAAACGAAGATAGTTGGAAATGGTCTTGTCCGTCATCCCTTTCTGTCCTCTGCTCTTGAATGTATTGGCAAGCTTTAATGGATTTGTCAGGCTTCCTGTTGCAGAGGATAGAAGATCAAGTACGCTGCTGATACCTTTATCATCTTTCAGCTTGTTTCTTTCCACAATGTCCTTGATATAGATTGTCTTGGTGACATATTCGAGGAAAGATACCTTCTGCTCATCATCCATTCCTTCTGCATAGATAGAAGGGAGTCCGCCATAGTTGAAATAATCATCCCATGCCGCATCATCTGAATCGTAAAGAGGCCTGATCTCGCTGAACGAAAGAGGTCTTACACGTATCTCATCACCTCGGCCTCTGAATTCAGTGATTATATCCGAGGAAAGGAATCTCGAATTGCTGCCAGTTACATAGACATCAACATTCGGTTTATGGAGAAGCCCATTGATAACCATTTCGAAACCTTCAACATTCTGTATTTCATCAAGAAACACATAATAGGTCTTTTCATCTTTGATTCTTGAGCGTATTTCCAAGCCCAGTGCGTGTCTATCCAGGAGATGCTCATTCTCATCATCATCAAGTGCAATGGCAATGATGTGATCGTCATCAACTCCACTGGAGAGAAGGTGATTTCTGAATAAGGTGAACAGAAGATAACTTTTTCCGCATCGCCTTATTCCCGTGATTATCTTTGCACGGCCATTACCAGTTCTTTTAATCAGTCGCTGAAGATATATGCCTCTTTTGATCTCAATCATCTCATACTCCGAAAAAGGTGCAAATTGTCATAATATTCGTATTGATCATATGAACTCATTCTTCGCTAGGTCAATATCAATTCCGAAAAAAGGACAAAATGCCCGAAAATTCGGAGTGGATATATACAAAAGATGAAAATAGGCAGGCAGAATGGCATCTTGGGATTGTGGCGAGAATGGAAAGAGACTTTTTCGAATCGAGAAGATACTTCGTTCAGGACTATTACAACAAGTTGAAGAAGCTACATATGGAAGATTGGACCAGCATTTAATGGTGGTTTCACAATTCCATCCAAAGGCAGATTTGGATGTTTCCGCTTAAAGCTGTGAAACCGACATTGATAGTTTGGAAGCCATGTGCAGGAAAATAGCATAAGGAAATCTAAACTCAATCGGCCCATTTCCCACAGCTATCTTCTTGTCTTCAAATCATTAATCCAAGCTCTGGTTGGCGCCCATTAGGGAACTTGAGGCAAAAAAGATGAACTGCCAGCTGACAGCCCATCACGTTCTACTCTATCTCCTCATTTCTGCTCGAGGATGGCCTTGAGCTTCGAGAGGCGCTCAAGGGCAAGATCCAGAGTCTCCTTTGAGCGGGCGAAATGAAGGCGGATAAGATTATTCACCTCCTCGCGGAAGAAGCTTGAGCCAGGCACGGCTGCAACTCCGATCTCGGTTATCATCCACTCACAGAACTCAAGATCCGACCAGCCCTTGAACCTTGGGAGGTCGAGGAAGTCCTGGATGTCCACGAGGACGAAGTACGATCCCTGGGGAACGCTGTGCTTCAGCCCTATCCTATCCAATCCCGCGAGGAAGTAATCCCTCTTCTCCGTATAGAGGGCGCCAAGCTCCTCATAATAGCTCTCAGGAAGCGTAAGGCCGGCAACAGCTGCTTCCTGAAGCGGGGCAGCGGCTCCGACAGTGAGGAAGTCGTGGACCTTCTTCGCGGCCTCGATCACGTTCTCTGGCCCGATAAGATAGCCAAGCCTCCAGCCTGTTATCGAATAGGTCTTCGAAAGCGAATTGCATGTGATCGTATGATCGAACATCCCTGGAAGCGACGCAACGCACGTGTGCACGTTAGGGGCATAGATTATATGCTCATACACCTCATCGGTAACGACGAACGCATCATACTTGAGCGCGAGGTCGCCTATCGCGGTAAGCTCCTCCCTTGTGAAGACCTTTCCGCATGGATTTGATGGATTGCACACGATTATGGCCTTCGCCCCGCTCCTGAATCCTTCCTCTATCAGATTGATATCAAAGGAATAGGTCGGAGGGACAAGCGGAATGAAGATAGGCTCCGCGCCTGAAAGGATGGCGTCCGCCCCGTAGTTCTCATAGAACGGGGAGAAGACCATCACCTTGTCTCCTGGGTTGCAGATCGTCATCATGGCGCACATCATGGCTTCCGTGCCGCCGCAGGTCACTACGATCTCCTTCTCCGGATCGATCTTCCTCTTCATCGATTTCTCGACCTTCCTCGCAAGAGCTTCCCTGAAGTTCTCCGCGCCGAATGTCACGGAATACTGATGCGGTCCCTCATAAGCGACCTTGGCAAGGGCGTCAAGGAGAGGCTTCGGAGGATCGAAGTCAGGGAATCCCTGTGAAAGATTTATGCTGCCCGGGCATGAATCGCTGATACGCGTCATGCGCCTTATCACTGAATCGGTGAAAGTGCCGACTCTCTTGCTTAGCTCTGGCATCTGCTTACCTCTTTAAATCAAGCTTTTCCTGTCACTGCAGGAAGGACTGTCGACCCTGTCGGGATAACATAGATGGACTTCCCCTCAAGATCCGCATCAGCCATGAGCTTATCAAGATCACCATACGCCTTGATGCCCATAGGCTTCACGGTCTCCGCTGGGATTGATGAATACATAAGTATATTGAACCTGGAAGCCTGCTCGCAGTTGAGGAAGAATATGTAGCCCCCTACCGTGAAGTTGTTCCTCAGCTCCTTCTCGAAGGAACCATCCACAAGCGGGCCTATCCAATCAAAGTAATCGGGGCTGCCTCCTCCATTGCGCCCTTCAAGGAGCAGGATAAGAGTACCTCCGTCCTTGAGCGCGGAGATGACATTGTCCACGGCCTTCGTCCCCTGATACAGCGACTCATCCTTCGGGAAGCCTCCGCAGCTTGTGATGACCACATCAGCCTTCTCCTTTATCGGGACCGTGTATATCCTCCTCACGTCGTCGCACGCCCTCTCCCAGGATGTCCTCCAGTGGCCCGCGAAGATGGATGCGAGGCGGAACTCGGCATCGGTGACGAGGGTGATCATGAAAAGATTCCTCATCATCGCCGCGGCCTCAAGCATATCCTCATTGAGAGGATTGCCATCAAGGATCCCGTTCCCGATCTCGGGATTGGTTATGAACTTATCAGGCGCGAGGCTATACGCGTGGTTGTGCTTGATCGTCTCAAGGGCCGAGATTCCCGGGAGGATGCTCTTCCTGCCGCCTCCGAAGCCCGCCATCACATGGTATGTGGCGGCGCCAAGGCAGATGACAAGATCAGCCTCCGCAGCATCCTTGTTGATCTTCACGGGAGTGCCGTAGCTTGTCGTCCCGAGATACACAAGGTCATCGGAGCGGCAGTCATGGTTCACTGTCTTCACCTTGTCGAATATGCCTGAGGTGACAAGCGTCCTGAGATCCTCCTCGGATCCGCCGACATGGGTGCCAGTCGCGATCACGATCTCCAGATCCGAGTAGCTCTTGCCGCACTTATCCACAAGGTATTCCACGATGAGAGGAACGATTATATCCTGCCTCATCCAGTAGCGCGTCATGTCGCTGACAACGATAACGATTGATGATGCCTTGCTGGCAACATCTGAAAGTGGGAGCGAGTCGATAGGAGCATCAAGAGCGCCGAGCAGGGCTCCCCTTATGTCCTTTATAGGCTCTATCTCATTGCCTTCTATCACACCGATGACCTGATTCTCCTCAACAGGGAGGGAGACGGTCGTGTTTCCGTACCTGAACTTATATTCTTTCTTCATTCTTGATTCTTATGATCTTATCAAAGGACTTTCTGCAGGAAGCTTATCAGCCTGGGGCTATGAGGATCATCGAAGAACTCATCAGCAGTCCTGTCCTCGTCTATCCTTCCGCCATCCAGGAACAGTATCCTGTCGCTCACTTCCCTCGCGAACCTCATCTCATGCGTGACGATGAGCATCGTCATGCCCTCATCAGCAAGCTGCTTTATGACATCAAGCACCTCGCCTATCATCTCAGGGTCCAGCGCGCTTGTCGGCTCATCGAAGAGCATGACCTCTGGCTCCATCATCAGCGACCTGACGATCGCGATCCTCTGCTTCTGTCCGCCTGAAAGCTGCGATGGATAGGAATCGACCTTATCCTCAAGGCCCATCCTTCTTAGGAAGCCCAATGCCTTCTCCTCAGCTTCCTCCTGGCTCTTTCCCTTGATCCTCATCGGCGCGATGGTGAGGTTCTTCATCACATTCATGTTGTTGAAGAGATTGAAATGCTGGAAGACCATGCCTATCTTCTGCCTCTGGACATTGATATCCACGCCAGAGCATAGATCCACGCCATTGAAGATGACATGGCCGGATGTAGGCGTCTCAAGGAGGTTGAGGCAGCGCAGGAACGTGCTCTTGCCGCCGCCTGATGGCCCGATTATGGAAACGACCTGCTTCTCCTTGAAATCCGTGCTTATATCATTAAGGACCTTCAGGTCCCCGAAGCTCTTGCAGAGATCGCGAACCTGTATGATGTTATTTCCTTCCATGCTTCATCCTCTTTTCGAAATATGCGATAAGCCTGCTGCTGAGGAACGTAAGGATAAAGTACATGCATGCCGCGATCGCAAGGCATGGCAGGCTCCTGTATGTGAGCGCTATGACGCCGTTGGTCCCGTACATCAGATCGGATATCCCGATGACCGATACGATGGAGGATTCCTTTATGACCGTCACGAACTCATTGCCGAGAGCCGGCAGTATGTTCTTTATCGCCTGCGGGAGTATGACAAGCCTCATCGACTCGCCGTACTTGAATCCGATGCTCCGCGCGGCCTCCATCTGGCCATCATCGACAGCCTGTATGCCCGATCGTATGACCTCAGCGACATACGCGCAGCTGTTTATGCTCATGGCGACGATGCCAGCCATGAAGCGGGAGAAGTTCGGTATCCAGGAGATATCAGGGAACTCGATGCCGATCATCGGCAGCCCATAGAATATGAACATGAGCTGGACCATCAGAGGAGTGCCGCGCACGAACTCGATGTAGGCGACGGCAAACCACTTGAGGGGCTTGATCCTGCACATCCTCATGATGGCCATCAGCGTACCGAAAACCACCCCCAGCACTACGCTCATGGCGGCAATGATGAGGGTGTTCTTCACTCCTTCGAGAAAATACGGATAATACCGCTGCAGTATTACTGCGATCTGCTCGAAAAAGCCCATGATCAGAGACCAAGCTCCTTCTGGAGGGCGACTGCATCGTTATAAGCCTGCATGTATGAACCATCCGCAACGACTCTCTCGATGACCTTGTTGACCTCAGCGAGGAAATCAGGGTTGCCCTTCTGGACTACCGCAGACTTACCGAACGTGGCTTCCTTGGAATCGAACGTGTAGTTAGCCTTCACAAGCTTGCCATCGCTGGAAGCGATGATGGAGTCACCGACAGCAGCGTCAACGACAAGGCCTGCGATATTCCCGTTCTGGACCTCGATCGAAAGCTCTGGGTACTTAGCGAGCTCGAAAAGCTCCGCCTCTGGGATGGCCTTCCTGATCAGCTGGGACTGGATCGTTCCCCTCTGCGCGCCTACCTTAAGGCCAGCAAGGGACTCAGGAGTCGTATACACATCCTCGTTTCCCGCAAGGACTACAAGGTACTGGAGGCTTTCCTCATAGATAGAGGAGAAATCGATGACCTCCGCCCTTTCCGGGGTGTTGGTGAATGCGGCGAGTCCGATATCAACCTGGCCGGACTGGACAGCCGGGATGATCCCGTCGAATGCCATGTCAACAATCTCGAGATCGACGCCGAGAGCCTCTGCGATCTCGCTCGCGAGGAACATGTCGCATCCCACGATGTTAGCGTTCATATCCTTGAACTCATATGGAGCATACTGAGCTTCCGTGCCGACGATGAGGCGGCCCCTCTCCTTGACATCAGCAAGGACGGTGCCATTCTCCTTGGAACCTGAGGCAAAGACCGCTGCGGGGATTGCCATAAGAACAAACATCAAAACAAGAACATTCAAAAACTTTTTCATCTTCGTTCCCAACCTCAAACAGTGTTTATTGAAATCCTGAATATTTATACATACATTCCAGCTGATTATTCAATAGGTCAAAGCATAAATATTCATATTTTTCAGAAAGTTGCGCATAATCATAAATTCCAAGCCAAAGCAATGAGGCTATATGGAATGGAAAAGCCGCTGGCGATCAGCGGCTGGCGCGTCATCGTCCTGATCTAGGACAACGCCTTCTCTATATTGTCCAGGACCTTCCGGCTCATCAGGTCATAGGCCTCGATGGTCATCCCCGCGGAGACATCAGGGCAGAGGACATTCCTCCTATCCTTCACCTTCGGATATATATCCCCGATACCTCCTGCGGTATCCGAGACGAAGACATTGCGGTCATCGAGTATCCATCTCTCAAGCGCGCCCATGTCGGAAGCCGGGCCGATTGACGTATTGATCATTATCTTGCCGCTTCCAAGGTGGCGGAACATCTCCTCATCAAGAAGTATCACGCCTTTATTGAGGCAGGTGATCACGACCTCAGACTCCTCCAGAAGTGAGGAGAGAGGCTTGAAGTGCATCCTTTCCTTCTTGCACTCAGGCTTTGCTGCCCTTGCGAAGTATGAGATCTCAGCCCCCATAGCCTTCAGAAGCCTCGCGGTCATCTGCCCGCTGGTGCCAAACCCCACAAAGCCGATCCTGAGCCCGGTTATCTCCTTCGGCTTCTCCCTCCAGAGCGGCCAGTCATATCCATGGAGTATCCTGACAAGCGCGTACACGACGAATTCCGTGACGCCCTTATCGCCATAGTCCCTGATGCCATAGACCTTTATCCCATGCTTCTCAGCGTAATCTATGTCGACATTCGCGCTTTCCTTCGAGTAAAGCGAGCAGCACATGCCGATATACCTTAGATTGCCGCACCTTGAGATGACAGATGCCGGAACCAGCGGAAGAGTACGCACAAGAACCGCATCCGCGTCCCCTATCCTCTCAACAAGCTCATCCTCGCTCTCCGGAAGGGTATCGAAGCGGATAATCTGGGAGGCGTACTCCTCAAGCTTCTTCTCTGCCCATGGCTGCAGCCCGATAGGACCTGCCTCCACGAGTTTCCTGAACTTCTCCATGCCGCCTCCTAGAAGAACACCATCGGGGACGAAAGATTGCGAAGCAGGGCCACCGCTGACCATGCCGCGATATCGCTATTGGCGGAATAGATGTCTGCAACAGCCTTAAGCCCTTCGGTTTCCACGGTGATGCAATGATCATCGCCGATGAAGCCAGGAACGCTTGTGATCTCCGCCCTGGCATTGTCCGGGCCGATTGTCGCCAACGCGGAAGCAACGGCCACATTCACCTTGGTCGGCAGAAGCGCGATAGCCTCAGATGTAGTGCCGGAGAAGACACTCTTCTCCGCTCCCTGGAGCTCATCTGAATACAAAGGGGTATTCCTCAGCGAGTCAGGTCCCTTATGGGTATGTATCCCCGCCGTGATATCCCAGCCATTGGACCTTGCCATCAGGGCGATCGTATTCAGGACGTCAAAGCCGCCGACCGCCCCGGAAGGGATATATACCCTCGCGCCGCTTGCCGTAGCCGCAGACAGGGCCTTCTCCTTGAACGCGCTGTCCGCGAAGGCGCCGATCGAAAGCGGTATGATGCTGACGCCGCTCTCCAATGCCTTGACGGCGAAATCCTTCAAAAGCGCAATTGAAGCTGTCTCTATTATATAGTCAGGCCTGAGCGCGATGACCTCATCCATTGAGGAGAGCGCCTCAGCATCCGTTCCCTTCACGACATCCTGGGCATCCTCTGCCTCGCGCGAATAGGCTGCAATGAGCCTGTAATCCTCCAGAAGGCCGTCGGAATATGCTTTCCGGACTATCTTCCCTAAGTGTCCGCAGCCGGCAATCGCAAATGTCTTCATACAATCCTCCATTCACATTGTATTCCTGAAGAAGTATATACCTTACATCAACGCTGAGCTATGCCTTGTCAGCTTCTCTGGGTACGGCTTCTGAAATAATCGATGCAGTACCGTTCAAACTCCCTTGCGAGCTGTGTCTCATAGATGTGCGTGTTCTTCCTCATGTATATCATGCGCGTGCATGGGATATCCCGGATAGGGATCTGGGCAAGCTTCGGATTATCCATCCTCGGAAGCAGCGTGATGCCCTCATCCAGCTCAAGCAACATCAGCATGATCACCTGCTTATCGACCACGTTGTCCATATCAGGCGCGAAGCCGGCAAGACGGCAGTAATGCATCTGTATGCTATGCATGTCGTTGTCGAAGTCCGCGAACAAGAAGCGCTTCGACGAGAGCTCTGACAGGGCCACGCTGGGAAGCTTCGCAAGCGGATTCGAGGGGCTGGCGGTGAGATAGAGCTGCTCCTCTGCCAGGAACACCGCATCCGGCTCATCGATCCGGCTTATGGAGCAGAAGAACGTGAACTGGACATCAGTGCCGGCCTTCTCCTTCTCATGCGATCTCATCGAGAACCATGTCTCAGGATGAAGCTTCCTGAAGCCATGGATCAGCGGCGGTATGCTCAGGCCCGCTGAGCTGACGGACATTATTATGCTCCTGTCAAAAAGGCTGTTGTCTTCCTTTATCTCCCGGACAGAGCTGTCGTAACGGCAGATTATATCCTCAGCCATGCCAAGGAATTTCACGCCGCTCCTGTTCAGCGTCAGGCGGTTTCCGTGATGGATGAAAAGCGGCGCCCCGATCTCTTCCTCGATCTGCCGGACCGTACGGGAGAGCGCGGACTGCGTGAGATTGAGATAGCGCGCGGCTTCCGTCAGCGTCCCGTAGCGGTTGATCGCGATGAATGTCCTCAATGTCTGGATGTTCATTATGGCCTGATTATATCAGGAAAAGGCTGAGTATTACATTATTGTCATACTGCTTAGCAAAAATATTGCTTTACTCTCATAATCGACGAGGAATATACTGCCTTCATTCGGGACTATCAGGGAGGGAGAAAAACCATGATAACAGTCATAATCCCGGTGCTTTTCCTCATGCTCGTGAGCACCGTGAAGAAGATACCGCTCATCGGAGGCAACCTCATAGCGGCTTTCATAGGGACAGGAGTGCTCTCGCTCCTGCTCGGCGGCGAATACAATCCGCTTGTATGGGGACAGGCGTGGCTTACAGGCCTCAATCAGGTCGCCTTCATCATATTCATAGTCATATTCGGATCCATCTTCTCAACGCTCCAGGTCAAGTCCGGGGCGATGGACACCGTGCTCAACGTGCTCAGGGCGATCTTCGGGCGCACCCCGCAGGGCCTCATACTCTCCATCCTCATCACGATGTGCCTCGGAGGCTCGCTTGTGGGAACGGTCTCCGCGGTCGGTGCCGTCATAGGCATGCTCGTTGTACCGGCGATGGATGACATGGGAATCGATCCTGACCTCAACTGCGCAATCATCGTCACAGGTGGCTCGCTTGGCGCTATCATGCCGCCTATCTCGAATGCCATCAACGTCGCGTGCTCGATCATCGGCATACCGACAGATCATGTACTGCAGATAAGCTACGTCACAGTCGGCATATCCTTCGTCCTCACATCGCTCTTTGTCTGCAAGGTATACATAGGAAGGAAATACCAGATGCCGCAGTACCTCATCCCTACGGAGAAGGCATCCGCGATACTGAAGAGGGAATGGAAGAACCTGATACCGCTGATGGTGCTCATCGTGCTCGTCGCGCTCAACAGCATACCGGCAATCAGCTTCGACGCGACGGGAGAGCTGCTTAGGGCTATCCCTCTCGGAGAGACAAACCTATATGACTGGCTGAAGGCCATTCCGGTCATCGGGCAGGTGACGAACAATATCGTGCTCGCGCTCATAGTAGCCATCATAGTCGCCATAGCCATCACCCCTGCCCTGCGCAAGAACATATCGCCGGATCTTGCGAAGACGATGAGGACGATCAGGATGAGCGTCCTTATCCAGATCTTCGCGGGTTTCTTCCTCGGGGCTTTCAGGGCCGGAGGGCAGATCGCCGCGATATCGGAATGGGCAACAGGCCTGAACGCCATCGCGCTCAAGCTCGGAGGAGCCGGGTCGCTCATCCTTGGCGGAATGCTGCTGGGAGCACAGAGCACTACCCAGACATCGCTTCTACCTATCCTTGGGCCGGCATGGATGGCGACGGGAGTCAGCGATATCAACGCCGCGGCCGCAAGCGCGCATCTGGCTGCCGCTGGCCAGGGGCTGCCGCCCGCGGACCTGAACACGTTCGTGATCGCGGGCCTTGTATCATCGCTGCTGCAGAAGCAGGTCAATCCGATGAAATCGATGATCCTGACAGTGCCGTACTGCCTGCTTCTGGCATTCTTCGGACTGGTATTTCTTTTTGTATAAGAGAGGGAAAGGAGGATAACAATGAGACTCAACAAGGAATATATGGGCACTATCTCGCTATCCCCTGATAAGGACGTCATCGCGGGGGAATTCTCGACCTGGACCATCACGTTCACCGCCGGAGAGTACGGAATCGATGATGGCGGCACTATGGTTGTCGCATGGAAGAGCGTCAGCGACTGGGACTCACCGCAGTTCGATGAGCCTGACATGCCAGGCTACACGACTGTCTCGACAACGGGCAGCTGCAGGGTTAGCGCAAGATACAGCAAATTCGTCCGCTCATTCGGCAACAGCATCCTTATCGACGTGAATGGCGGATACATAAAGAAGGGAGACCAGATAAAGATAGTCCTTGGGGACACAAGCAAGGGCAGCCTCGGAATGAGGGCCCAGTCCTTCTGCGAGCGAGAGCACGAGTTCCGCGTCTTCCTCGATCCTTGCGGCACCGCGCGCTATGAGGAGATGCCAGAGCGTCTCAAGGTAAGGATCATCCCGTCAGATCACCATGAGATCCAGGCCATAGTCCCCGGAACAGTCGCGGTCGGAGAGCCATTCGACATAGCGATAAGGGCGCTGGATGAGTTCGGGAATCCTACGGGAAGATACAGCGGCACCATAAGCCTTGCATCCTCTCTTCCTAGCGAAGGGATCCCCGGCAAGATCTCCTTCCCGGAAAATACCGATGGCGTGATACGCATCAATGGCTGCCGCATCATGGAGGAAGGGTTCTGGAACCTCGTCATCAGGGATGAGGAGAGAAAGTACTTCGCCTGCAGCAACGCGTCCAGATGCGAGCAGTCCGCTGCGACTGACAGGCTTTTCTGGGGTGACATGCATGGCCAGACAAGGGAGACTGTCGGAACTGGCATTCTCGATGATTACTACTCTTTTGCCCGGGACAAGGCCTGCATCGATTTCACAGGATGGCAGGGAAATGACTTCGAGGTCAGCGATGAGACATGGAAGGAGATCAGGGAGCATACGGCGAAGTACAATGAGGAAGGCCGTTTCCTCGTGTATCTCGGCTATGAATGGTCAGGCACCACTCCTCAGGGAGGCGACCACAACGTCTATTTCCTCAAAGACAGCGATAAGTTCTACCCCAGCAGCAACTGGACAGCAACCTCGGTAAGCAACGTGGACAACGCGAATCCTGTTACGGAGCTTCATGAGAAACTTAAAGGAAGGAAGGATGTTCTTCTCATCCCTCATATCGGAGGACGCTACGCGAACCTTGATTTCTTCAATCCTGATTTCTCAAGCGTGATAGAGATCCACTCCCACCATGGCACATTCGAATGGTTCGCATTCGATGCGATGAGGAAGAGGCTGAAGGTCGGCTTCATCGCGGCAAGCGACGACCACACGGGACGCCCTGGCTTGTCATACCCGCTGAGCGGGCACGGGAAATCGGCCTCCGGCGCGTTCGACGTCGCAAGCGGCTTTACAGGTGTCTTCGCACCATCCCTGACGAAGGAAGCCATATGGGACGCAATCAGAAAACGCCACTGCTACGCCTCCACATTCGACAGGATCTATCTTGAGACGAGGATCGGAGATCTCTTCATGGGAGATGAAGGGACACTGAAGGGCATGCCTGTGCTGAAGATAAAGGCCGCGGGCAACTATCCGATAGAAAGCTATGAGATCTATGACTGGGACGAGAAGATACTCGGATATGAATGTCTGAAGAGGGAGAAGAAGCGCATCCGCATACGCTGGAGCGGAGTCGTCTACCGCGGCAGGGGCAAGTCCTCCAAGTGGGATGGGATGATCTATGTCCAGGATGGCAAAATCGTGGATGCAGAGAAGTATGCCTTTGACCGCATTGACCAGGGCATCGTCATAAAATCAGACAAATACGTGAAGTTCACCTCCTCCACCTCTGGTGACTACGATGGCCTCATCCTCAATCTGGAGGCGTCGGACAAGACGGTGATAAAGTTCAGCTCCAGGGCCGGCTATGCGGAAGCCACATACGAGGAGATCATGGCAAATGGCTTTGCCAAGGATATGGGAGGGCTTAATCTCAAGCTCGAGATGGCTCCAGCCTTCGAGGAAATCCCACAGGAGGATTATACTCGGTACAGCCGTCTGGATATCGAGAAGGAACTCCCTGTCCAATCAGGATCCCATGCCTTCTGGGTCAAGGTGCTGCAGAGCAACGGAAACGCAGCCTGGTCCTCCCCTATCTTCGTTGATAAGGAATAACGGCATCTGATTCTAAAAGGGCTATCAAGAGCTGGAAGGCTTTTGATAGCCCTATTTAAGATTTACACCGCTTTCTACGATATGCCGCAAGAAAACCTGCATACTTGTCCTTCAGGATGAATGCGGCATATCTTATAAACAGCCTCCTCTCATGTCATATTTCCAACGTATAGTCTCTTACCCAGAACCGATAGAACTTCAGCAATAACTGCGATTGAAGGAGTGAGATCTCCATTCTCGATGTGGGAAATGGTGGAGGCAGACACTACGCAAAGGCGTCCAAGTTCTTCCTAGGAGAGCCGTCTAGCCTTCCTCTCAGGTCTTGCTGTCAGCTTAAACATAACACAATCTCAACCTCTTGCTGTCCTCCCTCTGACAGGAGCCTGGTGAAGTATCCAATCTCATCTTCGCCAACTGGACTGACATTCATTATTGGTCAGGTTCCCAGAACAGCTTCTCTGAGTATCTTGTTGATCCTTGTCTGATAGCCTTTGCCTTCTGCTTTTAGGGCATCAAGGACATCCTTGTCGATCTTGATGCAGATCTGCTGCTTAACAGGTGTGACACGATACCATTCAGGATGAGACTCATGTGCAAGTCTGGCTCTTGAGGCCTGTTCAGGAGTGATTTCCGGCGCATCGTCATCCACTGTAGGGACGATGGAAGCAATCTCCTTCAATCTCTCATCAGAAATACTTCTTGAAGTTCTCATTGTAGATTCCCTCCTCATAAGCTGTAGCCCTTCTTGCATTGATGATTCTGATTCTCTCGCCCCTCTCCACGAAGCAGGTTGTGATAATGACAACTCCTCTTATAGAGCCTATGCCTCTGAACCTTTCTTCGAAGATAGAGTGCTCCACATCATCAATCTCCAGAAAAGCTGGATCGTCGAATATGTCAAGGATTTCCTCAAACGATAGAAGATGCTTTCGTCTGTTTTCATTATCCTTGGCACTATCCCGTTCAAATCTTCCATCTTCACTGACGATTGTCACTATTTCCTCCTTAAAATATATACTCAAAAGTATATGCTGTCAAATAAATATCCATATCTTGTTTTCCATCTCCGCAAGATGCCGGATTACCAGACTCCGGAACATAAGCCAGAACCTATCCGGCTGATTTAGTGTTCGCTTTTGAAAACGCGACTGAGTAGTTACCCAAATATTTACTCGACAGCAAATTGGATAGCATTGCAGAACAAACCCTGAATAATCTACGTCAGCTGCTTTTCGCATCTAGCAATAGTATATGCCTAATGGCAAAACGCTTATCCTGATTGCGATTATTTATAAAATTCGCTAGTAGAAATAGCTAAAATCATAATAAAATGTGTTAGGGCTGGTCATAAAACACCAACCGTGGCCGGGTAAGAAAAACCAAAAGTCAGTCGGACAACAACAGCCACAGGTCGGACAAGAATAGCCAATATTAACAATGGAAAAGGAAACTCCTATAACACGGGCTAGAGATAATCGCCAGATGCTATAGGAGAATTTACAATGGTCAACAATGATGACCTCGAGACGATTCTAGCACAAGCGCTGGAAGAGACGAAAGGGCCTGACGGTCGAGTCAACCTGTCGGAGATTGCGAGACGGACAGGCATCACTCGTTCCAAGCTGAGGAGATGGAAGAACAGCGGTTACCGCATTCTTCCAGACATGCGTGGGAAGTACAAGAGGAACAGGAAGATTGACCTCTACACCTGGAAGGTGGATGAGCTTCTCAAGGATGGCATAACCAACAGTGCGGTGATCCTCAATGCGATCAATGAGCTTGGCTTTGACGGGAAGTTGACAATAGTCAAGGACTACATCGCCGCACACAAGGATCTTGTTCCACCTGCAAGGCTTGTCGAGATTCCACATCCGGAAGTCGGGCGTCGCTGGGATACTGGGGCCGGAGACTGCTATCAGATGGACTGGGGCTTCGTGGAGGTGGTGGATCAGCTGGGCAACCGCTGGCAGTGTGCATGCTTCGTGATGGTCTGCCATCACTGCGGCTACCGCTACATCGAGTTCTTCCCCAATGCCAGGCAGGAGAACCTCTTCATCGGGATGCTGCATGACTTCTCGCTGATGGGTGTGTCTCAGAGGATCCTCACCGACAACATGAAGAGCGTCACCCTGGGCCGCGATGCCATGGGCAATGTGACCTGGAACAGCGAGTACGACCGCTTCCAGCAGCTGTTGGGCTTCAGGACGGACCTGTGCAAGGTTGCCCATCCCTTCACCAAGGGCCGGGTGGAGAGGCTCGTGCGCTACGTCAAAGGCAATTTCATCAAAGGAGGGACGTTCCTCAACGTCAACGACCTCAACATGAAGGCCTTGGCGTGGTGTGCCGAGAAGAATGGACGCCGCACGAGCGGAACAGACTACATCCCATCCATCGAGCACCAGAAGGAAGGTACAAGGGTCCTCGTCGAGGACGAGAGGCCTCTTCTGCTTCCTTACCTTGCACCAAAGAGAGCCCTCTCCTTCGACCGTTTCGTCGAGTACGAAGGACGCAGGTACGGGGTACCGATGCCATATGCGAGGAGGAGCGTCATGTGTTTTATCAAGAGGAAATCCCCAAATTATCATGAGGAATTCCCCAGTATTATCATCCCTGTATCAAGAGTGGGAAAAGAGAGTCATCTTTATTCCACCATTTGCTTATTCATAGGAGACTGTC
>CALXLT010000007.1 GCA_944389275.1 uncultured Spirochaetaceae bacterium
GGAAAGAGAGGGCGTGGCCCTCTCCTTCAGTTCTTGTCAGCTATCTTCTTGAGCGACACGAAGCCTCTGCCGAGAACCTCGTATGCCTCTGTCACGAAGACGAATGCGGTCGGATCCTCGACGCTTATTATCTTCATCAGATAGTTCAGCTGGTTGTTGGGGACTATGACGATAAGGAGCGAGTGCGCCTTATCAGTATAGATTCCCGTACCCTGCAGCACCGTTCCGCCTCTATGCAGCTCCGTTATTACCCTCTGCGATATATCCGGGATATGCTCATCTGAGAGGATATATACAGCCTTGGCAAGGTTGGTGCCGAAGCCCAGGAGAACGTAGTTGGTGAGCTGGGACGAAAGATACATGGCGATGATCGCGAAGAGCATCGGCTGGAGGCCGAGGAAGATGCCGCCGCATGAGACGACGATGGCGTTTACCGAGAAGCTCACTGTTCCGACGCGCACGGGGAAGTAGTGGGAAACAACCTGCGAGATTATATCTGTGCCGCCCGTGTTGCTCCCGCTCTTCATCGTGAGTCCGATGCCCATGCCCATCAAAACGCCCCCGAAGAGCGCGGATAGCAGCACGTTCACGTTATCGCTGTAGTCCAGAAATCCCTGATAACCCGTAAGATGGCCGAAGACCGTCGTCCAGATGGAGAGCATCACGGAGCCTATGAGCGTCCTGATGCCGTACTTCCACCCGAACACCTTCATCCCGAAGAGGACCAGCGGGATATTCACGCAGAGCATGACGTTTCCCTGGTCCAGGCCGAAGAGGTAGTAGAATATAGTGCCTATACCGGTAGCACCTCCGCCCGTGATGCGGGCAGGGGTGTAGAATACGGCACCAGCTGTAGCTGAGAGCATGGTGCCGATCAGGAGGTACAGGATATTCGTTACTCTCGTGTATATCCTGAATCTCTGGTTCATATCATCCGAGCGCTTTCTCTATCGTCGCCCTTACCGCGCCTGGTCCCGCGATCATCGACCTGAAGTACTCAAGCACGAGATCGGCGAGCCCGGCCTCATAGAGATCAACGCCGAATATCTTCTGGTTGGAGAGGATATCCTTGAGCTGATCGAGGCTTCCGGTGTAGCCGAGGGTTATGCCCTTGACCGCTTCCTGAGCGTAGGACAGGAGCGGATCTGAGGATGGCTCGAAGGCCTTGCCCTCGTCATCCACGCCCATGACATACCTGAGCCAGCCCGCGAAGACAAGCGGTATGCACTTGAGGTCCTTCACGGAGAGATTCGGATCCGCGATATACGCCTTGATTGTCTCGCCGAAGCGGATTGAGAGCTTCTGCGATGTATCTGTCGCGATACGCTGCGGTGTGTCAGGCATGAACGGATTAGGAATACGGATGTTCACGACCTCGTCGATGAACTTCCTCGGCTCGATGATGCCAGGATTGACCACGACAGGAAGTCCCTCATCGTATCCGATGCGCTTCACGAGCCTCGGGAGGTCCTTGTCCTTCATCTCCGCTGAGATGAGCGTGTAGCCAAGGAGGCAGCCGAAGACAGCGAGCGCGGTGTGGAGAGGATTGAGGCATGTGCAGACCTTCATCTTCTCGACCTTGTTTACAGTGTCGCGATCGGTGAAGTACACGCCAGCCTCCTCTAGCGGCGGGCGTCCGTTCGGGAACGTGTCCTCGATCACGAGGTACTCGCACTCCTCCGCGTTCACGAATGACGCGATGTAGGTGTGCTTTGAGGTGACGACGACATCAGTGTCCTCATAACCGTCCTTCTTGAGCATCTCTGCCACAGACGGGTCAGGGCGCGGCGTGATCTTGTCGATCATCGACCATGGGTACGCGACGGATGAGGAGGACATGTAATCTTCGAAGCCCTTCTCCACAAGGCCGTTGGCGACCCACTCATGGGCGATCGTCGTCATCGCGGCCTGGACCTTCTCGCCGTTATGCGAGCAGTTGTCCATCGACACGAGAGCTATAGGATAGGCACCCTTGCGGTAGCGGCAGAGCATGAGCTCGCAGAGCCTCGAGAGGAACATGCTGCCCTTTCCCGGACCGTTCTTGAAATCCTCGACATAGCCAGGGAAGTACTCGCCCGCGGGATTCTTCAGGGCATAGCCTTTCTCCGTTATCGTGAAGGAGACCATCTGCAGCGACGGGTTCTCGAAGACCTCGACAAAGCGCTGCCAGTCATCGCCGTACACGCAGCCATAGGCCTCGGTGACAGTGCCGACGACCTCCTTGCCGATGGAGCCGTCCGCCTTGAGAGTCACGAGGAGGGTGAGGTTATCGTACTTGTTATAGATATCCGAGATGATCTCGGTATCGAAGCCCTCGCCCACTACGATTCCCTTGTCGGAAAGGCCCTTCTCGACGATTATCTGCTGAAGCCTCGCGGGAAAGCCCCTGAAGATGTTGCCAGCGCCGAAGTGCACCCAGATAGGATTATCGTGCGTCTTCTTCACAAGCTCATCGCGGTCATAGCTGAAGAGCTTGTAGCCATTTTCCTTCCATTCAGGGCTCTTGAGGCCCTTGTTGCTGAGATTCATTCTTCTTCCGTCCTGTTGATAAAGTATTCAGGGTGCGACTCGATGATCACATCCGTCTCGTATTTCAGCTTCGAGAGATGCTCCGTCTCAAGCGTCACCGCGAGGGTGAAGTCCTTCTTCTTAAGCGCGTCGACAAGCTCCTCGTGCTGGTTGATGTTCTTCTGCAGCACATCCCGCGATCCCATCGAGAGGATACGCACGCGGCGGTGGTTGCCGGTCTCGCGGAGGATAAGCTGCCAGATCCTCATCAGCCCCGTGGCCTCGAAGAATATGGCGTGCATATCATCATCGGCGTTGTAGAAGCCGACTGTGTCCGCGGCCTCCATCGCCTCCTTCTGGAGGGCGATGAAGTACTCAAGCCTCGTTATATCCGAAGGCTTCATGAACATCTTGTAGCGCTCGATCACGGACTTCTCCAGCGCGAGGCGGAAGAAGCACTCGTCATCGACACGGCTCAGGTCTATGCGGGAGACCCAGCAGCCGCGCTGCGGCCTCATGACCACGAGCGCGTCGGAGCGGAGCCTCATCAGGGCGTCGCGCACTGGGGAGCGGGAGACATCAAAGCGCTTCGAGATCTCGTCCTGGTCTATCTCCTCGCCAGGCTTGCGCTTAAGGAAGATTATCTCATCCTTGAGCGTGTCATAGATTGTCTCGCTGGATGTGCGTCTCATTTAAGCCTCTCCTCGCTCTTCTCCACAGCTTCCCAGAGCCCGAGTATGTACTCAGCTCCGAGAGCCCTGTCATAGAGTCCATAGCCTGGCATCGCGACCTCGTCCCAGATCATCCTTCCATGGTCAGGGCGGATCGGGCCATCGAAGCCTGTCTCATAAAGCGCGCGCACGATCTCATACATATCAAAGGAGCCATCAGACGAGAGATGAGCCGCTTCCTCAAAGAGCCCTGGCGCGTAGTGATGGAGGTTCCTGACATGAGCGAAGTGCACGCGGCCAGGAAGGGCGCGGATGATGCCCGGAAGATCGTTGTTCGGGTTCGTTCCGAATGAGCCCGCGCAGAACGTGAGGCCGTTGAACGGCGAGTCGACAGCCTTCATGACCTTCAGGATCTTCTCCTTGGAGGTGATGATGCGAGGAAGGTTGAACACTGGCCATGCCGGATCGTCCGGATGGATAGCCATCTTGATGCCATGCTTCTCGCAGACCGGCTGGATAGCCTTGAGGAAGTAGACGAGGTTATCAAAGAGCTTGTCCTCGGTGACCTCAGCGTATGCCTCGAAGAGCTCCTTGACATGGCTGAGCCGCTCAGGCTCCCAGCCCGGCATCACGAAGCCGTTGGAGTTGTCATTGGTCTGATCGAAGAACTTCTGCGGATCGATGGAATCAACGACCTTCTGGTCATACGCGAGGACTGTCGAGCCATCCGCGCGCTTCTTGGCGAGGTCAGTCCTCGTCCAGTCGAATACAGGCATGAAGTTGTAGCAGACAAGCTTGATGCCGCACTTGGCGAGATTCTCAAGGGTGATGATGTAGTTCTCGATGTACTTGTCCCTTGAGGGCTTTCCGATCTTTATATCGTCGTGGATATTCACGCTCTCGATGCCAGCGATCTCAAGACCGGCATCCCTTACTTCCTTCTGAAGCGCCTCGATCCTCTCGAGAGGCCATACCTCCCCTGCCGGGATATCATAAAGAGTGGTGATGACTCCAGTCACTCCTGGCACCTGCCTGATCTGCCAAAGCTTTACCGAGTCGTACTTGTCTCCGAACCATCTGAGCGTCATCTGCATGGGATTTTCTCTCTCCTTTCCTTTTCTGATATACTAATATATTGCAACACGCATCGCTGAAAGTAAAGCGGAAAAATGCGGATTATGCTTCTCTTTACTCTCCATCATGTTTTCAGCGATAATCACCGGAGGAGGGATGATCCATGAGGATAACAATCTGCGAGAACAAGATAGAACTGGGCAGGCAGGCCGCGATACTTGGCCGCCATCATATTAAGTCCACCATCCTGAAGAAAGGCCATGCGAACGTGGCGTTCGTGACAGGCACAAGCCAGATCGAGATGCTCAAGGCGCTCCGCGGCCTTGATATAGACTGGGAAAAGGTCAACGTGTTCCTCCTCGATGAGTTCATAGGCCTTCCAGATGGCCACAAAGCATCATCCGAGACATTCCTGAAGGAGAACTTCCTTGACTTCATACCGCAGATCGGCAGCTTCCATCCGATCTCACGCGACAAGGACTACAAGAAGACGCTGAAGGATATGAACGCCCTGATGGCAGACAACCCGATCGATGTCATCTTCATCTGCATCGGCGAGAACGGCCACCTCGCGTTCAATGACCCACCGGCTGATTTCGACGCGACAGATCCATACATCGTCGTCGACCTCGAGAGAAGGTCAAAGAGGCAGCAGGTCAGCGAAGGCTGGTTCGACTCGATCGACGAGGTGCCGGAGAAGGCCATCACTATGTCGATACATGAGATCCTCTCCTCGCGCATAATCATCTGCGCATGCCCTGACCAGAGGAAGGCTAAGGCCGTGGCATCCTGTATCTTCGATGATATCTCCCCGGTATCCCCATGCTCCTCTATAAGGAGAAGGACGGAGTGCACGATCTTCCTGGACAGGCAGTCAAGCCGCCTTGTGTTCGGGGACTTCCGCACATACGACTGATACAGCAAAGAAAGCAGAAAGGAAGATCCTGGCCAAAGCGACCAGGATCTTCCCTTATTAATGGGGATTGGATTACACGTAGAAAAGGATCTCTGAGTATGTCGGGATCGGCCAGAAGGACCTATCCGTGATTGCTTCAAGCCTGTCGCTCACGGCGCGCGCTTCCTCCATCGCGGGGATTATGATATCCGCGGCATAGAAGGCGGCCTCCTCGGCATCCGCGGGGCTTGCGGCGACGCATCCATCAAGCTCATCTACTCTCTGCAGCAGCTCATCAGAGAGAGCGCTCACCTCCTCGCAGAGGGCTTTATCAGCCCTTGCGGACACCCCTATCCCTTCCTTCATCTTCACGGATGAGGCAAGAGAAGCTGAGAAGCGGAGCGCGGAAGGAAGGATCTGGCGCCTGAGCATCTCGATCATCGTCACAGCCTCGATATGTATGGTCTTCTGATACTCATCGAGCGATATCTCAAGCCTCGACTCCATTTCCTCGGCAGTATATATCCTGTGCCTTCGGAAAAGGGCCTTGTTCTTCTCATCGCAGTAGTGGATGAGCGCGTCAGGGGTCCTCCTATAGTTCGAGAGCCCTCGCATCCTGGCTTCCTTCTCCCACTCCTGGCTATAGCCATTGCCGTTGAAGAGGATCCTCCTGTGTTCCCCGAGCTCCCTCTTTATGAGAGCATTCAGCGATGCATTGAAATCCTCAGCGCCCTCAAGTTCATCACAGAAATCCTTCAACGCGTCAGCCACCGCTGTGTTCAGCATGACGTTGGTGCACGCGATGTTGAACGAGGAGCCAGGCATGCGGAACTCGAACTTATTGCCGGTGAAGGCGAACGGGCTCGTCCTGTTCCTGTCGGAGTTGTCACGCGAGAGCTTTGGAAGCACGCTTGTACCGATATCAAGATGGGACAAGTCCGCCCTGCCCCTGTATGGCTTATCATCGACGATGGACTCGATGACGGCGGCAAGCTCATCCCCGACGAATATCGAGACGATAGCGGGAGGCGCCTCGTTGGCTCCAAGGCGATGGTCGTTGCCAGCGCTCGCAACGCTTATCCTCAAAAGATCCTGATACTCATCCACGGCCTTTATGATCGCGGTGAGGAATAGAAGGAACTGCGCGTTATCCTTAGGTGTCCTTCCCGGATCAAGGAGGTTCTCCCCTTCATCGGTGCTCAGGGCCCAGTTGTTGTGCTTTCCAGATCCGTTGATGCCTTCAAAGGGCTTCTCGTGCAGCAGGCATGCAAAGCCATGGCGCTCGGCAACCTTCTTCATCATCTCCATCGTGAGCTGGTTCGCGTCCGTGGCCTTGTTGGCGTTATCATAGATAGGCGCCATCTCATGCTGGCATGGAGCGACCTCGTTATGCTCGGTCTTCGCCGTTATGCCAAGCTTCCAGAGCTCCTCGTCAAGGTCCGCCATGAACGCCTTTACCCGGGGCTTTATCGAGCCGAAGTAGTGATCCTCCATCTCCTGGCCCTTTGCAGCGGGAGCACCTATAAGCGTGCGGCCCGTGAGCCTGAGGTCAAGGCGCTTGGCGTAGTCACCCTTATCGATAAGGAAATACTCCTGCTCCGCGCCTATCGTCGCGTTAACGCGCTTCACGCACTTTCCGAAGAGGGCAAGCGTCCTCACCGCCTCCTCGCTTATGGCGTCCATGCTTCTCAGAAGCGGCGTCTTCTTGTCCAGTATCTGCCCTGTATAGGAGCAGAACGCGGTGGGGATGCAGAGCGTGTCATCCTTGATGAAGGCGTAGCTTGTCGGATCCCAGGCGGTATAGCCGCGGGCCTCGAAGGTAGCCCTTAGGCCGCCAGAGGGGAAGGATGATGCGTCAGGCTCGCCCTTCGTGAGCTCCTTGCCGGAGAAATCCATGATCACAGTGCCGTTCTTGTCCACGGTCAGGAAGCTGTCATGCTTCTCGGCCGTTATCCCGGTCATCGGCTGGAACCAGTGCGTGAAATGGGTCGCGCCCTTGCTGACAGCCCATTCCTTCATCGCGGACGCAACGATATCCGCGATATCCTCATCAAGGGCCTTTCCTTCAAGCATCGTATTCTTGAGCGATTGATATACCTTTTTAGGAAGCATTTCGCTCATTACGCGATCGTTGAAGACCAATGAACCAAACATCTCAGGCACATTCATGATATTTCCCTCCTAGCCTTTTCTCATGCCAATGCATGGGGTTATCGCTTATCACAGCCCTTCAAAGGCAATGCCTCCAAAAGAAAAAGGCGCCGCAGATCATCTCTGCAGCGCCCTTGCTGTTCTTGGTTGGATATTATGGAAGCGAGGGGAAGATAGTCAAGCGGTTTTATTCAGAAATGTGCATTTTTATTCTCGCTATATTCATGCATGCAATTGACAAGCACGTTTGATATGCCGTAAAAAGGCATCAGGAACAAGGACGTTCTAAGAGAGATCTTAGTGCGTCCTTTTTTCATTTCCAGAGGTCTTGCGATGAAGAGAGAAGGTGAGATAAGGATAAGCTCAGGATGCGCGATCAGCGGTATATTCTGCCGTGACGGGAGGCGTATATCCGGAGAGGCTATAAGGAAAAGCATAGCCGTCATGCACAACAGGTCGAACGGGCTTGGCGGCGGCTTCGCGGCCTACGGGATATACCCGCAGTACAGGGACTACTTCGCCCTGCACATATTCTATGACTCACAGGAAGCGAGGGAGGAGACGGAGCGGTTCCTGGACAAACGCTTTGACATAATCAACCTCTCGAAGATACCTACAAGGCAGATTCCCGCGATATCCGACGCGCCGCTTATCTGGCGCTATTTCGTCAGTCCCCTGCCCCATATGCTGCAGGACAGCCAGCTTGACGAGGATGAGTACACATCACGGTCGATGATCAGGATAAACGATTCCATCACCGGGGCCTATGTCGTATCCTGCGGCAAGGACATGGGCGTGTTCAAGGCCGTGGGGTATCCAGAGGATGTCGCCGACTTCTACCGCATCGAGGAGTATGAGGGATACTCATGGACGGCGCATGGCCGCTATCCGACGAACACCCCTGGATGGTGGGCAGGCTCGCATCCCTTCTCGCTTCTGGACCTGACGGTCGTCCACAACGGGGAGATCTCCTCATATGACGCGAACCGCAGGGCCGTGGAGATGTATGGCTACTCCTGCAACCTACTCACGGATACGGAGGTCATCACATACATACTGGACTATCTGACGCGTAAGCAAGGCCTTACGCTCAAGGAGAGCTCCGAGGTGATAGCGGCTCCTTTCTGGACGACGATCGCCATCAAGGATGAAGAGGAGAGAAAGAGGCTTTCGTACCTGAGGAAGATGTTCTCATCATTCCTCATCACAGGCCCTTTCTCCATCCTCGTCGGCTTCAGCGGCGGCATGATGGCCCTCAATGACCGTCTGAAGCTCAGGAGCCTCGTGGCCGCGGAGAAAGGCAGCACTGTCTACTTCAGCTCAGAGGAGGCGGCCATCAGGGTGATCGAGGAGAGCCCGGACAGGATCCGGGCACCGCGCGGAGGCGAGGCTGTCATCGTCTCGCTCGATAAGGAGTCACGATGCTGAGAAGATACAGGATAAGAAAGGATGAGAGCTGCGTCTCATGCCTCCGCTGCGCGAGGGAATGCTCCTTCGGGGCTATCACGGCAGAGGATGGCCAGACACTTTCCTTCCATCATGAAAGGTGCGTGGACTGTCAGCGCTGCGTCTCGTTCTGCCCGACTGGCGCGCTATGCATAACAGAAGACGAGAACAGGTTCCGCTCAAACTCCGTCTTCAGGCAGGATGACATAAGGGAGATAGATCTGCAGGCCAGAACCGGAGGCGTTCTGCTTTCATCGATGGGAGCTCCATCAGAGAGCGTTCCGATCTATTTCGACAAGCTCCTACTGAACGCGAGCCAGGTCACCAACCCCTCGATCGATCCCCTCAGGGAACCGATGGAGACAGCGGTGTTCATCGGGCAACGTAAGGAAGGGATTGATCGAGGCAGCGATGGCAGGATAGTTGACAACCTCCCGCCGCATCTTGAGCTCAGGACCCCGATAATGTTCTCCGCCATGAGCTATGGTGCGATAAGCCTCAACGTGCACAAGGCGCTCGCGAAGGCGGCGGAGACGCTCGGGACCTACTGGAACACAGGAGAGGGAGGGCTGCACGAAAGCCTCTATCCGTATAAGCGGAGCACGATCGTGCAGGTCGCGTCAGGGCGCTTCGGCGTGCATGAGACATATCTGAACACGGCGGCCGCGATCGAGATAAAGATCGGCCAGGGGGCGAAGCCCGGCATCGGAGGGCATCTTACGGGGAGGAAGATCATCGGGGATGTCTCGAAGACAAGGATGGTCCCGGAAGGCCTGGACGCCATCAGCCCGGCGCCGCACCATGACATCTACTCCATCGAGGACCTCGCGCAGCTCGTGATGTCGCTGAAGGAAGCCACAGGATACAGAAAGCCCGTAATCGTCAAGGTGGCGGCTGTCCATAACATCGCCCCGATCGCGTCAGGAATAGCCCGCAGCGGCGCCGACATAATCTCGATCGATGGCTACAGGGGCGGCACTGGAGCGGCCCCCAAGCGCATCCGCGACAACGTCGGAATCCCTATCGAGCTCGCGATCGCAGCGGTTGACCAGAGGCTCAGGGAAGAGAGGATAAGGGACAGGGTCAGCATCATCGCGTCCGGCGGCATCAGGAACTCCTCCGACGCGGTGAAGACCATAGCGCTCGGCGCTGACGCAGTCTCGGTCGGCACAGCCGCGCTCTGCGCCCTCGGCTGCCATATATGCGCCTCCTGCCATACAGGAAGATGCGCATGGGGACTTGCCACGCAGGATCCGGAGCTTACGAAACGCCTCGATCCGGAAAAAGGGGCTGAAAGGCTTGTCAATCTCGTGAACGCCTGGACCCGGGAGATCCAGGAGATCATGGGAGGAATGGGGATAAACAGCATCGAGGCCCTCAGGGGCAACAGGATGGCGCTCAGAGGCGTCGGCCTCAACGCCAAGGAACTGGATATCCTCGGGATCAGATACGCAGGAGAATGACATGAAGGTACTGGATATAAGGAAAGACGGGCTTGAAGACATCGGCAAGCAGGGAATCGGCGAGGTCACGATAACGGGATGCCTCGGGGAAAGGTATATCGGATGCGGCATGAAGGATGGAGTTCTCCATGTCGTCGGGACGCCTGGCAACGCGCTCGCCTCCTATCTCGATGGAGGCACGGTATACGTCGATGGCAACGCCCAGGACGCCGCGGCGGACACTATGAACGCGGGGCTCCTTGCGGTCAAGGGATCAGCAGGTGATGCCCTCGCGTACGGCATGCGCGGCGGACGCGTCTACATCCTCGGCGACGCCGGGTACAGGGCCGGCGTGCATATGAAGGCATATGAGGAGAAGAAAAGCATACTCGTCATAGGCGGCCGCTCCGGGTCATTCCTCGGAGAATACCTCGCGGGAGGCATCATAATAGTCCTTGGCCTGGGCTATGAGGGAAGGAACATCACTGGATATTTCTGCGGCAATGGCATGTACGCGGGCACGATCTACCTGAGAACGGATAAGACCCCGCCCAATCTTTCCGACAAGCTCATAAGGCGAAGCGTGGATAAAAAGGAGAAGGAGGATATCCTCCGCCCGATAATCTCCGATTTCGCCTCCGCGTTCTCCATTCCGGCAGAGAAGTGCCTCGAGGGAAGCTTCATCGCCATCGAGGCTGATAAATCAAAATCCTATAGCCAGCTTTACGCTGCAGTCTGAGGTAAGATATGTGTACTGTATTCGCTTATAGCGGAAGCGCGATAGGGCTTCCGGAGATCAGGAAGATCCTCGAGAGGACACGAAGGAGAGGTCCGGACGCGGAGAGGATAATCTCCCCGGAGAGGGAGCTGTACCTCGCCTTCCAGCGTCTCTCGATAATGGGAATAGATGAAAGGGGCATGCAGCCTTTTGGATACAAAGGCATGTACAGCGTGACGAACGGCGAGATCTATGGATTCAGGGAGATACGGAGGCAGCTCGAGGCCGATGGCTTCGTGTTCCATTCCGACTCTGACTGCGAGACAGTCCTCTATCTCTATGAGAAGCACGGGGAGAGGATGTTCTCCCTATTAGACGCGGAGTTCGCCACCGTGCTGTACAGCAAGAGAGATGGCTTCATCGCGGCACGTGACCCGATCGGCATCCGCCCTCTCTTCTATGGCTACGACAAGGACGGGAACATCGCGTTCGCGAGCGAGGCCTGCCTCCTCACCCCTTTCTGCGGCAGCGTTGTCCCGTTCCCGCCAGGGCATTACTACAAAGGCGGGGAGTTCATATGCTATAGGGATATCTCAGAGGTTAAGGAATACACATATGGCAGCACTGAGGAGATAACGCGCGCGATCAGGGAAAAGCTCGTGAAGGCTGTGGAGAAGCGCCTTGACTCAGACACCCCTGTCGCGTTCCTGCTCTCAGGAGGCCTTGACAGCTCCCTCGTATGCTCCATCGCCTCACGCCTTCTCAAGCGCCCCATCCACACATTCTCCATCGGCATGGACAAGGACTCGATAGACTCGAAGTACGCGGAGCGCACGGCAGGGTACCTCGGAGCGATCCACACGAATGTGACGATGACGGAAGAGGATGTCATAAAGGCGCTTCCGGAGGTCATAAACTCGCTGGCAACCTATGACATAACGACAATACGCGCGAGTATGGGAATGTACCTTCTCTGCAGGTACATCCATAAGAACACAGATGTCAGGGTGCTTCTTACAGGAGAGGTCTCAGATGAGCTCTTCGGCTATAAGTACACGGATTTCGCGCCAGACGCGGAAGCGTTCGAGAAGGAAAGCCAGAAGCGCGTCCATGAGCTCTACGCCTATGATGTGCTCCGCGCTGACAGGTGCATCGCGGACAACAGCATCGAGGCGAGGGTTCCATTCGGGGATCTTGATTTCGCCTCCTATGTCCTCTCGATCGATCCGGAGATGAAGATGAACCATACAGGACACGGCAAGTACCTTCTCAGAAAGGCATTCGATGACGGCACATGGCTTCCAGATGATATCCTCTGGAGGGAGAAGGCGGCCTTCAGCGACGCGGTCGGACACAGCATGGTAGATGACCTGAAGGCCTATGCCGAGAAACACTATGAGGGCAAGGACCTTGAAGCGGAGTACAGGAAGTACCCGGAGGAAGGGAGGCCCTTCACGCCCGAGTCCCTTCTCTACCGCGAGATATTCGAAAGATACTATCCTGGGCAGCATCGCATGATACCAGGCTTCTGGATGCCTAACAGCAGCTGGCCAGGATGCAAGGTAAACGATCCATCCGCGCGAGTGCTCTCAAACTACGGCAAGAGCGGGGAATGAGCAAAGGCAGGCTTATTCCCTCTCTCCCAGCAGCTTCCGTATATAGACAATATAGATAACGACGGCAAGAAGGGACGTCAGGAACGCGGCTGATGGCGTCACGTACCAAAGCCCTTCGAGGTGGAGGCTGCGGAGTATCGCCATCATCAGAAGCGGGAAGACCAGGGCGCTGCAGAGCGAGAGGACGGTCGCCGCCTTGTTGCTTCCGATAGCAGAGGCGAAGGACTGGCATGCGTAGCTTATCCAGCGCACAAGGTATGTCAGACCCATGATCGATATGGCATGCACGGCAAGCGAAAGCCCCGCTCCTGAGCTTTCAAGGAAGAGCGTGAATATCCTCTCTGGGAAGAGAAGGAGAAGCGCGGTGAACGCGAGGCACATCACAGCGATGGCGACGACGCCCGAGAGAGCTATCCTCTTCACCCTGTCCTCCCTCCCGGCTCCCCAGTTATAGCCGATCGCGGGCTGAAGCGAGTCGAAGACACCATACATGCCAGGGACTATGATGCCGTCTATGTTCATGAACACGCCGTATATCGATACCGCGATATCTCCGCCAAGATGCAGCAGGAGGCTGTTCATGAGTATGGACGTGATGCGCCCGGATGTGTTGTTCAGGAAGCTAGGAAGCCCCTGCTTGAAGATGTCATGCAAGAGCGCCTTCGTTATCCTGAGCCTCACGAAGCGCAGGGCCATCCTTCCCCTTATGAAGGGATAGAGGCATATAAGGCACGTGATGGCCATGCCAAGGCTTGTCCCGAGGGCCGCGAAGCCGATGCCGAGGTCAAGGAAATATAGGAATATGATCTCAAAGAAGAGGCATAGTCCGGCCATCACGAGGTTTATTGCCATCGAGAAGCGCACCCAGCCGCAGATCCGGAGATAGTTGTCCAGGACGAACACGAGCGAGGTAAGCGGCAGGAGGATCATATAGACCCTGAGGTACAGCACAGCATCCTCGATAAGCGCGCCGTCAGCTCCCATGAGGGAGAAAAGAAACGGGCACGCGGCGGCAAGGAACACCCCAAGCAGGGCGCTCAGCGCGACCGATACCGCTATGGCTGTCGTGAAGAGCTTATTAGCCTCATTTCTCTTCCCTTCCCCGAGCCTTATCGCGATGCCGATCGAGGAGCCGACAGCGATCATGTCCGCAAGAGCGTAGGCAATGAGTATCAGCGGCAGCGCGAGATTGCCTGCCGCGAACGCCGTCTGCCCTATCAGACGGCCAATCAGAAGCATCTCGACAGAGAAATAGATATTCGAGGCTATCATCCCGATCGCGCCAGGGATGGCGGCCTTGAAGAATAAGCTGACAGGCTTGGTATGTAGGAAGAAATCCTCTCCGCTTTGCATAGTTCACTATCTAAAACCATGGAGCAACTCCATAGTCAAGGGCTATAATCTATGCATGAAGCTTGAATCGGTATACTACACGCCCCAGCAGGTCGCGTCATTCTACTCCATAAGGAAGGACACCCTTCTCTACTATGACAAGATAGGTCTCTTCTCCCCATCCAAACGCAGGGATAACGGATACCGCTGCTATGACGCGTCAAAGCTCAGCGAGCTGGAGACGATCCTCACTCTCCGAGACCTCGGCTTCTCGATACCGGCGATCAAGGACGCGATAGACTCCCTCAACGCGGCGTCGTTCATGTCGCTCCTGGAGAAGGAGGAAGGAAGCATCAGGAAGAAGATAGAATCCTATCTATCGCTCCTGTCCGTCATAGATGCCATAAGGCGCGCGACGGCCGACGCCACCAAGGCCGAGAGCCGGAAGCTCTATACCGCAGCATTCCCCTCCCAGCCCATCATTACAGAGCCAATACGGAACAAGAAGGGAGATGCCACCGACGATGAGGTATGGGCCGAGGCCTACGGAAAGCTCCTGGCAAGGGCTGATGGCAAGGCGATCATCATGACGGGAAGCATCGTCGATCTTGGCACCGCTGAGAGCGGGCACGCGGACATCTGCCGCTCCGTCTACGTGACATATGGAAGGGAATCAGGAGAGGAGATACCCAAGGGACGTTATGCGTACATGTATTTCCCGGGCCCCTTAGGGGATGTGAAGCCATGGTACGAGGAATTCCTCACCGCTCTCCGCGGCAGCGGCCTTGTTCCCGTCGGGGACATCTATGAGGAACTCACGATCTCATCCGTGACGACAAGAGAGGAAAGCGAGCACAGGACTAAGCTGATGGTCCGGGTAGCACAATCAGATGGCCGATGATTGGATGTTTTGTGTGTTTTTCGTGAAAAGTTCGCAAAACGGCCCTTCCGGCGTTCGGTAAATCCGAAATATCCATGGTATAAATGTTTAGTTAAAGGAGAAAATGATGAGAACTCCATGGAGATTGATCCCTGCCCTGCTTCTCGCATCGCTCTCCCTCGCTGCTGGAAACGTGCCGGTCATCACGCTGGAAGAGGCGCTTTCCTCAGCCGAGGAGACGAACATAGACCTTGAGAAGGCCGGGGTGGAGCTCAGGCGGAAACTGAGGAGCGCCGACGCGGTGATGTCTACGTTCATGCCTGATATATCGCTGAGTGCGAGCGTATCCACATCAGCATCCTTCCAGTCCTTCCCCCCTGACACGGAGCCTGGCTTCAGCGGCCTGAGATACTCAGCTGGCGCCGATATCTCATTCCCGTTCAGCGGCTCGATGATCACTGACGGGAAGACACGCGATCTCACGAGGGAAGGCGCGTCGCTGACCTATGAGAAAGCGCGCACGACGCTGTCCCTTGGCATAATCACAGGATACTGGGGGCTTGCGACCGCAGATCTCTCGATAAAGGCTGCGGAGCTCTCCTATGACGCCGCGGCGAGGCAGTACGCCTCGGCGGAGGAGATGTACAGAAGCGGCATGACGGATGAGCTATCACTCTCGCAGGCGGAGCTTGCCATGTATGATGCCCAGCTCAGCCTCAAGAACCTCGAGGACTCAAAGGACCAGCTGATGGCGGAGTTCAGGACGATGACGGGAATCGAGGGGGACTTCACCACCGAGGACCTTCCTGAGCCTGTCCTGCTATCCCTTCCGTCGGCGGAGGAGATATTCGCCGAGTTCGGCGAGAACTCGATAGACGTCCAGAGCGCAAGGAACGCGCTCTCAAGCGCGAGGAACGCTGAGACAACGGCAAAGCTCTCCGCATATGTCCCGACGCTCACGGCCTCTGTCGGCTATTCATATTCCGGGGCCCATTCCGAAAGCTGGGATTACAGCACGACGGGAAACGGGCTTACGGGAAGCGTGAGGATGTCCCTCCCGATCTCTGGGATAATCCCCACGAGCCAGACGGATATCACGATAAAGGAAAGGCAGGATGACGTGACCCTCGCCTCCCTCTCGCTTCAGGGAGCCAAGGACACGCTCCTTGCGGATATCCGCAGCTATGTCATGGGCATAGACCAGGCGGAGAAGAGCCTTGCCATCGCTGAAAGGAGCAGAGCGGCGGCGGCAAGGACGGATGAGCTTGCCCAGGAGGCATTCCAGGCGGGGCTCATGAGCGCGGATGACGCCTCTGACGCGCGCACAAAGCTGCTCAACGCGGAGATGAGCCTATTGTCGGCGCGCCTCACGCATCTTCTTGAAAGCTACAATCTGGCAGCAGCCATCAATATACCGCTATCTGACCTTCAGGCAAGATACGCGAGGATCTAGGAGAACATACCTTATGGAAGAAAAGAAGAAAGATATCGATTTCACGGCCCTGGCCGAGAACAATTCCCCAAGCAAGGGCTCGAAGGCGGTCACCTTCCTGCTCCTTCTGATCTGCATAGCGCTGGCCGCGGCCATCATCATCAAGATGTTCTCCCAGGAGGAGCAGGCGGAGCTCAAGGCAGCGGTGGATGACTCGTTCTCAGCTGTCGTCAACGTCGACGCTGTCCCCGCAGCCTATGGCACATTCTCGAAGATCTCGAGGCTCAATGGAGAGATATCCCGGGAAGGCAATGACATAACGATCCTTCCGGACATCACATCAAGCGGCATAGTCACCGAGGTCCTCATAAAGGAGGGCGACACGGTAAGCGTCGGGGATATCATCGCATACATCGATCCGTCCCGCCCGGGCCAGAGCTTCATGGCGAGCCCCGTGGTGGCAAAGGCCAGCGGCATAGTCTCTGACCTCGCGGTATCTGTTGGCGAGATGGCGGGCGCGTCGACCGTGATCGCGACACTCACCTCGAACGAGGACCTGATCATCACCGCGTCTGTTCCGGAGAAGTTCATAGGATCGCTCCGCCCGGGAATGAGCGCGCTCTTCGAGAGCGTCGCGTACCCAGGCCGCATGTATGAAGGAACCCTCTCATACATCTCCCCCAACCTCAACCGCCAGTCAAGGTCCGCGGATATCAAGATAGATATAACGGGAAGCACCGAGGGCCTTATGGATGGCATGTACATAAAGCTCAACCTCGAGACTGAGCATATAGACAACGCGATGATCGTCCCGTCAGCCGCTCTTGATACATACCTTGGTGATGATGTCGTGTACGTCGTAGAGGATGGGGCCGCGGTCAGGAAGACAGTCGAGACAGGCAGCAGCAACGACACGGAGACTGTCATCCTTTCCGGCCTTGATGAGGGAGAGCTTGTCATAACGGCCGGAAACGTGACGAACGGCACTCCTGTCAACGTCGTATAGGGAGGATCGGATGGATATAGCTGAACTATCTGTAAGACGACCTGTCCTGATGACGATGGTGTATGTCCTTATCTCGGTCATTGCCCTCGTCTTCCTTCCCCGCCTGGACATGGCGCTCTATCCTGAGGTCGACATGCCGGTGATATCCGTATCGGTAAGCTGCGGCGACGCGGGACCGGAAGAGGTGGAGCTCCAGGTGACGGAGATCATGGAGGACTCCCTTGACTCGCTGGAGAACCTCGATACCATGACATCCATCTCACGCGAGGGGCGTTCGATGGTCATCCTCGAGTTCGACTACGGCACGGACCTGGACGACGCGGCAGAGGATGTGAACACCATCGTCTCCATGCTCTCGCGGCGCCTCCCGGACTGGGCGGAGAACCCTACGGTCTTCCGCTTTGACTCCGCGGGATCGGGAAGCATAATGAGGCTCACGATAACCGGAGACAGGACGAAGGATGAGCTTCAGTACATCGCTGAGAACACCGTGCAGCCTCTCCTGGAGAGAATAGAAGGTGTCTCGCAGGTAAACGTCTATGGCGGCGCCCCTGTCGAGTACGATATCGACGTGGACCCGAACAGGCTTGAGGCATATGGCCTGACACTCAGCCAGATAAGCGCTCAGGTAGCGGCGAGGAACGTCCAGAGCACAGGCGGCGAGATAACGCAGCGCGGCAAGGACTACCAGATCATGACCGATGCACGCTACTTCACGCTCGATGACATAAGGCAGACCATCGTTGGCTACACCGGGCTCGGCACCCCTATACTCCTGCAGGATGTGGCAGAGGTCAGGAAGGCGACGGAGAGCGGCGGAAGGCTGAACTACATCGATGGCCAGGAAGTCGTCACCCTCTCGATATCAAACGAGTCGGACAGCAACGAAACAACGGTCGCCAAGAATATAAGGGAGGAGCTTCCCTCCATCATCGCGGAGCTTCCTGAGGGACTAACGCTGACGATCCAGAGGGACTCCACCGAGATGATCTCCGACACGATGGATGAGGTCTTCAACTCAGCCGTGCAGGGCGTTATCCTCGCGGCCCTCATAATCTTCGTGTTCCTCCGCGGCGTGAAGACGACGATCATCATCTCGCTCTCGATGCCGATCTGCATACTCATAACGCTGATGCTCATGTCCATAACTGGCATGTCGATAAACGCGATGAGCATGTCCGGGCTCATACTCGGCATAGGAATGACAGTAGACGCGTCTATCATCATCCTCGAGAACACATACTCGTTCAGACAGCGCGGTGAGAGGAGCGCCGTCGCCGCGATACTCGGAAGCAAGAACATGTTCACGGCTATCGTGGCGTCAACGCTCACCACGATCTGCGTATTCCTGCCTATCATCATCTACAAGTACGACATCGGCATGATCGGGATAATGTTCCAGGATCTCGTCATCACGGTCTGTATCTCGCTCTTCTCCTCGCTCTTCGTGGCCGTCACGCTCGTTCCGGCCCTCTGCGGCTCGATCATGAAGATCAATACGAGGACGCAGAAGCCGCTGAGGATGAAGATACTCAAGAGGATCGATGACGCGATGGCTGCCGGAGAGAACCATATGAAGAACGCGTATGTGCGCGTCCTCGCCTACTGCCTGAACCACAAGTTCCTCTTCATACTCCTCCTTATCCTGCTTCTGATCGTGTCGCTGCAGAAGTTCGCTGATCTCGGCATATCGCTCATACCGCAGAGCTCCACGGATGACAGCGTCACGCTCGATCTGACGCTCGATCCGGGAACGACGCAGGAAGTGACCGCAGGCTATGTCTTCGACATGCAGAAGAAGGTGCTGGAGATACTTCCGGAGGGAAGCTATGAGAGCATATTCACCGAGGTCGGCAGCAGCAACACAGGCTCGATAGAGATCGAGCTTCCGGATATCACGGAGCAGGTGTACACCGTCTCGGATATCCAGGGAATGCTGCGGGATATCCTCGATGACGATCCATCCGCCGATTGGATCTTCGCCAACGCGCGCTCGATGGGCGGAACAGGCGTCAACGTCGTCATACACAGCGATGACAGCGAGGCAGCGATGGCCGCGGCGGATGACATCATGAGCATCCTCGACACATACGTGCCTCAGGTCGAGAACATAGAGTCGGACCTCGAAAACGGAGCCCCTAAGTACGATATCTCGATCGATTACAGGACCGCACAGGATCTCGGCATTTCGATAAGCGACCTGGCGACGACGATACAGTACGCGCTCACGGGCGTTACAGCGACCGAGATCTCGACATTCGACGTGGACGAGACATATGACCTTGTCGTGAGGATCGATGAGGATGAGCTGCAGTCGATAGAGGATGTCGCGTCGCTTATGGTACGCACTTCCTCCGGAAACAGCGTGCGCCTCGACACTGTCGCGACATTCGTGGAGGGCACGGCGCCACGCTCCATCATGAGGGAGGACAAGGAGAGGATCAACCACGTCACGGCCGCCATCATCGAAGGCTACGCGGCAAGCGATGTGCAGGCGATGGTGGACAGGGCGCTTGAGGAGCACCTCGTGCTTCCTGATGGGGTGAGCATCGAGCAGCAGGGAGAGATGTACACGTTCCTTGAGTACCTGCCGACGATGATCATAATAGTCGTCCTCGCGCTCTTCCTCGTCTACGCGGTCATGGCGGCGCAGTTCGAGTCTCTGATGGATCCGTTCATCATATTCGCGACGATCCCGCTCCTGATGATCGGCGTGATATGGATCCATGTCTTCATGGGCGAACAGTTCTCGCTCTTCTCGATCGTCGGCATCATCGCCCTCATCGGAGTCGTCGTGAACAACGGAATAGTGCTTGTGGACTGCATCAACAGGCTCATAGAGCAGAAGGTGCCGGTAAAGCAGGCATGCCTCCAGGCGGCATACGGACGCCTGAGGCCGATCCTGATGACGACGCTCACGACGATCCTCGGAATGATACCTATGGCATTCTTCCCTGGAGATGGATCGGAGATGATGCAGCCTCTGGCCGTGACATTCACAGGAGGAATCGTGACAGGCGCGTTCCTCACGCTCCTCTTATCACCGACGCTCTACCTTATACTGAACAAGCATAAGGAGAAGCACTATGACGATCCTGACACGCTGACTAACCAGCTTAGGGAATACGACATGCGTAGGCTCAAGCACCTCGACAGCTTCATAGGCTGATGTATAGGCCGCTCTGGAATGGGCGGCCTATCCTATCTCCGCACCAAGCATCCTCACGATGGAGAGCGCCTGACCGGCATCAAGCCTGGCGCCCCTGAGCTCCTTGAGGTTCTCGGAGAGGGCTATCCCCTCGATATCCGAGGACGAAAGATCGACGGATGAGAGCGGCGTCGAGCGAAGCGACGCCCTGACAAGGGACGAGGAGATGATGGAAAGGCGCTCGGCCTTGCAGTATGAGAGCGATGATCCGGAAAGGTCCGTATCGATGATCGTGACGTCACGGAGATTCGATAAGTCGAATGTGGAATACATCGCTACGCAGTTCTCTATCCTGACATCCCTTGCCCTGCACTCGGAGAAGAGGGCTCCGGGAAGCTTCGAGTCCCTTATCGTGACATGTAAAAGCGACGCGTTGGAGAAATCCACGGATGAAAGATCAGATGATTCTATCGTTATATCGGTCAGGGCGGCATCATGGAAGGAAGCCGATGCCAGGCAGCATGATGAGAATGACGTGTCCCTGATTATGCGGGAATCGAAGGAAATGCCTGAAAGATCCTCAGATGAAAGAGAAAGGCCATAGGCCTCCCCTTCCTCCTCGATCATCCTTGATATGGCATCCATCAGCGTGAGTGACGATCCTTGAGGACCTCTACCACCTCGGAAAGCGTTGAGTCCTTCTGCGCGAGGAGCACCAGGAAATGATACATGAGATCGGCGGCCTCTCCCAGGAAGAGCTCCTTGTCATTGTCCTTGGCCTCGATTATGAGCTCCACGGCCTCCTCTCCGACCTTCTGCGCGATCTTGTTCAGGCCGCGTGAGAAGAGATGGTTGGTATATGATCCCTCGATCGGGTTGGTGCGCCTGTCGCGGATGACTGACTCAAGGTACAGGAGGAACTCCGAGGATGAAAGCTCCGAAGGCTCGTTATCCTCTCCGAAGCAGGTATCGGCGCCTGTATGGCATACCGGTCCTGACGGGATCGCCTTCACCAGGAGCGTATCGCCATCGCAGTCCGCGAGGATCTCCCTCACCTGCAGGAAGTTGCCGCTGGTCTCCCCCTTCGTCCAGATCCTCGAGCGAGAGCGTGAATAGAACGTCACAAGGCCTCTGTCGAGCGTGAGCTTATAGGCTTCCTCGTTCATGTAGCCAAGCATCAGCACCTTGCGGGTGACAGCGTCCTGGACGATCGCCGGGACAAGTCCGCCCCCCTTTGAGAAATCAATAGTCATCCTTTACCTTCCCACCCTGACAGGAATACCGTTATCCCTAAGGTATTCCTTAAGCTCAGGTATATCTATCTCATGGAAATGGAAAACCGATGCTGCCAAGGCCGCGTCTGCCTTCCCTTCCAGGAAAACTTCCCTGAAGTCAGCCATTGTACCGGCACCGCCTGAAGCAATTACCGGGATACTGATATTACTGCTGATAACGCGGGTTAAGTCAACAGCAAAACCATCTTTTGTTCCATCAGCGTCCATCGAAGTGAGGAGTATCTCCCCCGCCCCGAGGCTCTCGGCCCGCTTCGCCCACTCAAGCGCGTCAAGCCCTGTTCCTGTCCTACCGCCGTCTATCACGGTCTCGTATCCAGAGGGAAGGGAGGGGTTGCTGCGTGCATCGAGGGCCAACACGACGCACTGCGATCCGAAGCGCCCGGCAAGCCGCCCTATAAGGGAAGGATCGCGGACCGCGGAGCTGTTTATGCTGATCTTGTCCGCCCCGGCCCCAAGGATCCTATCCACATCCTCCGCGCTTCTTATGCCGCCGCCGACAGTGAACGGGATAGAGACGCGGTCAGCGACGGAGCGCACGAGCTCAGTCATCGTCCCCCTGTTCTCGACCGTCGCCGTTATATCCAGGAATACAAGCTCATCCGCGCCTTGTCGGCTATAGAGCTCGGCTAGCTCGACAGCGGATCCCGCGTCCCTTAGATCGACGAAATTGACGCCCTTCACCGTACGTCCATCCTTGACGTCAAGGCATGGTATTATCCTCTTCGCAAGCACTCTGCCTCCTTCATCACGCTGATGCTGATCCTCCCCTCGTAATATGCCTTGCCGACGATAGCCCCATGGCACCCGGCTGCGGCAAGCGCATGAAGGTCCTCCGCGGACGACACCCCGCCTGAGGCGATGAGGAAAAGCCCCGGAAGCGAGGAGAGTATCGTCCTGTAAAGCCCTATCGAGGGGCCTGAGAGCATGCCATCCATGGCTATATCGGTAACGACAGCGGTATCTATGCCGGAGGAAAGGTAATCGGAAAGGAACGGCAGAAGGCTTATCGAGGTCTCCTCCTGCCAGCCTGAGATCGCGATCATCCCGTCCCGCGCGTCAGCGCTTAGGATGATGCGCCCGGGATGCTTTCTCCCCCATGCCTTGACGCTCTCCCTGTCCTTCGCGGCGACGGAGCCTATATCGACCTTATCAGCACCGGCCGAAAGCGCGCTTTCAAGAGCCTCCTCGCTCCTGATGCCGCCGCCGAAATCAATACTAAGCGATGTCCTTGAGGCTATCTCCTCAAGCACATTGAGGTTGTTTCCAGTCCCCTTGGCCCCATCGAGATCCACGAGATGGAGATGCGTGAGCCCCCCATCCTCGAAGGCCTTCGCAGCATCAAGCGGCGTGAGCCCATAGCCCTTCCTTCTCGTGTAATCTCCCTGGCTGAGCCTGACGATGGCTCCTTCTATGAGATCGATCGCGGGAATCACCAGCATATCATGCCTCCAGGAAGGCCCTGAGGACCTTCTCCCCCTCATCGCCGCTCTTCTCCGGATGGAACTGCGTGAGCATGAGGTTATCCTTCTCCAACGACGCCGAGAACTCAATGCCGTCGTACTCGGCGACAGCCGATGTATAGCTGCAGAGAGGAACATAATATGAATGGACGAAGTACATATAGCTTCCGTCCATGCCGCCGCCGTAGAGCGTTCCCTTGGTCTGCCCTATCTGGTTCCAGCCCATATGGGGGATCTTGAAGCCCCGGCCTGACGGGAAGCGCAGGACGGGCACGGGAATAGAGCCGATGCACTCCGTGTCCCCTTCCTCCGAGGATTCGCACATCAGCTGCATCCCGAGGCATATGCCGAGAAACGGACGCTCGATGCTGCGTATCGCCTCGATAAGGCCCTTCTCGCGGAGCGCGGCCATCGCGCTTGACGCCTCTCCGACACCTGGGAATATGACCTTGTCAGCACCGAGCACCACCTCCGGATCATCGGTAAGGACGCCATCAGCGCCAAGGCGGCGGAGCGCGGAGACCACGGAGCGTACATTCCCGGCCCCGTATCTTATCACGGCGATCATAGGACCCCCTTGGTAGATGAGACGGAGTCATCGCCCGGGATGCGCCTCACGGCCTTGCGCAGAGCGCGGGCAAAGGCCTTGAAGATAGCCTCCGCTGTATGGTGGCTGTTCCCTCCCTTCGTCGCGCTTATGTAGATATTGCACCTTGCCGCGGATGAGAACGAGCGGAAGAAATGCCTTATAAGCTCTGTCGGAAACGAGCCCACGTAATCCATCGTGAACTCCACGTCATAGATAAGCTCGTCGCGGCCGGAGAAATCCACGGCAACGGTCGCGGCCACATCGTCCATCATCACGATCTCGAAGCCATAGCGCTCGATGCCGCGCTTATCGCCAAGGGCGGAGAGGAACGCGGAGCCAAGCGCGAGGGCCGTATCCTCCGCGCTATGATGCTCATCCACCTCCGTGTCTCCCTTCACATCGCCTGAGATATCGCAGCGGGAGTGCTTCACGACCTGATCAAGCATATGGTCAAAGAATCCTATTCCTGTGTGGATATGCCCGACCCCTGTCCCGTCAAGATCGACGCTGAGGGATATATCGGTCTCGGCCGTGGTGCGCCGCACTGAGCTTCTCCTATGCTCCTTCACCTCTCCACATGTCAGGAACGACGCGATGGAAAGCCAGCTGTCGGTCTTGATCGCCACCGTGTCCTTAAGATCCTCGGGTACATTCTCCTTGCTCTCCGTGTACCAGATGCCCTTCGCACCGAGGGCCTTTGCAAGCATCATGTCCGTGAGCCTATCGCCGATCATGAAGGAACGGGAGAGGTCATAGCTTCCATCCATATACCGCGTGAGCATGGCCGTGCCTGGCTTTCTTCCTGGGCAGTTATCCTCCGGAAGGGAGAAATCCACATTAACGTCATCAAAGACTATGTCCTCGCCGCGAAGAGTGGCGAATATCCTCTCAGCCGGTCCTTCATAGGTCTCATATGGATAGGAAGGCGTCCCCACCCCATCCTGGTTCGAGACCATCACAAGCTCATAGTCCGTGCGCCTTCCGATCTCGCGGAGGGCCTCGAAGACATGCGGCTTGTAGATGATCTTCTCGTAGCTGTCGATCTGGTAGATGATATCATCATGCCCATCAACCACGCCTTCGACGACTATGACGCCGTCGCGGTCCACAAAGAGCGCTTTCTTCTTATAAAGAGTATCCATCAAGCACCTCCATGAGCTTATCGTTCTCATCCCTGCTTCCGACCGTTATCCTCAAGCAGCCCTGAAGGAGAGGCTCGGATGAGCGGTTACGCACTATTATGCTACGCGCGGCAAGGTAATCATACAGCCTCTCCGCGTCAAAGGTGCGAACGAGGATGAAGTTCGAGTCTGAATGGAACACCTCCGAGATGAACGGGAGGGTGCGGAAGAACGAGGAAAGACGCTCACGCTCCGAGAGGATCTGGGAAAGCGTCCCGGCAATCTCGTCCTTTCTGGAGAGCATATCCAAGGCAGCCTGCTGCGAGAGCTGCGAGACGTTATAAGGCGGCTTTGCCTTCATCACAGCCCTCTGTATCTCAGGATCCGAGACGATGATGCCTACCCTCGCCCCGGCAAGCGACCATGCCTTCGACATCGTGCGGAGGACCACTATGCGACGGTTGCCCTCTATCGCCCTCCACATCCCCTCTTCGCCCGAGAAGTCTATATAAGCCTCATCGATAACGGTTATGCCCTTGTTCGCGTCAGCTATGCGGAGTATATCCTCCTTGCTGTAAAGCGAGCCTGTCGGGTTGTTCGGGGAGCAGATGAAGACGATCTTCGGCTTCCTTTGAGCCATCACCTCCTCCATCCTGGGGATATCGAGGGTATAGTCCTCCTTCAGCCTGGCGTCTATGACCTCAACACCGTTGAGATCCGCGAAAACGCGGTACGCGCCATATGTAGGGCGCTCTATCATCACAGAGTCGATTCCCGGGCGGCAGAATATCCTTATCAGAAGGTCGATCGCCTCATCCGAGCCATTGGTTATCGCTGTCATATCGAAAGGAAGGGAGAGGACATTCTCGATCTCCTTCCTGAGCGCCGTGCAGCGCGGGTCCGGGTATCTGTTGATGCCGCTGCCGCCAAGCCATGACTCATTGGCGTCCAGGAGGATATCGGCCTTGCCCTTGAAGTCGTCGCGTGCCGTCGAATACGGCTTCAAGGTACGTATGTGCTCATTCATCAATGCCTCGATCTCAGTCATTCCAGCACCTCCTTACAAGCGAAGCCTCCCTGTGGGCCATCAGGCCCTCAGCCTCGGCTAGGGTCTCGACGATCGGCGAGAGATTCCTTATGCCTTCCTTTGTAAGCTTCTGCACCGTGATCTTCTTCAGGAATGAATCGAGCGAGACTCCGGATGACGAGCGGGCCCAGCCAGAGGTCGGAAGCGTGTGGTTGGTCCCTGACGCGTAGTCTCCCGCTGACTCAGGCGAGTACTGGCCAAGGAACACGGAGCCCGCGTTCCGCACTCCCTCAAGGATACGCTCGGGGTCTGACGTGCTTATGATCAGGTGCTCCGGTGCATACTCGTTTATCGCGCGGATCAGATCCTCGTCGCTATACACGGGGAACGCCGCTGAGTGGGAAATGGATGGGAGCATGTACTCGCTACGCCCGAGACGCCCTATCACGTTCTCGATCTCCTTCTCGATCCTCTTATAGATCGCGTCCGCCTCCCCCTTGCTCTCGGCGCGGATGGCGAGCATGACCTGGCTGTCCTTCCCATGCTCAGCCTGCGACAGGAGATCTGTCGCCGCGAAGAGCGGATTCGAGGAGCTGTCAACAGCGACCATCACCTCCGATGGCCCCGCGATCATGTCGATGGCGACGGTGGACGAGACAAGGGCCTTGGCCGCTGTCACGAACCTGTTCCCGGGCCCGAAGATCTTATCGCGCCTCTCAACGCTCTCCGTTCCGTACGCGAACGCGGCGATAGCCTGGGCGCCTCCTACGCGAAGGACCTTTCCAACGCCCGCAGAGCGCGCCGCGTAGAGGATGGCGGGATTGACCTTGTCACCGCGGCACGGTGTTGCCAGCATTATGTCCGGGCATCCCGCGGCCTTGGCGGGGACCGCGAGCATCAGGACAGTGGAGAAAAGAGGCGCGGTGCCACCGGGGATATAAAGCCCGACACGGTCTATCGGGACGATCTTGCGCGAGCAGACAACGCCTGGAGCCGTCTCCACGACCTCACCTTCAGGCATCTGGGCCGCGTGGAACGCGTAGATATTGTCCCTGGCCCGGTCAATCGCGTCACGGAGCTTCGCGGGAATCATCCTCCCCGCCTCCTCCATCTCCTCCTCGGAGACGAAAAGCGATGAGGGGCGGCTTCCGTCAAAGCGCTCCGAAAGGTCAAGGAGGGCCTTGTCCCCGCCTTTCCTGACCTCGTCGATTATTGTCTTCACCGATGCCTCGATGTCCTCATTGCCCTCGGTAGGGCGGCAAAGGAGGCTTTCTGAATATTCCGAGTACCTTAGCAGCATGATCACTCCGTCATCTTCTCGATGTTCATCACGAGTATGCCCTCCGCCCCGATCGCCCTGAGGCTCTCGAAGACAGACCAGAACCTCTCCTCATCCACAGCGGACTGCACGGAGATCCATCCCTCATCCATCAGCGGAGTAACGGTCGGGCTCTTCATGCCGCCGATGATCGAGGCAGCCTCATCAAGCTTCTCCTTCGGGAGGTTGAAGAGGATGTACTTCTTCTTGCGGGCCATCATCACGGCGTCTATGCGCTCAAGGAGCCTGTGGAGCGTGGCCTTCTTCTCCTCAGCCATGCCGGGCCTGGCGATCATGACAGCCGAGGAGCGGTAGATGCACTCAACCTCCTCAAGCCCGTTCATGCGGAGCGTGGTTCCCGTGGACACGAGGTCCGCGATGGCATCGGCAACTCCTATCTGCACCGTGATCTCAACTGATCCTGAGACGACGACTATATCCGATGTGACGCCGGCAGAGCGCAGGATATTCCCAAGTATCCTCGGATATGACGTGGCGATGCGCTTGCCTTCCAGGGACTTGAGGCCCTTGTAATCAAAGCCGCGTGGAACGGCTATCGAGAGGCGGCATGAGGCGAACTTCAGGTCACGCACGATCTCAAGCTCCAGCCCGGTCTCATCGTATTCGTTGCGCCCGACTATCCCGATATCCGCGACTCCGTCGGCGACGTAGCGCGGGATATCATCATCACGGACGAAAAGGAACTCAAGCGGGAAGTTGTCCGCGACCTCCCTCAGCACCCTCGAGTCGCTGCCGAACTCTATGCCGCAGCCCCTTATTATATCGAGGCTCTTCTCCGACAGCCTCCCGCTCTTCTGTATCGCTATGCTCAGCATCTCATCCATGAATCCCTCCTTAATGGAAAAAGGCCTCCGCCAAAGGGAGACCTCGATATACAGAAACCCACCATGGCAACATCAGCTACGAAAGGAGATGGTGATGGTGTGCGATCTTTCTCATATCCTGACGATAAACCATCGGGAAAAGGCAGGTCAATGCTCAGAAGCCCCCGTTCCCGTCTTTTCCGATGAAATACATCACCGCGGCATAGACCATGACCGCGCCGGACGCGAGGATGACTGCGGCAAGGAGCGTCATCACCACGGATCCTATGAAGCCCGGGAACAGGAAGAGCACGATCGAGGATATGAATGAGAGCACGGCCTCAAGCCCGAGAGAGCCATAGTACACCCCGCTTCGCGACAGTATCATGCAGTCGATGAAGTTGATGAGGGCCGTCGCGAGGAAGTCCGCGGCCACGATGTATATCACGATATCCAGAAGGATGGACGGATTGGTGGCGGCGATGGCTATTATCACGACGCCGAGGACGGTGTTGAGCACGGCCTTGACGATTGCCGCGGTCCTCACAGCCCCCGGGAAGAACGTGCGGAAGCGTATCAGCGACACTGCGGAGCGTATGCCATCAAAGGCTATGTAGAGGCCGAGCATGGCGATGACGACGGATAGAAATCCATCCGGACGGAGTATCATGTAGGCTCCGGTGAAGATCATCAGAAGACCTGAAACAGCAAGAGGTATCGCTTTTCTCATATAAGGATTATCCACCAAAAGCGGAGTTTCTGCTACTATCGCAGTATGGCAAGGCACCTTCTATTCGATGCAGATGAGACACTTTACGATTTCGCGGCCACGGAGCGCTATGCGCTGAGCCTCCTCTTCCAGGATCTCTCCATCCCCTACACTTCCGAGTGGATAGAGCCATACCATGAGGAGAACGACAAATGCTGGCATATGTTCGAGTGCGGCGAGATGACGCTTGAGCGTCTCAAGAGCGCGCGCTTCGAGATGTTCTTCTCAAGGACAGGGCTGCCCTATGACGGGAAGAAGGCCGGGGAGGACTACACGAGGTATCTCGGGGATGGCGGCTTCATGCTTCCCGGCGCCGTGGATTTCCTTGAGGACATAACGAAGGACCATGACGCGTCGATCATAACGAACGGCATCGCGTACACGCAGCATAAGCGCTTCAAGATGACCGATACGGTGAAGTACTTCAGCCACATATTCGTCAGCGAGGAGATCGGCGTGCAGAAGCCTGACAAGCGCTTCTTCGACCATGTGCTCTCAGTCCTAGGCCTCTCGCCTTCTGACTGCCTCGTGATCGGGGACAGCGAGAAAAGCGATATCCAGGGCGCGCTGAACGCCGGAATCGAAAGCGTCTATTTCTCGCTCAAGGGCAAGAGCTCAGACAAGGCTGACCATAACGCCCACTCATTCGACGAGCTTGCCGCGATCATTAGAGCGATATGCTGACGCGATCCGACATCCGTGCGATAGACCAGATCGTGGAGAAGGCCATCAGGATGGGACTGGCCACCAAGCACCACAGATACAGCCTGGCGGAAGCGCTCAGGAAAAGGAAAACGGAGGATCCATCCCTGAATCTCCAGGACCTGCTATCCTCCGCATCTCTGCAATCGATGATAAGCTCCCTTATTTCTTCCAGAAGGAGCGTGTGAAGAGCGTATAGACGGTAAAGAGCTCAAGACGCCCTACAAGCATCAGGAACGAGAACACCCAAAGCGCCCAGTCCGGGTAGATCGCGAACGTCGATGTTATCCCTATGCCTCCAAGCCCTATTCCTATATTTCCAAGGCAGAGGATCACGGATGTGAACGTCACGAGGAAATCCTGGTCACAGAGCGAGATTATCGCGGCGCCAAGGAAGAACGTCACGAAATAGCAGCCGATGAAGCCGCCGATGGCAAGTGATGTCTGGCTATCATAAAGATCATCGCCGAGCCTCACGGGACGCACGGCGTTAGGGTGTATGCGCCTCATCATCGCGTTGTATCCAAGGCGGAGCGCGACTCCGATCCTAACGACCTTGATGCCGCCTCCCGCGGAGCCCGCGCAGCCTCCGATGAAGCATGTGATGAGGATCAGCATCTGGGAGAATATCGGCCAGACATTGTAGTCATCGGCGCTGAAGCCCGTGGTCGTTATGAACGAGACGATATGGAATGCAGCCTCCCTCAGCGACTCGGAGAACGTTGAGTATATACCTCTCGAGAAGAGCTGGATGGCTATAAGCAGCGAGAAGATGGAGATGATCGAGACATAGAGCTTCAGCTCCCCGTCGCGGAGCACCTTCCTCACATGGCCGCGGAGCAGGAAGAAATAAAGCGAGAAGTTCGCGCCGGCGAGCATCATGAAGATAGTGCAGACCCATTCGATATAAGGGCTGTCATAGCCTCCGATCGACGCGTTGAGAGGCGCGAAGCCCGCGGCTCCCATAGTGCCGAACATGACTGTCAGGGCGTGGTAGAGATTGAGGCCGCCGAGCATCAGCAGCACGACCTGCACCGCGGATATCCCTATGTATATGCCCCAGAGAGCCATCGCTGTGTGCCTTATCGTCGGCGTGAGCTTGGACTTCGTGGGCCCCACGCTCTCGGCACCGACAAGGGCGTTGCCCTTCACGCCGAAGATCGGGAGGACAGCGACGAAGAGGACGACGACACCCATGCCGCCGAGCCAGTTCGTCAGGCCGCGCCAGAATATGATGGACTTCTCTATTATCTCGATATCAGGCATGGCCGTGGCGCCGGTCGTGGTGAAGCCTGACATAATCTCGAAGTAGCACTGGGCATAGCTTGCCATCGAATCGGCGAAATACAGAGGAAGCGCGCCGAACGCCGTCATCAGCACCCATGTGAGCGTGACGATGAGCATAGCTTCCTTCGTGCCGATCCTCAGCTCCTTCTCGCGCCGCGTGATGATTATCGTGAGGCATGAGGCCAGGAGCATTATGCCTACCGTCATCGCGAATGACGTGAATGCCCTCCTCTCCCCATAGCCTATGGCCATGAACATCGGAACGAGCATGATAGCGGCTATGAAGAGCATTATGAACGCGAGGAATCGGAAAACAGAACGCAGATTCAGGTTCATGTCAGAAGCCCCTCGACATACGCGTAGTTGGAATGGGCCGCGGATATAAGGAGCGTGTCGCCAACGGTTATCTCATAGTTTCCATCAGGGATGATGTTGTCCCCGTCCCCCTCGGTCTTGACGCCGGCTATGATGATCTTCCCGCGGAAGTCTATGTCCTTGAGCTTCTTCCCGACATACTTGAACGAAGGCGTGACAAGGTACTCATAGACCTCGAGCTGGCCGTCGAAGAGCGTGTGGAGGCTCTGGATCCTGTCACCCCTGAGATACTTGACGATGGCGTCTACGGTGGCGTTCGTCGTCGACACCACGCCATCGATATCCATGGCCTCGGCAAGCGCTATGTAGCTGTTGTTGGTCTTTATGAGCGACACGGCACGCTGCGTACCAAGGCGCTTCGCGTAGCTCGCGGCGATGATGTTCAGCTCATCGTTATCGGTGATGGATATAAGCAGGTCGGACTGATAGAGCCTCTCCTCCTCCCAGAATCCCTCATCGGAGATCGCGCCATTGAGGACTATGACATCAGAAAACTCATCTGCAAAGCGCTCGCAGACCGCGGCGTCCTTCTCGACAAGCGTCACGTTGCGCCTCATCTCATCCTCCATGGACTGGAGAGCGAACTTGGCGATCCTCGTGCCTCCGACGAAGATGATCTTCCTTATCTTCATCGGCTTGATCTCGGCCAGGCGGCTGTATATATCGCTCGACTCATCATCATCGACAAGCATCGCGATCTCATCGCCATCGCGGAGGACAGTGTCTCCTGACGGGGTGAACGCCTTTCCCCTCCTTCGAACGCCTATCACGACAAAGCGCCCGGGGATCTCCTTCCTCAGCTGCGCGAGGCTCTTGCCCTCGAAGGCGTTGCCTTTCGTGACCTTCCTCGTGAACATCATGAACTGCGCATAGGGGAAGTACTCGAAATCACGGAAAAGGCCGGTCTCCATGATGCCTACGATCCTCTCCGCAGCCTCCTGCTCCGGGTTGACTATGTGGGATATCCCCAACACGGCCCCGCTTATCCCGGACCCCAGGTACGTGATGTTCCTTATGGCGGCGATCGTCATGACGCCCTTGAAGGATGAGGCGACTATGCCGCACGCGACGAGGTTCGTCTCATCGCTGTCGGTGACCGCGATCACCGCGTCCGCGTCCTCGCATCCGGCTTCCTTCAGCATCTCCAGATCGGTGGCGGAGCCGCAAAGGGCAAGACAGTCCAGCTTGGCGCTTGCCGCGGCGCACCGTTCGCTGTTGTTGTCAAGGAAGACAACAGCCTTCTTCTCTTCAATGAGGTGACGTGCGAGCCTCAGGCCCCTGCGCCCGGCTCCCAGGATAACGACCTTCATAAATCCTCCTAATCAGCAAACACCATTATCATAACGATAGAACCAAAGCCTTGCTAGCGTTTCCAGAACGCTCTGGTGAACAACGTGTATATCGTATAGAACTCAAGCCTTCCCGCGAGCATTAAAAACGAGAATACCCAGAGGCTCCAGTCGGGGAATATGGCATATGTAAACGAGGAACCAAGCCCGCCGATACCTGTGCCGAGGTTGCCAAGGCAGAGGAAGACGGACGAGAAGCAGGTAAGGAAGTCCTTCTCGGTGAACGCGATGATGACGGAGCCGAGGAAGAGCGTGAGGAAGTAGCACCCGATGTACCCCGCGATCGAAAGGGCGGCGTGGCTGTCGAAGCGGCTCTCCCCTACCTGTATCGATGAGACGGAATTGGGGTGTATGCGCTTTATCATCGAGTTGTATCCAAGGCGCATCATCACGGCGATCCTTATTACCTTTATCCCTCCTCCCGCGGAGCCGGAGCAGGCCCCGATGAAGCAGACGACTATAAGGAGCATCTGGGAGAACATCGGCCAGAGGTTGAAGTCATCAACCACGAAGCCCGTGGTCGTCATCATCGAGACGACATGGAAGGCGGACTTCCTCAGCGCCTCTGAAAGTGATCCATAGGTCCCGGTGATGAGAAGCTGCGCCGTTATGCAGAGCGTGGAGAACACCGTTATCATGGCATAGATCCTGAGCTCCCCATTCCTCCTGATCTTGAGGAAATTACGCTTTATCGCATAGAAGAAGATGGCGAAGTTCACGCCTGCGAGGAACATGAAGATGGTGCAGACCCACTCGACATACGCGCTCCCGTACCCTCCGATCGAGTCATTGAGCGCGGCGAATCCCGCGGCTCCTATAGTCCCGAACATGACCGTTATGGCGTTGAAGGAATCAAGGCCGCCAAGCATCAGCAGCAGCGTCTGCAGGACAGAGAGCCCGAGGTAGATGCACCAGAGCACGCCCGCAGTCCCCCGGATCGTCGGCGTGAACTTCGATTTCGCGGGCCCCACGGACTCCGCTCCCACGAGGGCGTTGCCCCTCACGCCGAATATAGGGAGGACGGCGACGAAGAGGACGACGACTCCCATGCCTCCGAGCCAGTTGGTCATGCTCCGCCAGAATATGATCGACCTATCGAGCGCCTCTATGTCCGAGAGCACCGTCGCTCCCGCTGTGGTGAAGCCCGACATTATCTCGAAGAAGCACTCCGAGTATGTCGGAAGGCTCTCCGCGAGATATAGAGGAAGAGCTCCAAAGATGGCCATGACCACCCAGGTCAGAGAGACGATAAGCATCGATTCCCTCGTCCCGATCCTCAGCTCCTTGTCCCAATGTGTGAGATGGAGGATGTAGAACGAGAGGAGGCCCATGAGGGCTATTGTCAGGAGAAAGCCATTGGCCGCGCTTCTTTCCGCATAGTGGAACGCTATGAAGAGCGGTATAAGCATAAGGGCCGCTATGAAGAGCATTATATACGAAAGGAATCGAAAGACCGAACTGTAGCTCATACCTCTCCCTGCGTCGCAATACTATCGTGACTGAGGCCTGCAAGGCAAGCATGGCTTCTCCACCAAGGGAGAAAGATATATCATCATGCCATGCAGCTGGATATCCTTGTGTTCCTACAGAGCATCCATACTCCGCTATTGGACAGGATGATGAACTTCATCTCCCTTCTGGGAGAGATCGCCGTGCCGCTTCTCGCGCTCTCGCTGATGTACTGGTGCATAAGCCGCAAGAAAGCCTTCGCAGTGCTTTCATCACTTATGGCGGCGCTCCTTACGACCCAGGTCGTCAAGGCCATCGTTCGCTCGCCGCGCCCATTCCAGGCCCATCCGGAGCTCATAGAGGGAGGAAGGATAGAGACAGCCACGGGCTACTCGTTCCCGTCGGGCCACAGCACCACGTCCTCGGCATTCTACTCCTCCCTTGCCGCTCTCTGGAGAAAAAGGTGGCTCACCATCGTCTCTGCCCTGCTCATCATAGCCATACCTATCTCAAGGATGTACCTGGGAGTGCACTGGCCTGTCGATGTCATCGTAGGCACGGCTATCGGCCTTCTTTCAGGGCTGCTTCTTTCAGATATCTTCCAGAGGATCTATGAGGATAGGAGCTGGTGCCTCTCGTTCACGCTTATCTCCGGGATGGCGACGCTCCTGCTGTCCATCATCCTCATAGTCCTTCTTGAGCTGGATACGATAGACGCGGTCGCGTTCTCCGACCTCATGTCAAACGCGGCGGTGACCTCAGGCTCAGCCCTCGGGATATACCTCGACAGGAGGTTCCTCGAATATGACGAGAGGAGCGGCAGCGTGGCTAAAAAGGCCGTGCGATACATCGCCGGCATCGCCGTTGTAGCGGCTCTGGCTGTTATGATATCGCTGATCCCTCTTCCGCACTACGCCTCGTCATCGCTTCTTTTCTTCATGGCGGGCGCATCCGTCACGTTCATATACCCTGCCATCGCGCTGAAGGCGGGCCTTTTCAGATAGTCCTCGGGAAGGCGCTCTTCCGGCTCTTGTAGACCATATGGAAGAAGCGCCTCGCGTCCTCGTCCGTGTATATATGCCCCTTGCAGAGCATGGAGAAGAGGCGGCCGCAGATCTCGCTGTCGGCAAGTGCGTTATGCGCCTCGTACTCCCAGCCGAACGCGGACGCAAGCGACGTGAGTTTATACGAAGGCCTGCCCTTCCAGAGCTTCCTGGCAAGCGAGAGCGTGCAGTAGTAATCGTTATGCACAGGCTCTATGCCCCATGACTCCAGGGAGCCACGTAGCACCGAGATATCGAACTGGGCGTTGTGCGCGACAAGCGGCAGAGGCCCGATGAATGCCTTCATATCCTCCCAGATATCCGCGATCGTCGGGGCGCTGAGTACATCCAGGGGATCAAGATGGTGTATCTGGAAGCAGAACGGGTCGAACTTCGGGACACGCGGACGTATGAGCGAGTAGTATCTCGACACGGCGTTCCCGTCCTCATCCATCCTGACAAGCCCCACGGAGCAGGCGCTGTCCTTCTCCGTGGAAGCTGTCTCGAAATCTATGGCTACGTAGTTCACGAGAGCGTACCGCACTCGGCGATATACACCCTGCCCTGGACATTCATCGAATACTCGAGGGAGGATGGGACAACCGCGCATTCGCCTTTGCCTATCGTGAGGCTCTCGCTTCCTTCGGAGAACCTGACAGAGCCTTCGGTCGCGAGCACGAGGGAAAGCCTTCCGCTTCTCATCGCGTAGTTCCCGGCCCCTGCCGAAAGCAGCCTGAACTCACCGGTAGGCGCGAGATAGACGGTGCGCCCGAATCCATCCTTCTCGGTCCTGACCTTTTCTGGATCGATCGAATCGAACGACATTATGCGCTCAAGCTCGGCAAGATCCATCCTCTTCTTCGTCAGGCCGCCGCGAAGGACATTGTCAGAGGCGTTCATCAGCTCGACGCCATTGCCGAAGACATAGGCATGGAGCGTGTCAGGCTCGAGGAACAGTGCCTCGCCTATCTGGAGCGTTATGACATTCATCAGATACGGGAAGAGCGCGCCGATGTCCCCGGGATACTCCTCAAGGCACTCAAGCGCTATGCCCTTGCGCGTCAGGAAGAGCCCGTTCCAGCTCTCGCCCTTATCGGCACGTAGAGAGGCCTCAAGCTCCTCGAGGATCATCTTCCTGTCCTCCGCGGAAAGCGCGTAGAGACCAAGGTAGAGATCCTTCACCGATGACGAGAAATTCCTGATAGCACGCGCATATCCTGTAGGGATGAGAGCGGCAAGGTCAGCGTTCACGACCTCGGGATCCCTGAAGCCGCACATGGCGGTTATAGGGGAAAGGGCCGCTATTATCTCAGCCTTCGGATTGGGATCCTGGTAGTTATGCTCCTTGCCTTCCTTCCTGAGCCCTTCCTCCCTCTTCCATCCTTCCTGGGCCTGGAGGCGCGTGGGATGGCACTGCAGGGAAAGAGGCTTCTCGATAGCGAGGATCTTCAAAAGGATCGGAAGCTCCCCTGAGAACATGCCATAGCCTTCGCCGAGGTATGACTTGTCTTCCCTTATGAGGGCGGAAAGAGGCTCTCCGTCCTCCGTCTTGGATTCACCTAGGGCGTGGGTGCCGAACCAGAGCTCAGCCTGGGGCTTTCCTGTGTATCCACCGATAAGGGACGGGATGAAATCCTTGTTGCCCCATGCATAGTCCTTGACTGTACCGATTATCTTCTTGATCTTCATGCTTCTATCTTATCCTTATTCTTGGCATCAAGCATCCTCAGGAAGTACCTGAATAGGAAGATTGCCAGGAAGAATGTCACGAGATCGCTCAGCGGCTGGGCGATCACGACTCCCCAGAGCCCTATGAACTGCGGCAGGAGAAGCACCAAGGGAAGGAAGAATATCCCCTGGCGCGCCATGGCGAGGACAGTGGCGGGAAGTGACTGCCCCGTGCTCTGCAGCGCCATGTTCGTCGCCGTCACAAGGCCCGTAAGCGGCAAGAGCGCGGCCTGCGCCCTCAGCGCGGCGACGCCTATCCTCATAACCTCGGCGTCATCCTTGCGGAATATCGCGATGATCTGAGGCGCGGCCGCTACCGATATAATGGCGAGGACAAGCATTATCACAGTGCCGACGGCAGCGGTGAAGACCGTGGCCCTACGGACCCTGTCATAGCGCTCTGCGCCGTAATTGAATGAGGAGACAGGCTGGAAGCCCTGGCCGAAGCCCAGCATCGCGCTGAAGGCGAACATCGTCACCCTCCCCGATATGCTCATCGCGGCGACGGCGGCGTCTCCGAACGCTGCAGCCCCGACGTTAAGCGCTATGGATGCTATGCTCGCAAGCCCCTGCCTCATCAGAGTCGGCAGCCCCACCCTGATTATATTGAGATATGTCCTCGCGTCCCTTGCGACCTTCGTTATCTGGATACGGACGCTGGACTTGCCCATGAGGAAGAACGAGAGGAGGATCACGAAGCTCACGAGCTGGCTGAGTGCCGTGGCCATCGCGGCTCCTGCTGTCCCGAAACCGAAGGTGAATATGAAGATCGGGTCCAGAATGATGTTCAGCACTCCTCCCGCAGTGAGCCCTATCATGCTGAAGAAGGCCTTCCCTTCCGCTCTGAGGTAGTTGTTGAGGACAAAGGAGCAGCACATGACCGGGCATCCGAAGAATATGTACTCGGCATAGTCCTCCGCGAAGGGAAGTATCGTCTCTGTCGCTCCCAGCATCCTCATGAGATCGGTGCGGAAGACCGTTCCCAGAGCCATCAGCAGCAGCGAGAGAAGGAGAGCGAGGAAGAAGCCTGAGGAGGCCGTGACCGTGGCTTTCCCGTCCTCCTTCGCGCCAAGCTGCCTGGAGAGTATGTTCCCGGCTCCCATGCCTATTGTGAAGCCTATGGCCTGGATTATGGCCATGATCGAGAAGACGATGCCGACAGCACCGGTTGCTGATGTACCAAGCATAGAGACGAAGAAGGTATCCGCGGTATTGTACAGCGCGGATACCATCATGCTTATGATCGTCGGGACTGCCAGCTTCCCGATAAGGCGGGAAACAGGCGTTTCCGTCATCTTCCTGTAGTGCTCGGCCCTTTCCTTATCAGTCATCCTGAGGCTCTCCCCTATGCACGAAGCGCATCAGGCAGAATGCGATGAGCATGAACACAAGACCGAATATGAAAAGCGCTGGATAGCCGAAGAGATCTATCGATCCGCCTGCAAGAGGAGGCGCCACGATCGAGGCAAGCTGGGAGAAAAAGTAATACGCTCCCGTGTATATCCCTATCGTGCTATACGAGGCCATCTGCCAGAGCATCGGGAAGGAGTTCGTGACGACAGTCACCCAGAACACGCCGAAGAGGAAGAGAAGCGCCCAGAACGTGGCGAGGCGCACACCAGGGGCCATGCCGGACGTAAGCGTGCCATGGAGGAACACAAGGGCAAGGATCACCACGATAGCCATCAGCGATACCCTTATCGTCTTCTTCCTGCCGTACTTATGGGCGATTCGCCCTGAAGGGACCGCGAACGCCGCATAGGCTATGCCGACCATCCCGGACGAGAGCGCTGCGGTTCCGGCGCTCGTGCCGAGCTCCTCGATCGTGTACACGCCGATGAACGGGAGTATCCCCTGATAGGCGATGAACCAGCAGAGAAGCGAGAGGAGTATGAAGAGAGCGCTCTTCTCCTTCTCGGCGAATATGCCCTTGAGGCTCTTGAGCATCGGCTCCTTCTCATCCTTGTCGCCCTTGTCCTTGACCGTGCTCCGCCTTTCCTTGACGAAGACGAAGAGCAGGACGACCGCGATGATGACGAAGAGGGAGGCGACGGGGAACGCGAGGACCTTGTCAACCTCCCCCGCTCCCGGGACGCGTACCGTCACGTCCATCAGTCGGGCCAGCAGCACCGTGCCGAGTATCGTCGCGAGCCCTCCCATCGTGTTTATGACGCCATTGGCCTCGCTCCTGAGGTCCGCAGGGACCATATCAGGCATAAGCGCGACGACAGGGCCGCGCACGGCCTGCTTGAATATATTGAGGAAGAACACTGTGATGATGAGCATCACGAGGGAATCGAGGGCAGAGAACGGGACAAGCGCGAAAAAGAGCGCGGAGAGCGGAAGCAGCGTGATTATATACGGCATCCTCCTCCCTATCCTTGTCTCAGTCCTGTCGGAAAGGGCCGAGAATATCGGGATGAGCAGTATCGCGAGGATATTGTCCAGCGTCATTATCAGGCCGATAAGGAAGCTTGAGTCGAGGTAATATCCCAGGAATACAGGCACGTAGTTGTCGTACAGAGGATCCATGAGCCCCATCGTGAAGAACCCAAGCCCGATCAGGAATGTCGTCGCATAGTAGCCGGATAGCCCTTTCTTTTCCTTTTCCATGCCTGCAGTCTAGCACTTCTGAGGGGTGGGCGTCTTCACACCGGGCCGCCGTAGTGCTATAAGAATCGGGTGGCCATAACGAATATCGAGCAATTGAATGGATATATAGAGCTTAGCGAGGACGAGAAGGCCTGGCGGGAGGATGGCGAGAACACCCTTCCGATCCTGATCCCAGAGCGTATCGCCGCGATGCTCTCCAACCCCGCTATAAGGCGGCAGTTCGTCCCGTCCGCGAAGGAGAACGAGGACACGGTCGGCACTCTCGACCCGCAGGAGGAAAGGGAGAACAGCCATACAGAGCGTCTGGTGCACCGCTACCGCAACAGGGCGGCCTTCCTCGTCACGGACAGGTGCTTCGCCTATTGCCGCCACTGCTTCCGCCGCCGCTTCACGGGAAAGATGATCGGAGAGGCCAGCGAAGGCGAGATAAGGGAAGCCGCCGCGTATATAAAGGAGCACAGGGAGATACGTGAAGTCCTCCTCACCGGCGGGGATATGTTCACCCTCTCCGACAGCCACATAAGAAGGATGCTCTCGATATTCAAGTCCGAATGCCCCTCTGTCATATTCCGCCTCTGCACGCGCGCCGTTGCAGTATGCCCCGAGAGATTCACGGCAGGGCTTTTCGCGGCCATAAAGGAAAACCAGAAGGGAGCGCCGTTTTATCTGATGACGCAGTTCAACCACCCGGATGAGCTGACAGATGACGCGGCCAAGGCTGTTTCAGGATTCCTGGATCTGGGGATACCCGCGTTCAACCAGACAGTGCTCCTAAGCGGCGTGAACGATGACGAGAAGACTTTGATAGAGCTTTCGGAGAAGCTCCTTCTGAACAGGATAAAACCCTACTACCTCTTCCAGGGAGACCTCGTGAAGGGGACGCGGCACCTGCGTGTCCCAATCGAGCGCGGCCTTGAGATCGAGAAGAACATCAGGGCAGAGCTTTCAGGGCTCGGCATGCCCCAGTACACGATCGACCTGCCAGAGGGAGGCGGCAAGGTTATACTCACCCATAGCTACCTTATAGGAAAGGAAGGCGGGTCATACGTGTTCGAGACTCCGGAAGGGAAGATCAGGCATTATCCCGATGTATCGACGAGAGGATAGCGTAGAGCCCACGGCAGCATGATGTGAGGGAGCGAACGCTTATCGCCTCATCGACTGTGTGGGCAAGCCTTTCCTCTCCAGGTCCATATCCTATCGTCATTATCCCCTTCTCCCCCGCGTAGTGGCTGCCGTTCGTGCAGAACGAGTAATGCCCAAGGCCTTTGAAGAGGCCGGCTTCCTTCAGACCGCGGGATGCAAGGGATACAAGATTACAGTCCTCATCGAACACCCACGCCGGGAAGAAACGAGGCGCGGAAAGGGTCAGGCCGGAATATGTCGTGGTCGTGCCATAAGCGATCGAGGCCTTGGCGCTGATGCCGGAAAGAGCATCGCTTATCTCCGAGGCAATCCCATCTCCAGTCTCTCCTGGAAGAGTACGCCTGTCATATGTCGCCTTCGCGCGCGAGGGGATCACGGACATTCCGGGATATGGCAGCGATATGATATCGGTAAGGGCCATTATGCCATCGCCAAGGAGCGGATGGCTGTGAAGCGGCATGGAGTCTATGCGCCCTATCGCCTCGATCATCGCGTAGATGGCGTTGCTGCCCTCCTCCGGATTCGAGGAATGGCAGGAGCGGCCATATGACTCTATCTGGATCTCAGCCCTTCCCCTCTGCCCTATGTTAAGTCTTCCGTCCGTTGACTCGGCGATTATGACATAATCCGGATAAAGGCGCTCCGAGACCTCACGCGAGGCGATTCCCTCGAACCTCTCCTCCTCGACTATGCAGGCTACGGCGATGCGTCCGGGAAAGCGCTGGCCAGCAAAACGCGATGCCGCCACGATGGATGCGGCGACCCCGCACTTCATGTCAGAGGCTCCGCGCCCCCGTATCATCCCATCTGCGACATCCCCGGCAAACGGAGGGAATGACCATTCGCTCTCATCGCCGATGCCGACTGTGTCGATATGGCCGTCAAGCACGGTCGTGGGCCCCGGCATCCCGCCATCGATGATCCCTATCAGGGAGCCTGCGGGCAGGATCTCTGTCGAGAAGCCCGCGTCTGCAAGATATGAATCCAGGAATGATATGATCTCCCCTTCTGACCCTGTGACCGATGGTATGCGTATAAGGGAGGAAGCGAGTCTGATTGCGTCGTTGTCCATAATCAAGGAAAAGATAATGCCCTCACGCGGAGGGCATCGTGATCATCTGTCAATGAACTCAAGGAGCCGCGCGATCTCAGCGCTCCTTGCCGCGTCGCGGGCGTTCATGTACTCATCCGCCGTGGCGTCCTCGCCAACGGTAGGCTCGCCGAATACAGGTACCGAAATAGGCGTCTTTCCTGCGCTCTCCTCCTCATAGGATGCCGTGGCAGGCTCAGATACAGGAGCTGGCTCCGTGCCATACTTCGCGAGGATTATATCCAAAAACTCCTCAACCATGGCTTCCTTGCTGGCCTCATAGAGCGCAACGACATCCTCATCGGTATATACCGTGCCGCCGAAGAGCTCTGTCTTCTCCTCGTCGCTAAGGCCTTCGATCCTCTCCACCAGAGCCGCGATGAACTCCTCGACGATCGCGTCCTTATTGTCCTCATAGAGCTCTGCCGCGATCTCATCCGCAGCAAGAACATCTATCTTCTCATCAATGGCAAGGGCAGAATACTCTTCCACGATAGCCGCCGTGATATCCTTTGAGATGTATTCCTTGTACTCAGGATAGAGAACCTCAACCTGCTCATCCGTTGAGAGGGCATCGATCTTCTCTTCCACGGTGAGGGCATTGTACTCATCGACAATCGAGGACACGATATCGGAGACGATGTATTCCTTCTCCGCCTCGTAGAGCGCCGCAGCCTGCTCGTCTGTCGCGAGAACATCGATCTTTTCTTCCACAGTAAGGGCATCGTACTGGGCGAGGATTCCTGATGTTATGTCAGCGACGATAGCATCGCGGCGTTCGCCGTAAAGGGCTTCCGCCTGCTCTCCGGAGGACAGGAGCGCAATCTTCTCCTCTGTCGAGAGGGCATTGTACTCATCGACGATCGAGAACACGATATCGGAGATGATGTACTCATGCTCATCAGCATAGATCGCTGCAGCCTGCTCATCGGTGGAGAGAAGCTCTATCTTCTCCTCTGTTGAGAGATCATGATAGTTCATTATCGCAGCGGCGATCACATCCTCCGCGAACTCGTCACGGCGTGCCTCGTAGACACTCATGACAGCCTTCTCGATATCAAGGGTATCATCGTCTGGGAGGGTGATCATCGAAAGAACGTGGCTCGCGATCCTGCCGAACGCGGCGACATATACCTCATCCTCGCTCGTGCCGAGCTTCTCGGCGACGATGGACGCGACATAGTCGAGGTTCTCATCGGTGACAAGCTCGCTTATGACGCGGCTAACGATCTCATCTATGCTTTCCTCAACGGAGGCCTCGAAAAGCGCCTTGAACTCATCGCTCTGGACATACTCTGCGATATACCCGGGAACAGATGTCTCAACCTCGCTGGAAATCCTCGTGATGAATTCCTCATCGTCTGCAAGGATATCCGCAGCCATGCGTGCAATCCGCTCTTCCTCAGCGATAGCATCGGTGTCCGTCTCAAGAGGCTCGGCCACAGAAAGGATTGGCTCTTCCTGCCTCTGCCTAGCAGCATCAAGCACTGCGCTCTGCTGACCAGGCCGGACTGCCAGCATCGTTGCGAAAGAGAATACCGAAAGCACAGCGGTAACTGCCAGCAATACGATCCGTAGATTCTTCATAAATGCCCTCTTCCTTAAATTGTATCACATAGAAAAGACACTTGTCGAGAAAGACTATCTTCATCTCCGCCATTGATTATGGTTATTACGGGCCGCCCGGAGGAGAAAAGCGACAATCCTATCTCCTTCTGGGCCTCGGAGCGCCTTCTGAACTCATCCTTGTCCAGCCCGCTTCTCAGCCATGCCCTCCTCTCACGCACCTCATAAGGGGCGGTGACGAGGATGATCCTATCGCAGTGCGGGACAAAGCCCATCGACTCAAGGAGAGCGGCGTTGATCACCGCGATCAGCCCCTTCTCCTCCGCATCCCTTGCCATCCCAAGCGCCCTCTCGACCATCCATGGATGGGTTATGGAGTTCAGCGTCTCAAGCTTCTCCTTATCCGCGAAGACCATCGGGCCGAGCACCTTCCTGTCAACGCTTCCATCCGCCTTGATCACAGAGTCGCCGAAGGCATGGCGTATCGCGCTGACGTTCTCCGAAAGAGCCTCATGGCCAAGCCCGTCGACATCGATTACAAAAAAGCGGTCGTGAGGGAGCATGGACGCAAGCGTGTCCTTTCCAGCGCATATCTTTCCAGTCAGGCCTATGATCATCAGTGCATATCCCCCCAGGAGGCTCCGAACTCAATCGACGCGCGAAGCGGTATCGAAAGCTGCGCGACGCCCTCCATCCTCTCCCTTACAAGGGCCTCCATCTCCTCCTTCTCCGCCTCCGGCACCTCGAAGATAAGCTCATCGTGGACCTGGAGGAGGATCCTGGAGGAAAGGCCTTTCTCCCTGATCGCCTTGTCCACGCTGATCATCGCGAGCTTCATGATCTCAGCAGCCGTGCCCTGGATCACGGTATTCACCGCGACCCTTTCCGCTGCGGCCTTCTCGACCTTGTTCGAGCTCGTTATGCCAAGCACGTCACGCCTGTGGCCGCCCGCCGTGACGACATATCCATGCTCGGCAGCATAGGCGTTCGTCTTCTCCACGAATGCGCGCACGCTGCTGTAGCGCTCGAAGTACCTGGAGATGAATCCAGATGCTTCGGTACGCGTTATGCCAAGATCCTTCGATAGTCTGAAAGCCGACATTCCATACATTATCCCAAAGTTGATGGTCTTTGCGATCCTTCGTTCATGGGCATCGACATCCTCCACGTCCTTGTTGAATATCAGGGAGGCGGTGTAGCGATGGACGTCCACGCCATTGATGAATGCCGAGCGGAGCGCCTCATCCTGGCTCATATGGGCAAGGACGACAAGCTCGATCTGCGAGTAGTCCGCTGATAGGAACACGCATCCTGGGCGCGGGGTGAATGCAGAGCGTATCATACGCCCCTCATCGGTGCGCACCGGTATGTTCTGCAGGTTCGGATTGCGAGAAGAGAGGCGCCCTGTCGCCGTCCCTGTCTGCAGGAATGAGGTATGTATCCTGCCCTCTTCATCCTGAAGCATCGGCAGGACCTCGATATATGTGCTCTTGAGCTTCGAGAGCTGCCTGTACGAGAGGAGGTCAGAGATGATCTCGCCTCCTTCCTCCCGGAGTCCCTCAAGCGTCGCGGTATCGGTCGAATACCCGCGCTGCGTCTTCTTGCCAGCGGGGAGATTGAGCTCCTCGAAAAGAACCGTGGCAAGCTGCTGCGTGCTGTTGATGTTGAACTCATGGCCTGCGATCCTGTGGATATCCCTGACGAGGCGGCTTATCTCAGCCGACATCTCCTCATCCATCCTTCCTATCCTCTCCGCGGAAAGATGTATGCCTTCCCTCTCCATCCGGGCAAGTATAGGGATGAGCGGAAGCTCATACTTCTCAAGAACCCCGAGAAGATCCTTCTCCTCAAGCTTCCCCCGAAGGAGAAGATACAGCCTGAGCGCCATATCGCTGTCCTCAGCCGCGTATGCCGTGGCTTTATCAAGGGGAACTGATGAGAACGGCTCGCCTTTCGCGACCACGTCCTCATAGCGCGTCGTCACGGCCCCGAGAAGGCGGAACGAGAGGTCATCGAGGTTATAGACATTGGCGTTCGAGTCCAGAAGCCACGCGGCTATCATCGTGTCGAACGCTATATTCCTTATATCAGAGCCGAGGCTCCATATGATCTTCAGGTCATACTTGATGTTCTGGTTCACAACCGCGAGGCGCCCTGAGGCGAGGAATTCATCAAATAGAGCCTTCACATCGGCTTTCGACACATACTCCTCAAAGCCGGCTACGAGCGGGACGTAATAGGCCTTGCCCTCCTCATAGGAGAAGGAGAAGCCGACCATCTCGGCGTCCTCCTCAAGTCCCGTGGTCTCGGTATCGAGCGCGATTACGCCGCCCTTCTCAGCCTTTGCGAAATGCCTTCGGACCTCCTGGATATCCGTGATAGCCTCATACACACCCTTCGCGGCGACAGGCGCGCTGTACTCATCCTTCTCCTCCTTATGAGGCTCAAGCTTTATCGATGAAAGAGACGCTACGCGGCGCGCGATGCTCCTGCAGCCATGGGCCTCAAGGTCCTCGATCCCGTCCACGAGGACTATGGCCGACGCATCGAGCGTGGAGATATCAAAGGAGGAAGGAAGCGCGTCGAAGCTCAGCTCTATGAGCTTCTTCGAAAGCTCGCCATCGGCCTTGCCCTCCTCGAGCTTCTTCCTCGTTCCTGCAGGGAGCATATCAAGATGGCGGTATATGCCATCCAGCGACACATACTCAGAGAGAAGCTTCACGGCCCCCTTCTCACCCAGCCCCTTTATACCTGGCACATTGTCAGCCTTGTCACCGATGATGGAGAGGAAATCAACGATCTGGGATGGCTTCACGCCATACTCCTCCTCGACCTCCTTCTCCTGCATGATCCTGTACTGGCTCTCGCCCTTCTTCGGGGGCCTGAGCGCGGAGACATGGCCGCCGACAAGCTGCATGAGGTCCTTGTCCCCCGTGACGATGATTGTCTCGGTCTCGTTCTCCTCCGCCTTGCGCGTGAGCGACGCGATGACATCATCAGCCTCGAAGCCGGGATTGGCCACCGTGCTGATATTCATCTTCGAAAGCGTCTCCTTTATCATCGGAACCTGCGCGTGCAGGTCCTCAGGAGCCTTGTCACGGGTGGCCTTGTATTCCGGGTACATCTCATGGCGGAACGTAGGCGCCTTCTCATCCATCGCAATCGCGAGGTAGTCCATCCTGTATGAGGTAAGAAGCGAGAGAAGCGTGGAGAAGAAGCCGAAGTACGCGCTGATATTCACTCCCTTGCCATCGGTAAGGGGATTGGAGATATGCGCGAAATAGCTGCGGTAGATTATCGAATAGCCATCAAGGACGTAAAGACGCTTCGAGAAGACCTTCTTCTCCTCCTTCCTCACCTCTTCCCTGACGCTGTTCTCCGCGCTCTTCCTTTCCTTCTCGATCTCTTCCTGATCAAGGTCCTTATCGGTAAAAAGGGAATCATTCATCAGCAACCTCCAGTTTCAGCGTATCATAGGCAGGAAGTGCCCTGCCGCGGTAACGCTCCTCTATCTCATTATGACCCGTCTCATGATTGATGTGCGTGAAATAAACGTGTCTCGCCCCGATGCGTCCAGCCGCCTCTACAGCCTGGGAGAATGAGAAATGGCTCCAGTGCGGCCTCTCCCTGAGAGCCCCGATCACGAGCGTGTCGATGCCTGACAAGACCTCCTTGTTCTCATCGTAGAGGATATCTGAGACATCTGTTATGTAGGCGGCCTTCCCGAACCTGTAGCCGACGATCCTCATCATGCCATGCATTACAGGTATCGGCACGAACTCTATCTCCCCGACCGCAAACGGCTTTCTCTCCTCGACAGCCACGGCCTCTATCGCAGGCACGCCCTTGTACTGCCAGTCGCGGAACGCGTACGGGAATACATTCTCTATCGTCTTCAGGACAGGAGCCGTCGAGTATATCGAGAACTTATGGTCACGGGAGAATACCCTCAGGTCATCCAGCCCCATCAGATGGTCCGAGTGCGCGTGGGTATATAGAACGCCATCAAGGCGGTCTATGCCCGCACGGAGGGCCTGCAGCCTGAACTCATATCCTGTATCTATGACGACGCTTGTCCCTCCCCTTCGTATGAGGATGGATGAGCGCCATCTCTTATCACGCGGATCGGAAGAGGAGCATACAGGGCAATGGCAGGCGATCACGGGAACACCGTGGCTCGTGCCGGTACCGAGGAACTCTATCTCCGTCACGTGAAGTCCTCTTGGCTTGATAAGTAGTCAACAAGCGACCCGGCGCCGCTTCTGATATAATCAGCGCCCTCCGCTATCATGGCCTGTCCATCCTCCTTCACGATCCTCTCCGCGTCAGCCTGGCTTACCCCGGCCGCGGTCATCGCATCCTCAAGCGATGACTCGATATACGTCTCAGGACGGAACGTGATGCCGAAGAACTTTATCGAGACTTCAGGGGTAAGGAAATATATGATGAAGAACACGATTATCGCGAAGAAGAACAGACCTATGAATCCTCCGAGGAGGCTTTTCTTTCCCAACATGCTCCTATGATAGCCTGAATGGAGGGGCAAGTGAAGGGAGGAAGCAATATGTGGATTTTATGTATACATGACTTTTTGATGGCAAGGAAGCGGATTTCCGTGCGATAATACCTCCGGATGAGAGAAAGAGCACAGCATGTGCTAGGAGGACATTATGAAAAGAAAACTGTTGGCAGCGCTGATTGTGCTGGCAATCATTCCGGCAACGCTCTCCGCAGCTCCTTTCTTCCAGGTCGGTCCGCTTGTTTCCTACAACAAGACCGTGACAGAGATGCAGGAATCCACGGGAGAGGACTGGGGCAACATCAACAACTTCTCGTTCGGCGCTGATATCCGCATCAATCCGCTGAAGTATCTCAGCATAGATATCCCGGCGACCATCGGCTTCGGCAACGAGAAGAGCGTGAGCATCGCTGTCATCCCGACGGTCAACGTCAACATACCTATCACAGGCTTCTTCGATCTCGCGATAGGAGCTGGAATGCAGATGGACTTCCAGTATGTCGGCACGAAGCATGACTGGACTATGAACGGACTTCCGATGGACAATGCGGGGGACGCGTTCGCCCAGTCAAAGCTCGTGTACAGGGCAGGAGCGACATTCAACCTCTCCTTCCTCAGCATCGGCCTTAACGTGCTGCTTCCGGGCAAGGCGTCATTCAGCCAGGGCGGCTGGGACGTGATGAATCCAATGTGGGAATCCACAAGGGTATCTGCAGTAGCCCTATTCAACTTCGGTTAATAGACAGGATATGCCGCCCGGAAAGGCGGCATATCTTTTACTCTGCCACGATGCTCTCGGCTTCCTCTATCCAGGCCGCGGCGGAGGCATCGGATGGCATCCTCCAGTCCGAGCGAGGAGAGAACGTGACCGTTCCGACCTTTGGCCCGTCAGGAAGGCAGCTGCGCTTGAACTGCTGGGCGAAGAACCTGCGGATGAAGATCACAAGCCACTTTCTGATCGTCTCTCCAGAGTACTCATCCTTGAATGCGATCCTTGCCAGGCGGTAGATCTTCCCTGGCGCGAAGCCGAAGCGGATCATGTAGTAAAGGAAGAAGTCATGGAGCTCATACGGTCCGACTATATCCTCGGTCACCTGTGAGATCTTCCCGTCCTTCGCGGGCAGGAGCTCCGGGGATACTGGCGTGTCGAGGATATCATAAAGGACATCAGCCTCCTCCTTCTTTGATGTGTCTGCGGTATAGCGAACAAGATACCTCACCAAGGTCTTCGGGATAGAGGAGTTCACCCCATACATGCTCATGTGGTCCCCGTTGTACGTGGCCCAGCCAAGCGCGAGCTCCGAAAGGTCTCCCGTGCCGATGACGATGCCACCGGTCTTGTTCGCGATATCCATCAGCACCTGCGTGCGCTCCCTTGCCTGAGAGTTCTCATAGGTCACGGACAGGTCATCCTTATCCTGCCCTATATCCTCAAAATGCTGCAGCACGCTCTTCGTGATATCAACAGTACGGAACGATACACCAAGGGACTCAGCAAGGCGCTCTGCGTTGGACTTCGTCCTCTCTGTTGTCCCGAAGCATGGCATCGTCACCGCTATGATATCCTTCAGGTCCCTCTTGAGGATGATGAACGCGTTGACAGCAACTAGGAGCGCGAGCGTCGAGTCCAGCCCTCCCGAGAGCCCTATCACAGCCTTTGCGGCATGGGATGCCTCAAGGCGCCTCGCAAGCCCCAGCGCCTGCAGTGAGAGGATGAGGCGGCATCTCTCTGCCCTCTCCTTGTCATTATCAGGAACGAACGGATGGCGAGGGAATATCCTGGAAAGCGTTGTCTTCTCCAAACGAAGCGAGAACGAAACCATCTCATACCCCTCATCCTTAGACGCATAGGTATTCATCCTGATTCTCTCCGAGATAAGCTTCTCCGTATCGATCTCGGAGATGACCATATCTCCACCAAGGAACGATGTGCCGGATGCAAGGAGCGAACCATTCTCCGCGATGAGATTGCTGCCGATGAAGACCATGTCAGTGGTGCTCTCCCCATATGAGGCATCGGCATAGACATAGCCAGCTGCAAGACGCGCTGAAGTGGACTGCACGAGGCTCTTCCTGTACTCAGCCTTGCCGATGACCTCATCGGACGCGGAGAGATTCACGATGATTGTCGCCCCGTTCTCCGCAAGGTGTATGCATGGCGGATCCGGAACCCAAAGGTCCTCGCATATCTCAGCACCAACTGAGAGCGTTGGCATAGTATTACAAGAAAGAATTATCTTACGACCAAAGGGAACGACATCACCTAGGATCTCAACTTTGACATTCTCCTCAGGTGATGGCGTGAACCACCTTGTCTCATAGAACTCACCATATGCTGGAAGATTCTTCTTCGCGATAAGAGCAAGGATATGGCCGCCCTTGATGGCAGCAGCTGTGTTGTAGAGCTTACCCTTATATTCAAATGGATAGCCAACGAAGATAAGAGCATCCAACGCAGAGCTTGCCTTCACTATCCTCTCAAGCCCTTCCGTGGCGCTCTTTCGAAGGCTTTTCTGGAAAAACAGATCCTGTGCCGTATAGCCGGTGATGGAAAGCTCAGGGAAGACAAGGACCTTGACGCCCTTCTCCGCTCCGCTTCTCATCATCTCTATTATCCTATCACAATTGAAGGCAGGATCAGAAACCCTGAGAACAGGGGAAGCTGCCCCGACCTTTATAAATCCATCGTTCATATCTCGATAGTATCATAAGGATAAGATAAGAGCCATTCCGCACAGGCTAAGAATGGCTCAGCATCAAAAATTGATTCAAAAGACCTGGAACATACATTTCCAAATCAAATGTCCGCTTTCATTAAGGACCCAGCATCGCTGCTGAGCCCAAAAGCATAAAATATTCCGGAAGAGTTATTCTCTTCTTCCCTATTTCATCTAGGAAAGCATCTCGCTCCCCCTGTACGCCCAGGACGTGTCCCCTGAAGCATACTTGCGCCTGTAGTCCCTCACGGTATAGGTGTTGAGACCGGTTATTGTCGCCGTCCTCTTGTACCCGTTTCCCTTCTCGAAGAGCTCCAGGCATTCAAGCTTCTTCTCGTTGGGGATCCTGGACCTTCCGATATTGGATCTCTCCTCCATCTTCAGCCTCCCCTCTCGAGATGGGCCCTAGTTATCTAGAGCCCCTTTGTATCCCGTTAGGGAGATTAATCAGACAAGCGACTCTGTTGTAGGATACTCAAGAACAACCTCTCCAAGCGGAGCAAGCTTCGTATCTGCACCAGTTCCAACAAGAGCAGGACCAGCTTCTGTAAGGATATCAGCTGTTACAGAACCCTTATCAGTTGCAGGAGCTACGGCATAAGTGTTGGTACCTGTGAAAGCTGTAAACTTGCCGCCTGTAGCAGTAATTTTTGCATTAGATGATGTGATAGTACCTGTTACACCTTCAAGAACAATCTCTTCGAAATCCTCAGAAAGCTTTGTACCGCTTGTATCACCATAGACAGCGAAGGTTCCAGAGATTGTAAATGTCTTAGGAACAAACTCACCAGATGTAGCACCTGCGGCAGCCGCAGCAAATTCAACTGTGAGCTGATTTACTTTCACAGACTGAGAATCACCTGCAAGTATGTAGTTAGCAGCAGCAGGAACAGCATAAGAAACAGAAGCTGTAGCCTTAGTAGAAGCTGTACCATCTGCATATGTTAGAGTTCCAACATTAGGAGCAATGAAATCTGTGATTATCGTCGTAAAATCATCTCCGAGGATGACATCAGCTACAACAGAGTTCATCAGCTTCTTTGCAGCAAGCTGCTGGGCCTTGATATAGGAAGCATATGTCTCAGCCTTTGCTGATGAAGCAGGCACTTTGTTGTTAAGCAGAGCAAAAAGCTTTGCTGAATCAACAGGCTCATCACCAAGTGTCACCTTGATTCCATCAGCTTTTTCTGGAAGAAGATACTTCGAAGGAGCTGTGACAGCAACCTGTGAAACCTTTCCGGTAGAACGAGTCACTGTTACAATACCTGCTGTTGAACCATCACCTACTACTGTACCGGAGATAGTGCCTTCAAGAACTGCAACATTCTCATTGGAATCAATACCAGTTGTTGAGAACTTGTATTCATAACCGGAAAGTCTGATAACCTTATTCTCTGTTGCTGCAGCATTTGGGGTAATATCAACGCCCTTGAGAGTAATGGTTACCTGAGTATCATCAGTGTATCCTTCAATGCCATCCTCAAGCTTGATGACCTTAGAGATTGTTGTATAATCATCACTGATTGTAACATCTTTGATAGGATCACCATTAGCATCAAGAAGATTGCCTGAGAGTGCATTTATCGCAATAGTTGAGAAATTCGTACCCAAAGTCGAACCTTCAACCATCGATGAAATTGCAGAAGCGATAGTAGCAATCTGAGTATCAGAAATCACTGGTCCCTGTGTCTGCTCTTCATCACCAGCCGGTGTATTGCTGCTGTTGTCACATGCTACAAAGCTAAAAAGCATAGCAAGAGACAGCAATGCAATCAAAATCTTTTTCATTCTTCAAATCCTCCGAATTGAAACTTTGTACCATTAGGCTACCCCCCCCCAGTACGTTTTTGTCAAGTGCTTTTTGCAGTTTTCTCAACTTTTTTGATGTTTGAATATTGGTTTTTATTTCGTTGTATTTATGGAAGTTAGTATTTTGCTTAGGTTTTTATGTAACCTTTTTCTCTCATTGTTGTTTAAGGCCCACCTTGTATCGATGGGCCTTTGCGTCATTCTTCGTATGTATAGATTAAGGGATCCTTATCAGATCTTGTAAGCGTGATGGTTTTGTTTTGTTCTACTGTCACCGTTATGGTTGCTCTGCCCAGACGATACTTGTTGTTTGTAAGTTCTACGGTCTCTTCTTCTCCTGTCTCTGATACTGCAGTAATACTGCTTTCATTTGGAATTATCTCTACAGCATCTATGGCAAGGTAATCATCAGTGTTGCCTGACGTGTAGAAGTAGCCGGGTTCCTTTGTTTCCTCTTCCGAGGGGCGCTGGGTTGTCTGGTCTTCATTGCCTTTGTCATAGTCCAGGCCGAACAGCGTACATAGGTCACAGGATGCGATGAGCATTAACGTTGTTAGAAGCAATGCTCCCGTTCTTATCTTTCTAGAGGCTTTCATTTCCCTCCTCCTTTAGTATCAGGCTCTGATGGTTTTAGAGAGACGTCAAAGATGTTTGGTTTTATTCGCGATAGCTATTGCGGAATAAGCGGAAAGTGCCTCGCGCGCGTATATACAGCATCTTGGCTACTGCTGCAAGGTTTTGTTAGCATTTCTTTTCTATGTATGGGATTATTTTTATTTCGTGCTAGATTTAGGAAACCGTTGGCGTACACTATGTATATAATCACACAAAAGAAGGTTAAGATGCATTACAGATCATATGATCTCAGCTTCGGACACGCTGCTGACCCGCTTAAGGCGTTCGGGAAGCAGTACTTCGTGGGGCTCAAGGCGATAGCCAACAAGCTGGGATTCGGCAGCGTAAGGGATTTCTATTTATCATTCACCGAGGATGGTTTCAAAGGCAGTGTTCCGGAGAGCCTCAGGCAGTATGAGGTGGAGCTAGATAGGGCCGCAAGCCTCGCGCTCATCACGGAGGCTAATGGCAATGCTTCCAAGTACAGGATAGCGGAGCTTTACGCCAACCATCATAGTTCCAATACATATGGCTTTTGGAAGGGAAACGCAAAGCTTCGCTTGTCATCGCTGCTAACAAAGCTTCCCCCGGATGCTGTCATCGGTGATTTCCTCTGGAAACTTGAGGAAAGGGCGAAGAAGAGAGTGATCGAGGATGTTAAGGTAAGGTGCTATTCAGATGGATATTTCTACCAGGGACTGCCATCGGAGGTGATGCTTGTCACATGGCTGAGAGAGTGCGCTGTGGGTATCAGCACAGGGCTATCCGCGACATATTACGCCTCTGCCATGTCCTCGGAGTTCGTGAATCCTCACATAAGCACATTGCAGGGTATCTCAGCATGGTGGGGAATGAGCCTAAGGGCATTCATCCTCGCTATCGAGAAGGATGAGCTCTTGTTCATTCCATCTCATTACCGGAAAGATTCTGCAGACAATTCAAAGAGGGCGCTACTTGAGCGCACTCTCCTCCATTCTGACTACAGATCCTGGTATGAGCTTGCAATGTCATTCCCGGAGGAGAAGAGGATAGCGGTGAAGAACCTCCCCTCTACCCCATCCTCGGACATAAGCATCTGCACGTTGCTTTCAGTCCTCGAGCACCTTGAGATGAGGCTCTCGGATATCATCATATGATCTATTCTTGATATACCGACGGAGAAGGAATGCACAGAAGTATGGGAAAGTGTATATACCGTTGGCATATCCTATATTCCCGCCTGTCAGCTTTATGCCGTAGCGGATATCCGGATAATGATCGCTTTCAATCAGTGTCCTGAGAGACTTTGAGTACCCGTTTGAAGCCTTCACCTCAACAGGGATAAGGCTATTCTGGGAGCGGATGAAGAAATCCTCCTCAAGCGTTGAGTTCTCCCTCTTATAGTAATAAAGGCCACAGCCACTCTTACGAAGCGCCTCCGCCGCTATATTCTCATACAGCGCTCCCTTGTACACCCCAAGGTTCTTGTTTGCCCTCAGATCATCCTGGGCCTCATCATCAAGCATCGCGACCAGAAGCCCTGTATCTGCCATGTAAAGCTTGTATTTCGTGTCATCATAGTTGCCTTTCAGCGGAAGCTCCGGGAAATTGAGGGCATAGCATACATTGATGATGCCCGCGTTAGCCAGCCATTCTATGCAGCCACGGTAATCCTTGAACTTAGCGTTCCTCTCGACCTTTGATATCTGGAACTTCTTGTTGTCCTTCGCGAGCTGCGCGGGGATATGGTCAAAGACATTGAGTATCCTGCCCTGATCAAGCCCTTCAGCGTATTTCGTTATATCTTCCCGATAATCATAGAGAAGCTGACGCTGGATCTGCAGGGATCCATCGAATGATCCTTTCTCGATATATGACGCAACAACCGCGGGCATTCCTCCGAGTATGGAGAAATAGAGGAAAAGCTGGTGGTATCTATCAGCCTTAAGGGCTGAGAAAGGCTCTATGGAGAGCATATGGTGAAGCATATCCTCGGTATCATCGCTGCCGTAGCCATTGGCCCAGAGGAATTCCTCAAAATCCATGGAAAACATCTCATAGTCCGTCTTGTACCCGACGCTCACGCTCTCGATACGTTTATAATTGATGCCTAGAAGAGATCCAGAGGCGATCATGTCTACCTTGCCGCAGGAAGCGAAGGACTTGAATGATGTGGCTATCTCCGGGAAATCCTGTATCTCATCGAAGAAGATGAGGGTCTTGCCAGGGATAATACGCTTTGCCGGATCTATGAATGTGATATTCCTTATTATGCTCTCAGCATCATATCCATCAGCGATGATATTCCTGTATTTCGGCTCGATGATGAAATTGATCTCCACGACGCTTTCATAATGCTTGGAAGCGAATTCCCTGATAGACTCAGTCTTTCCTACCTGACGGCTTCCCCTTATGACAAGAGGCTTGTGTCCGCTGTCTTTCTTCCAATCCTCAAGATACGAATCTATCTTCCTTCTTAGATACATAATGGCCCTACAGAGCCATACTAATGTATAATCCTTAGCATTGCAACAAATTGCCGAAAAAATGAGCGAAATTTACCGGGATTGCTCCTAAAAAATGAGGGAAATATCGACTATATACACCTAAAATATGAGGGAAAGAGAGGGCGTGGCCCTCTCCTTCAGTTCTTGTCAGCTATCTTCTTGAGCGACACGAAGCCTCTGCCGAGAACCTCGTATGCCTCTGTCACGAAGACGAATGCGGTCGGATCCTCGACGCTTA
>CALXLT010000008.1 GCA_944389275.1 uncultured Spirochaetaceae bacterium
TGCAGCATAAATATTTCGGAGGATTTTTTGTTATGAAGAAATTCATGATCATGCTGTTGGCAATCGGCATGCTTTTCAGCTTTGCTGCCTGTGACAATAGCAATTCAAACGCACCTTCTGGTGATGACACCGTCGAAGAGTCTCCAGTAAATTTCGATTATGAGAAGTATGCAGCAACAAAGGCTAATGAACTTTTCTATGCTGCATCTGATCCTATTATTGACATTGCTGATATTCTTGACAACGCAACTGAAGGTGAGATTTCTTTCTCGAATGGCAAGGTTACTGTAACGAAGGATTATACTGTCAGTACTGATACCGTTCCGTTTGTAGGAAAGATTACCATTACTCTTGATGGTACATACACTGCTCCTACCGCAGTAGCAAAGGATGGTACTCTTGATGTTGATAATTACAATATCAAGGCAGATGGATTGAAACATTATTCTGGATCCAAATATGAAGTATATTCATTTGATGTTACAGGTCCTATTTCCGGAGTTACTGCAATTACGGTAGAGAATGGTACAACTGTTAAGGATATAACGGCAGATAGTGCTGTTGCTTATACAGCCCTTCCTAGCCAGAATGTTTCTCTTTCTCTTGCAGTTCCTGTAGCTTTTGATACTGATGGAACAACCCCTACAAAGGTTGAGACGAGAACCTATGATTCAGCAAACTTTAAGGATAATCTTGCTGTAGTTGCTGCATCAAAGAGTGCAAAGTCTTATATGCAGACTGTTCTTGGTGATTTCCTTGGAGATGTAAAGGCCAATGATACGGCTCTTGTTGCGATGGCAAATAAGCTTATCGGCGGCGGTGCAACTCCTGCGACGGATGAAGAGAAAGCTGTTGCTTCTGCTGTTGTTAAGTATGCTCCGGGGTCTGTTGATGAATCTTATAAGGAATCAGGTGTTGTGACAATTGAATTCACAGGAAAGGGTGATGGTTACAAGATGGGCGATTCTCTTGTAACAGGAACATTCGTTCTTTCTTTCCCTGAGGCATATAGGCAGGGGACTGGTAAGGCTCCTGATGCAACAGTCACGACTGTTTCTCTTGGCACAAAGTTTGCTATTACAGGAGAGATTAGTGTGACTGGAATTAATTACCCTATCACTGTTTCTGTAGTGAAGGATATCAAGGGCGGCGATCTTACAGGTTCTGCAACAGCAACTCTTAATGCCGATGGTACAGTAAAATCCATTACTTCTCCTGATGCATTTGGTAATTACACAGCAGGAACTGTGGATGTCTGTGGTGTGAATATTGATATGAAATAATCTCCCATACGGGATACAAAATGGGCTCTAGATAACTAGGGCCTATCTCGAAAGGGAGGCTGTTGTGGAAGAGAAATCGACCATTGCAAGGCCAAGGATCCCTAACGAGAAGAAGCGAGAGTGTCTGGAATTGTTTGAGCGAGGCTATGGTTATAAGAGTACCGCTACGATTACAGGACTCAACACTTATACCGTCAGGGATTACAGGCGGAAATATGCTTCTGGAGATATCTCCTGGGCATATAGCGGCAACAATATTGCCGTACAGTAAAATAGGGCTCAGCTTAACCGCTGGGCTCTTTTGCTGACATGCAGTTTGATATAACCGTATTAAATTATGAATTGACACTGCTGCTAAGGCTCCTATATCATCATGAGCATATCCACAGTCTGGCAGTGCATGGAGTTTCCACAGCAGCCACCTGAAGTGTTTTTGTTTGGCTAATCAAAGGTAAATCGTGAAGAATGGAGAGGGAACTCCATTAAATTAGCCGCATACATTTGCTGTATGCCTAGCTCCTCTTGAAATTGTAATTTTGGCACTGCCATAACGGTGGGCGGTCAGCCTCTTATCAGGAACGGGAGATCGTTGATCATTCCGGACGGTACAGCCGTCAAAGCTGTATCCTTGAAAGGAGGTGATGCATAATGAGCGATTATGAAATCCTCAGCCTTGTTTTCGTTGTAATCGGATTGGTCCTTGTGGCCATGGATCATGATGGAAATAAGAAAGGCCGCCATTAAGCCACCCGGCGACCTTCTTACAGGTTAAACGTGAGGCTTGACCGACTATCGGCAGTGCCTCTGTCATTAATATAGCACAGTCGTAATGAAATGCAAAGCGATTGATTTTAATATTAGTTTTGAAAAAGATTTGCCTGATGATTCAGTAGGTTGTTAGAAAACTTCTATGTAAGCTTCTCCCTGGCCTTCAATCGTAATGCCGAATGCGGAAGAGGAGAGGAAGGCATCTTTCTCTATTGAGAGTATGGGATTTGATTCGTTTAGCAGGGTTATTTTCTTTCCATTCTTTCTGAATATTATCTTATTTAATTGTTCTGAAATAGGAATTATGGTTTTTGTATTATTAAAAAGTGTTTCAGCCCTGTCTTTTTTTATAAGCACGTATTCTTCAGGAGTATGAAGCAGGAGGAAGCCGTAGGGAATATCTGTCTTTATCGAAAGGGTTATCTCTTCATTCTCTCCGGCGATGAAAAGGAGAGTATGCTTTCCGTCAGCTTTGATAGTTAGTGAATGAAGGGTTTTCTTTTCGATGAATGGCTGATTGATCCAGTCTGCTTTCTTTGTGTTCATAGCCGAAGTCTATCAGTTCCTGAAATTGTTGTTAATCAGTTCGCCTATATTTAGGCACTGCCATAACGGTATGCGGTTGGCTCCCTGCGTTTCACACTGGGGCTTGTATAGGCTTTATGGATTCTTTACGAGGAAAAGAGCTTATATGGTTTTGGAAATCATACTGAAGCTTGTGGATGCGGCGACAGCGGCGTTATCCTTTGCAACAGCGATTCTCCTCTACATAAATAACCGCCCCGGCTCAAGCATTAAAGGCGGACCTGTAATTCCAGCGTCCGCGCTGAATCGCGGACCAATGATAACCAAAAGCTATCATGATTCTTATATATCATGCAACTTGTTGTCTCTTTGCCTTTCTATTTGTACGATTAGCCTATGATCCTTGTTATCGGTGAGATTGCGGAAGAATACAGGAAAGCGGATGATGGTACGTACAGAAGACTGTTCTCGGGAACTGGACTTGAGTGGGCAGAGAGGCTTCCAGGCTCTTATCTATTAACTGTCCTTGCTTCTGATAATACCGCCCATGATATGTCATCCTATCTATCAGAGAAGGGCATAAGGCATAGCTCTGATCTTGTCTTATCCCTGCCATCTGCCGTGATCGCCGGCCAGGACAGGCATTATAGGGGTACTGCCCCTGTCTCGCTTCAGAGCGAGGATATCATGGAGAGGATATCTTTGCTTTCTGCTGATGCCGTGGTCGTGTCCTCCGTGCTCCTTTCGTACAATCCCTCGTCCTCTGCCATTATCGATACCCTTTCCTTTTTGGTACCGCAGCCAAAGGTCGCTATAGATACCTCCATTGTTGTCGAGGAGGGAAGGAATATCTTCTCGCAGGCTGTAGGGGAAGCAAGGGCTTCATTCAGCTCCCTTCTTGTCTCCTGCGATAAAGCCGAGATAGAGCGCTTTGTCAGGGGTTGAAGAGGAACTTATCCAGGGCGTAGGCTATTCCATCCTCATTGTTTGAGCGGGTTATGAAGGCGGCGGCTTTCTTTGCCTTCTCCGATCCATTTGCCATCGCGCATCCGATGCCCGCCGTGCTGAGCATCCCCGCGTCATTGTCCCAGTCTCCGAACGCGATCATCTTTGATAGTGGAATGGAAAGCTTTTCAGATATTACCCTGAGAGCCTTTCCCTTGTCTGTGTCAGGAGGGAGGATCTCTATATTCCGTGATCCTGAGCTCACTATCGTAGCGTCATCGCCGATGAGGGATATGAGGGCTTCTTTGTTCTTTGCCGTGCGCTCCGGACTGCTGTCCTTTATGAGTATCTTGCAGGGCCATTCACCAAGCGCCTTCTCGACAGCGGCCCCATCCCTGAGGTCCATCCTGATGCCCTCATCCGAGAGCATGTTCGTCTGCAGCGAGAACCAATGGTCATCCGCGTCGATTGCGTAGGACTCTGGCGCGAAGGCTATCACGGAAGGGGCTTTCCCCTTTATGTATTCCACGGTCTTCTCGTAAGCGCTCCGGCTTATCCTCTCATCGCGAAGCACGGTGGGGCCATCAACTATCATGGCGCCGTTTATCGAGATCTTCAGGATAGGCAGGCCCAGCTTCTCCTCGAGCATGTCGAGGCTACGGAGGTAGCGGCCAGAGGCTATGGCGATGCGCACGCCCATCTTGCTTGCACGAGTGAGAGCGAGGATGGTATCCTTTCCAATCGTGAGATCGTCATGAAGAAGGGTTCCGTCTATATCAGAGAAGAGCATGGAAAGCATATGAGGATAGTACAGCGTAAGGGCATCGCATTGAAAGTGGGGCTTATTATCCTCTCTCTCCTGCTTCTCGCGTCATGCTCCGAGAAGACGATGACAGATAGCCGCTTCGTGCTCGGCACCGTCTGCACGATAACGATAAACGGCAGCGATGATGAGGCTCTCATGTCCTCCTCGTTCGATCTCCTGTATGAGATAGATCGGAGCATATCGCGATTCGATGAGAACTCCTGGGTATATAAGATAAACGAGAGAGCGGGGAAGGAAGCTGTAGCTGTCCCTGAAGACATCTTCGCCCTCATAAAGGCCTCCCTGGAGATGGCGGAGCGGACAGACGGCGTCTTCAATCCAGCAATCGGTCCGCTCTCATCGCTCTGGGGCTTCGGCACCGAGAGCGCCAGGGTGCCTGAGAGAAGCGAGATAGAGGCTGTGCTTCCGCTTGTTGACTATCGCCTTGTCACGCTTTCGGAGGAGGATTCCTCGGTGTTCCTCGAGAAAGAGGGGATGGCCCTGGACCTAGGAGCTGTAGGCAAGGGCTGGGCCTGCGATAAGCTCCGCGCCTTCTTGGAAGAAGAGGGGATTGAGAGCGCTCTTCTGAATCTCGGCGGCAATATCGCGGTGATAGGGAGCTATAAGGACGGGGAGCCATGGAAGATCGGCATCCAGCGTCCTTTCGAGGATAGGGGAGCGTACTTCACGATCGTGTCCGCGGTGGATGAGTCCGTCGTTGTGAGCGGCGGCTACCAGAGGTATATAGAGCAGGATGGGGTTTTCTATCATCATATCCTCTCATCCCGCACGGGCTATCCCGCGGAGACTGATCTGGTATCCGCGGCGGTCATAACCGGAAGCTCCACGCTTGCCGATATGCTCTCTACGACGCTTTTCGCGTCCGGAAGCGGGAAGGCTGAGGAGATAGCGCGCCGCTTCAAGGTGCGCGCGATACTCCTTACGGAGGATCTAGAGGTCATTGACCTTGATGCATCGGAAGGCGAGGTAGCAGTCGGAGAGGAATGAGTCTATCGGCTCGAACGATGATGTGTCCGAGAAGAATCCGGCGATGTGGAATCCCGCTTCCGTCACGCCTCGGATTATCGCGTCAAGCGTATGCGAGAACTCAACAGTATCGTTCTTCCCGATCCTCTTCTCTAGCTCCTTCTTCGACAAGCTCTTGGTATCAGAGAACGGCAGGGTATACTTGACCTTCATCCTTCCCTTCGCAAGGAGCCTGTCATCAAAGAGATAGAGAGCGGGATTTGCGATGCCGAAGATAAGCGATCCACCCTCAGATAGTATCCTGTTTCCCTCCCTGAACACGTGGCCGATATCCTCTATGAAGTTCATCGACACAGGATTGACTATGCCTTCAAACTCCTTGTCCCTGAAAGCGGAGAGATTTTCCATATCGCCTCGGATGCACTTGATATCAAGGCCATAAAGCTCCGATGCCTTCCTGTCGCGTTCAAGCATGCGTTCGCTTATATCGAGGACCGTGACGCCGCACCCGAAGGCCGAGAGGACAGGTCCCTGCTGCCCGCCGCTTGCGGCAAGGGCCAGGACCGCCTTTCCTTTTAGTGGTTCTATCCATTCCTTCGGGACATTCCTATTGATCGTGACGCGTATGCCAGGCTCTCCGTTCCGCGCTTTCTCGATATCCTCTTCAGTGGCTATCCGCGCCCATGCGCTGCCGTGCCCTGCTTCCCAGTCCCATGCCTTGCTGTTCGCGCTCTTGTAGTCCATATACGAATGGTAAGCCCAAAGATTGACTTACTCAATCATGGGCTGTAGATTCTCTATTATGAATCGCCGCCCAACGCTCAAGGAGATACTTATAGCATTCATCGCGCTGCTGCTCTCCATAACCGTCCTGATACTTCTTCTCATATGGACACAGGAGATAGACAGGGAGAACAGGATGGAGGATCTCAGGCGGGCGCTGCATGAGGCAGTGGAAGATGGCGGCGAGCGAGCGGTTATGGAGGCCGCGGGCATCCCTGTCTCTGATATCCGCTACTCCTATGAGGATATTCCGCTCTTCAGGGGAGAGAAGGGGGCTTGGAAGCTCAGCGAGGAGGACAGGCGTGGGATATCCCTATACCAGAATGCCGCTCCTTGCGTCGTGGCAGTCTCCTCTTCATCATCATCGAGGTCAGCTGTAGAGGATGGGGCGGGCGTCATCCTCTCCTCCGAGGGCTTCATAGTCACCAACAACCATGTGATCGGATCGGGCGAGAGCTACAAGGTCAGGTTCCTTGATGGAAGCGAGAGCGAGGCCAGCCTTATCGGGAGGGACCCTGTATCGGACCTGGCTGTGATCAAGGTCGACAGGAGTGATCTCGAGGCTATCGCGGTGGGTTCTGTCCACTCCGTGTCGGTCGGAGAGAATGTCTATGCTATAGGCCATCCGTATGGGTTCGAGTGGTCGCTTTCAAGAGGGATTGTCTCCGGGCTGGGAAGGCGCATACGCGGCAGGGACGGCAATACCGTGATTCCCGGCATGATCCAGACCGATGCGTTAATAAACCCCGGAAACAGCGGTGGGCCTCTTCTCTCAGCAGATGGCCGCATGATAGGCATCATCAGCTCCATTTATTCTGAATCCGGAGGAGGGGAAGGCATAGCATTCGCGATTCCCGCGGAGACTGTCCTTGATGTCTCCGGCACGATCATCAGCGCCGGCAAGGTTGAAAGGGGCTGGCTTGACCTACTATCCGTCGAGCTCAATCCCGTGATAGCCGAATACGCCTCCCTCCCGATAGACAAGGGCATACTGATATCCGAGACCGTGCCCGGAGGGAAGAGCGCGGCTGCAGGGCTGAAGGGCGGAAGCGCCGCGACGCAGTATGGCCAGTCTGTCATATATATAGGCGGCGATGTCATAACGGCGCTGGATGGGGAGAGGATAGAGGACTACGATGATTACTTCGCGTTCTTCTTCTCCAGCCATCCAGGGGACAAGGTGGATGTAACGGTGCTTCGCGATGGCACGGAGATGACAATAGAGGACGTGGAGCTGATAAAGCAGGATGAAGGGAATATAAGATGGATAGCAAGGTAGAGTCGTCATATTCCATAGCAGGTGAGCCTTTCATCAACTTCAATGCAGGATACTCGAAGCCCTTCAGGGTGGTGTCTGACTTTGATCTCGCGGGGGATCAGGGAGAGGCTGTTGATAAGCTTTACCAGGGGTATCTTGCCGGGGATAGGGCACAGACGCTGAAGGGAGTGACAGGAAGCGGCAAGACGTTCACCATGGCCAAGCTCATAGAGCGCATACAGAAGCCGACCCTGATCCTTTCCCACAACAAGACGCTATCGGCCCAGCTTTACAGGGAGTTCAAGTCATTCTTCCCTGAGAATGCCGTGACATACTTCGTGTCCACATACGACTATTACCAGCCTGAGGCATATGTTCCTGGCAAGGATCTCTACATAGAGAAGGAAGTGGATATAAACGATGAGATAGACCGCCTGCGTCTCGCCGCGTCCTTCTCGCTTATGGAGAGGCGGGACGTCATCGTCGTCGCGACAGTCTCCTGCATATACGGGCTTGGCAATCCTGTCTCGCTCCGCGATATGCTCTACACCTTCCGCGTCGGCGATGAGTTCGACCAGAACGCTGTGTTCGGGCAGCTTACCCGCATGCTCTACGAGCGCAATGACGCGGTCCTTGCCCGCGGCACGTTCAGGCCGCGCGGGGAGAATATTGAGATATATCCCGCGTATATGGAGAGCGCGTTCCGCATCTATCTTGATTGGGACACTATTGCCGATATCGTCTGGTTCGATCCTCTGACAGGGGAAAGAAAGGGTACTGAGGAGACCGTGACCCTGTACCCGGCGAAGCAGTTCGTCATGCCCCAGAGCCAGATAGACGCAGCCATAGACCGCATAAATGAGGAGAAGGAGGAGAGGGTGGAGTACTTCCTCTCCAACGGCAAGCCGCTGGAGGCGGAAAGGATCAAGAGCCGCGTGGAGTATGACATGGAGATGCTTCAGGAGGTAGGGTACTGCTCAGGCATCGAGAACTATTCCAGGCCTCTTTCCGGCCGTGCCCCGGGAGAGCGTCCTGCGGTTCTCCTTGACTACTTCCCTGATGACTTTGTCACGTTCATAGATGAATCCCATGTCACGCTGCCGCAGATCGGGGCTATGTATGAAGGGGACAGGTCCCGCAAGCTCAACCTCGTGAACTATGGCTTCCGCCTTCCTTCCGCCCTGGACAACAGGCCTCTGAAGTACGAGGAGTTCGACCAGAAGGTCGGACAGCGCATCTATGTCTCCGCGACTCCCGGAGAGCGGGAGAGGAAGGAGTCTTCGCAAATCGTTGAGCAGCTTATACGTCCGACCGGGCTTCTTGACCCGAAGATAGAGGTGCGCTCCACCGAAGGCCAGATGGAGGACCTCTACGGGGAGATAAGGAAGACCATAGCCAAGGGCGAGAGGGTCCTTGTCACGACGCTTACGAAGAAGATGGCCGAGGACCTGACGGATTACCTTGAGTCGCTGGACCTCAAGGTCCGCTATCTGCATTCCGAGGTGGAGACGATCGAGCGCGTTGAGATCCTCCGTGACCTCAGGCTCGGCAAGTTCGACGTGCTTGTGGGCATCAACCTCCTCAGGGAGGGCCTTGACCTGCCCGAGGTCTCCCTTGTCGCTATACTCGATGCCGACAAGATCGGCTTCCTGCGCTCAGCGACATCGCTTATACAGACGATCGGAAGGGCCGCAAGGAACGCCGATGGCCGTGTCCTGATGTACGCTGACAGGATGAGCGAGGCCATGGCCGAGGCGATCGAGGAGACAGAGCATAGGCGCAGCGTGCAGGCTGCGTACAACGCGGCCCATGGCATAACGCCTAAGACCATCAAGAAGGCCATTGAGGATATCATAGAGAGGGAGAAGACCGATGATGAGGAGATCGCGAAGGAAGAGATAAGGATAACCTCCTCAGCTTACAACCTCCTTCTCGAGCGCGATAGGAAGAAGTATATCAACGACCTCACGAAGCAGATGATGGAGATGGCCAAGAACCTTGAGTTCGAGAAGGCCGCGCTGCTCCGTGACGAGATACAGCGCATAAAGGAGCGCAAGGATCTCGAGGGCTAGAACAGCACGAGATCCAGAGGCGTGAGGGTTATCTGGGGCGTCTGCTCGGTCCACATGCTTTCCGTCATCCTCCTCTTTATATCCCTATATAGCCCGAGGAACGTCACCTCATTCCTTTCCTGGCTTATGTGAGGGGAGTCATTCTCCATATCATAGCCAAGGGAGGAGATGAGGAAGTATGAGAAGGCCCCGTATTCCTCCTGGTTCGGCAGCCCCTCGGTCCCTGAGTCATATGAAAGCTGTCCGTCTGTCGTCGCGCTCATCAGCCATATGTCATCTGTTCCGAGCCGTCCTGAGGTGATCGAGAGCGAAAGGGCAGGGCCGAGAGAGAACAGAAAGCCTTCCTTTATGAGCGAGCCATCCTCTCCGAATACCTCGCCGTCCGCAAGCATCCCAGCGTCCTCGACAAATGCCCCGGAGTAGCAGGAATCCAGGAAGACGCATTTCTTCCCTCCGACTTCGGAAAGGGCAGTGAGAAGCTCGTCCGGGGAGATCTTGTCCATCTTCCCTTCCTTTGCCGACACGACAAGCTCTCCGGTGCCATCCATGCCATGGCCGGAGTAGAAGAAGAGCACGAGGTCGTTCTCCTCCGCCTCTAGCGAGGATATCGTCGAGAGAATTGTTTCCTTGTCCCATTCCTCCCTTTTCCCATTCACTCGCCTTGCCCCGCCTTGGGAGAGGAAAATATGCCTTTCCACATCTCGTCCGCTTGAGAGGATATCTATCTGGTGCGTGAAGGCCTCAAGGTCGTTGGGAGGATTGCTGAGGGTATTCACGACAAGATTGTTCTCCTTGTCCTGGAACGCGTCCTCCTTATAATCCAGCGCCACTGCTATGACGATTGTTCTTGAGCTATCAAGAGCGTTTGAGCAGGCTGAGAGGAGAAGTATGATAAACAATGCTGAGAATATCTTCTTCATAGCCGTACCCTCGCGCCAGCTCCAAGCGAGAAGGAGAATGTCCCCTTCCCGAACGATAGGGAGACAGGTAATGTCACAGAAACTATGCTTCCTGTGCTGAACTCCGGGGTTATCGTTGCGCCAAGAAGCCAATGCCCGGCGGCAGAGCGCAGGAAATACTCATAGATCGTGTCGATTGAGGCGGAGAGGGAGAATAGGGATGAGATCGCGGCCCCGTACTCGATGCCAAGCTTCATGACCGATCTTGGCTGTATCATCGTGCGTCCTTCCGCGCTGCTCTGGCTGAGCACTGCGATTGATAGAGGCATGGCAACTCTATGCCGCCCGATCGTCACTGTCAGAAGCTCGACGCGGGCTGACGCGCCGGCACTTGACCTGAGCGTTCCGCTGCTGTCTATGCTTCTGGAATAGGCCGTGCCATCGTACAGGACAGTGATGTCGAAGGCAGGGTCCCAGGAAGCAGCATGCAGGGCAGCGCATGATGAGATGAGGATCATAAGCAATATCTTCTTCATGAACATATATACGCTTAAAACCCTGTTTTCTGCCAATTATGGGAGTATGAGCACCGAGTCCTTCGGGATCTTGACCGACACATCCGCCTTCCTGGGCTTCCTGGAAGCCTCCACAAGCACGGGATAGCCTTTATAGGAAAGGCCCAGCATATAATGAGGCCCGGAGAAGTCCGCGGACACTACCTTGCACTCCTCCAGAACCAGATGCCGTGGATACATCTCCGGAGATAATCGGTCCTCAGCTATCTCCGCCTCCTCAGGGCGGAAGAATATGCTCCCTTCCATATTCTCGAACGCGAGATGGGCGGGAAGGGCAGTGCCCTCACCGGTGAAGAATGCCGTGAAAAGGCTGTCAGGCTTCCTGTACAGCTCCTCAGCGTCCTTGACTGTTATCACGCGGCCGTCACGCATCACGAGTATCCTGTCCGAGACGGCGAACGCCTCCTCTATATCGTGTGTCACGTATATCACGGTAATCCCGAGGCTGTCGTGTATGCCCCTGATTATCGACCTGAGGTGCTTCCTGAGCGGCGGATCGAGCGCGGAGAGCGGCTCGTCGAATAGTATGATCCTGGGCTCCGCCGCGATGGCGCGGGCAAGGGCCACGCGCTGTGCCTCTCCTCCTGAGAGCGATGAGACATCCCTCTTGCCGTATCCCTTGAGCCCGACGACCTCAAGAAGCTTGTCCGAGAGCTCCTTGCGCTTTGCCCTGTCTTTCTCCTTCATGCCGAACTGTATGTTCCTCTCGGTATTCATGGAAGGAAAGAGGGAGAAGTCCTGGAAGACCATCGCGATCCCTCGCTTCTGTATCCTCTCCTTCGTTATATCCTTGCCACCTATAGTTATGGTCCCGCTGTCAGGATCCTCTATGCCTGCAATCAGCGAGAGCAGCGTGGACTTGCCGGATCCAGATGGCCCTATTATCGAGAGGAACTCGCCTTCCTCTATCGAGAAGGATGCGGAAAGCGTGAAATCCTTGTATTTCTTCTCTATTCCCTTTGCTTCAAAGAACGGCATCTTTCCTCCATCTTGCCTCTCCCACGGCGAAGACTATGAGCGCCTCCGCAAGAAGGATGGTACCAAGGGCCGCGGCTCCCTGGTAATCATAGTTTCCTATCATACGGTATATAAGCACAGGAAGCGTCTCCACATTGCCTGACGAGAGCATCAGCGTCGCATTCACCTCTCCAAGGGAGAGAGCGAAGGAGAACGCGAAGGCCTTGCGCCTATATGGGGCAAGGAGAGGCTTCTCTATCTCCCTGTACGTCCTTCCCGTGCTTCGCCCGAGCGTGTATGCCGCGTTGGAAAGCGAATCCGGGATCATCCTCGCCCCAGGTGTTATCGTGCGCACCGAGAACGGCAGGACTATCACGAGATGCGCGGCGATCACGGACAGGAGCGAAAGGCAGTAGCTTCTTATGCCGAGCGAGGTGAATATGAATGATGTGACGAATATGAAGCCGAGCCCCATCGTCACCGAGCCCGAGGCCATCGGCAGCGATGATATGAACGGAAGGAGCCTCGAGTTCCTCTTTGCCGAAGCCATGGCTATCGAGCTGCCCATCCACACGGAGAGGAGAGCCACGATGATGCCTATCACAAGGGATGTGATAAGCGCGTCGATCGATCCACCGATGAGGCCGAAGCCGCGGCCGCTGATTCCTTCCCATGCCTTCAGGGAGAATATCCCATCCTTCGTGTAGAATGCCCTTATGGCGATAGCCGCGATAGGCGGCACCAGGAAGAGAAGCATCAGGAAGGAAAGGACGATGGCCTCAAGCATCTTCGCTCCCTTTGCCTTCTTCAGCGTCCTCTCTCTTCTCTCTCCCTTCCGTGCCTTGCGCCCCGGTGTCGTTATGGCCAGCAGAAGCGCGTTGACCGCGAACGTGAAGAGCGCGAGGGCTGAGGCCGAGACTAGGTCCGCGCTGACATGCACGCGGCGGTATATCTCAGTCTCGAGGGTGGAGTAGGCGGGGTTGCCGCCAAGGACCATGACGATCGCGAATGACGAGAAGCAGAAGAGGAATATGAGGATGAACGCTGATGCAAGGGATCCGCGAAGGCGCGGGAGCGTTATCCGCATGAATGTCCGCAGCCTTCCGCTTCCGACGGTGTACGCGGCGTTCTCCTGAGTCTCAGGAAGCGTCGACCACGACGCCGTGAGAAGCGCGAATGCTATCGGGAAGTTGAGATAGACATGCGCAAGTATTATCGCGCTGAACGAGTAGAGGACAGGAAGCGGGGTATAGCTCACGCCGAGCATTGTCCGCAGCGCGTTGTTCAGGTAGCCGTTGTTCCCGTACCAGATGACGAATCCAAGTACCACGAGGATCGTCGGGATCGTGAACGCGAGCTGCGACACGGTCAGCAGTGCTTTTCTCCAAGGGAAGGCGTACTTCGAGAAGAACGCTGAGAATGGGATGGCAAGAGCCACGGATACAAGCGCTGAGATCAACGCCTGCCTGAGCGTGAATGATAGAAGATGGTATGTGTAGTCATCCTTGAGGACCTCCAGGATGGCCTTCCCGCCATCCTGGAATGCATTGGAGAAGATAAGGAGGATCGGGATGATGAAGAGAAGCAGCAATAGCAATACTGCCGGCACCGCCTTCAGTAGGTAATATCCCGATCCTTTCTTCCTCAACGTGTCATAGCCTCCGTCCAGCTCTCCACGAGCTCGGTTCTCTTATCCTCAGGGATAGTCGCGCTCGTGTACATTATATCCGGTTTCGGCGCCCATGCGAAAGCATCAGGAAGCTCGACGGCGCTGTTGGCAGGATACATGGAGTTCGCGATGGCTATATCAAGCTGGCCCTCTGTGAGGATGAAGTCAACGAACGCCTCCGCCTCTTCCCTCATGTCCGTGGTCTTGAGTATGCCGATGCCCTCGATCGTGGCTTCATGGCCTGCAGGGAATATGATCGCCTGATAGCGCGTGGTGTTGTCGTTCATGACGTGGTAGACAGGGCTTGTCGTGTAGGAAAGAACGATCGGAGCCTCACCTTCAGTGAAGAGCCCGTATGCCGATGACCAGCCATCCGCGATCGTCAGGGCGTTCTCTCCGACAGCCTTCCACCATTCAATCGCGTCATCGCCGAACTGGTTGTATGTCCAATAGAGAAGGCCAAGGCCGACAGATGATGTGCGCGGGTCGATGAGTATCACCTTGTCCTTGTATTCAGGTGACGCGAGGTCCTCAAGGGACTCAGGCTTCCTCACTCCAGCCTCGCTGTCGTATACGAACGCGAATGCGCCATAGTCGAATGGGATAAGCCTATGCTCCTTGTCGAACTCAAGCTCATCAGGGATATCCTCCAGCACAGGTGACTCATAGGGAGAGAGCATGTCATATGCCCTGTATGCGAAGTCATCGGTGATCCCCAGCACGACATCTGCAGGCGTTGAATCTCCCTCAAGCTCAAGGCGGCTGAGCATCTGCACCGCGTCTCCGGCGCCCACGAGATTCACCTTTATGCCTGTCTTCTTCTCGAATGCCGGGATAAGCGATCCTGCCGGTCCCCATTCTCCTGAGAATGAGTCATAGGAATAGACCGTGAGCTCATTCTCCTCCCTCACAGGCTGGGCGAAAAGCGAGATAACTGCGAAAAGCACGGCAGCGAAAACGATTGTCTTTTTCATTGAAACGCTCCTTCAGGGGGGAGCTTTGAGCTTTGCCATTCCCTACGCTGGTATTATCCAGATCAGGTTGAGGGTATGATCTCAGGCCGAAGCCACCCCTAGACAACCTCCATTATGGGGAAAAGATATCCGTCGTCAATACTCTTGACTTGTGACGAAAGAGGCTTTCCAATAAGAGGAAAGGGGAGATGTCATGCGTAAGCTGCTTGCTTTGTTGCCTATTCTCGTTGCCGTGCTGTTCATTTCTTGTTCCGCTGGTCCTTCAGGGGACAGCAGTCTTGCAGACGAGCCTGTTATCCTTGATGGCCCTTTGGATATAGATGAGATCATCCCTGAAAGCAGCGATGACAGGACGACAGTCTCAAGGCCAATCATCGTGGAGGACGGAAGCCAGCCCGTTATCCTTACCGGACTTGAGTGCGGTAAGCTCTATACGATCTATACGGGAAGGGCCGGGAATGCGAAGGCCATGGCCTCAACAGGCGAGGACATCACGATCAATGACCTTGGAGAGGGAACTTACGCATTCATCCTTCCTGAGGGTGTGACGGAGATAGAGTTCAAGGCTTCGGAGATCGGCATTGGTAGCGGTGGCGAGTTCCGTATAGGGGCAGTAGCAGCTCCTCGGATAGATTTCACGGATGGTTCGAAGGGCATGACAATCGGGCAGGGCGCTACCGATCCTATCTTCATCAACCAGGACGGCTCTGAGGAGTATGAGGCTTTCTATCGGATTGACATGGCTGCTGTTGAGAATCCTGAGAATGTTGTCGTCACGGCTATCACCAGCAATACAGGTTCTGCTTCCATGAGCCATTGGTTCAGGTTCATCGATGAGAGCGGCGCGGAGATTGAAGGCATCAACGGCAATGCCGTGATAGATCTCAGCGGATACGATACTGTCTATCTTTATGCGAATCTTATCGTAAGAAGCTCTGCAAACGATGACGCGAGATTCCATGTATACTTCCGCAATCCTGTGCTTATAGGGGATAAGACCGTAAAGCTTGAGCCTTCCCAGACCTATCTGATCGATCCGGCCCCGGCATCGCTTCTTGCCGTTGAGAACGATGGAGGAGGGCTTGGCGCTTTCGCTAATTCCCTGAATGCCCGCTATGCAGGCTCCGGCAAGCACTTTTCCAATGTCTTTCCTGTCAGGATCACGGATAGCCGTATCGAGATAAATATCCCGGAGCATTCCGAGCCGATCATGTTCGACTATAGCGGCCGGGAGCTATCAGCCCGCCTTGAGCCTGTCCCTGCAGGCTTTGCGATCGAGAGCATGGGGAAAGGAGAGAGGACATTCTCCGTAAGCGAGGGCACCGCCATCTTCCCTGTCATATTCACCGTGTCATCACCTGGCGGAACGATCACTCTGGAATCTGTAGGGGGAAGCGGCAGGCTAGGGCTTCGGCATGAGTCCGGGAATGGATACGCGACGGAAACGCTTGGGCCAGGGCAGCCATATACCGTGGCTGATTCTAGGTATCTTGAGTACTTCTTCTTCCGCAATGATGCAGGGGAGGAATGCTCGTTTACGCTTACCGTCCAATGATCGCAATCACAAAAACCGGAAGTCAACTTCCACAATTTGCGGTAATTCATTTCCGATTTTTGTGATTTCTTGCTTATGGTTTGATACGGAAAGGAATCAATCGGATAGCTATCAACGGAATATCCAGTCGTCGGAAATGAAAATAAGAGGATTCTGTTGTATCATCAAGGCATGGAACCTATCCTTTCCCAGCGTGAAGCTGCTCTTCTTGACAAGACCCTCATCGAGCGTTATTCGCTCTCTGAGGCAGAGCTTATAGACTCTGCATCCCGCCTCGCGTATGAAAGGACCAGGGAATTCCTCACCGGCAGCCTTCTTTTCCTGATAGGTCCGGGAAACAATGGAGCGGACGGGCTGGGGATGGCTTTGCTCGCAGCGTCCGATGGCTTTGATGTATCGATTCTCTATCTTTATGAGAAGGGTAGTGAGGAGAACAGCAGAAGGCGCGCACTTCTTCCGCCCTCTGTGAAGATCACAAGGTCAGCTGCGGGGTACGGTACCGTGATCGACGCGATCTTCGGATTTGGCTTTCATGGCGAACCTGATGAGAGCGTGAGGAAGGTTGTCTCTGAAATCGATGAGGATGCTCTTGTTATATCATTGGACGTTCCTTCCGCCTCCATCGTCGATGCGGATATCACGGTGATGATGACGACGGCAAAGCTCTGTATCTACCATCCATCCTTCAGGGGGAAGGCGGGAACACTTTTCCTTGTCAATCCGGGATTCCCTGAGGAGGAGATACGAAATAGCAATGCCTCCGCCTATCTTCTTTCAAAAGGCGATTCCAGGATAAGAAAACTATGTTTCACGGATTATAAGAACTCCAAGGGACATCTTGGCGCGATAGGTGGCTCTGATCGCTATCAGGGCGCGATAAGGCTTGCAGCAAGATCTGCCTTCGCTTCCGGCGCTGGCCTTGTCTCGGTGATCACGAAGGCCACGGCCATCCGTGATGAGTCCCCGTCGATCATGATCGCGGATGGCTCTGATCTTTCCCGCTACGATGCCCTCCTTGTCGGTCCAGGCTGGGACGATGGGGATGAGGAGTTGTTTGCCGATGTGACTGGATCGGGAAAGAACCTTGTAATAGACGCGGATGGACTGAAGTTCGTTCCGGGCCGAAGGTTTTCCTACAAAGCTGTGATCACGCCTCATATCGGGGAATACAGAAGGCTGATGAAGGCCTTGTCCATACCTGATGGCCTTGATGGCGAGGAGGGGCTTCTTGATGCTCTGCGCGCATTTGCGAAAGCGACGGAGACAACGGTTGTCCTGAAGTCCTCGGTTGTTTGGATAACAAGCGGGGGTGCTGTTTACATATACGATGGAGCCAATCCCTCGATGGGCATAGCTGGGTCAGGAGATGTGCTTTCCGGTATAATAGCGGCGCTTCTTGCAGAGGGGGAGAGCCCTGAGCGCGCTGCCATCGATGGCGTTATCCTGCATCAGGAGGCAGGGAGGAATGCCGCAAGGCGCTATGGCTACTATGATGCCGAAACCTTGATAGAGGAGGTCGGGAGGGCAAGATGATGCAGTTCTATTTCCTTTCCGTTTCCTATCTCATCCTCTCTTCCCTCATAATCCTTCCGGAGAAATGGAAGCGTCAGCTCTCGTTCCTTATCCTATTTAGAGAGAAGCTCCGTGAGGAGAAGAGGGCGCGGAGGCTTTACTGTCTTGCAGGCCTGGCCATAGGGCTTGGAAGCCTTCTTTTCCCCATGGAGCCAGGACCGAGGATCGTCGGTGATTTCATCCCTTCCTTCTTCGTGTTCTTCCTTTCCCTGATGATCTATTTCATCTATTCGGACAAGAGGGAAGACGCCTATGTTGAGAGCCTGAGGACTGAGCGCTATGAGCGGATCGGCAAGGTTTCTCTGATTGTCGCCCTGATTCATTTCCTCTTTCCCTTCCTTGTGCTGGTATAATGGGGACATGGAACGGAATACCACGGCGGGAATCGTCATAAAGGATGGCAGTGTGCTGGTCGGCAAGAGACAGCCTGGTGGAAGCCTTTCGGGGAAATGGGAGTTTCCCGGCGGGAAGAACAGGTACGGCGAGAGCCTTTCAGATACCCTGCGAAGGGAGTTCATGGAGGAGCTTTCCGTCGAGGCTGAGCCAGGGGAGGAGATCTTCTCGTATGACTTCTCCAACAACGGCACCGATTACCATCTGCATGCCCTTGCTGTCTCCATTTCCTCCGAGGATTTCCGCCTGGCCGTGCATGATGAGATGCGGTGGGTCGACAGAGCCGAGCTCATGATGCTCGATATGGGCGGATCGGACAGCGCGATACGTACCTTCATCATAGGCCATGGCCTTATCTAGTCCGTCGCCTATTTTCGCATCCAGCCCTCTCTGAATCTTGTAATTGGCTTTCCATAGTCCTACAATTCTTGGCAATTAGCGAGGTAAGGTTATGGAGAAGAAGGACATCAACTGGTCATCTCTCGGTTTTGGCTACATGCCGACCGATTATCGTTTCGTAGCCCATTGGAAGGATGGGAAGTGGGATGAGGGTGAGATCATCACCGATCCGACTGTGCATATCAGCGAGTGCGCAGGCGTCCTTCAGTATGCCCAGACATGCTTTGAAGGCCTTAAGGTATATACGACGAAGGACGGCAGCATCGTTGCTTTCCGACCTGATCAGAACGCGAAGAGGATGCAGGACAGCGCGAAGAGGCTCATCATCCCTGAGGTTTCCGAGGAGATGTTCCTCCGTGCCCTGGATGAGGTTGTCAAGGCAAATGCTGCATGGGTCCCTCCATATGGCTCTGGCGCTTCCCTTTATATAAGGCCATTTGTGTATGGCTCAGGCCCTGTGATCGGCGTTGCGCCGGCTCCGGAGTATGAGTTCCGTCTTATAGCGACCCCTGTCGGCCCGTATTTCAAGGGTGGCGTGAAGCCGATCAGGATCCGTGTCTCTGATTATGACAGGGCCGCCCCGCACGGCACCGGCCACATCAAGGCAGGACTGAATTACGCTATGTCGCTTTATCCGATTGTCGAGGCGCATGAGGAAGGCTTTGCTGAGAACATGTACCTTGATGCCGCGACACGCACATATGTAGAGGAGACAGGTGGAGCCAACTTCATATTCATCACGAAGGATGGGAAGCTCGTGACGCCTAAGTCGGATTCGATCCTCCCGTCGATTACGAGGCGCTCGATACTCCAGGTTGCCAAGGATTATCTTGGCATGGAGACAGAGGAGAGGCCTGTGCGCTTCGAGGAGGTCAAGGACTTCGTGGAGATCGGCCTCTGCGGAACTGCCGCGGTCATCTCCCCGGTAGGATCTATCACGCATAAGGATGGCGAGATCCTTGTCCCGTCCGGCATGGATGGCATGGGACCTGTGCTCACGAAGATCCGCGAGACGCTTACGGGCATGCAGATGTGCGACCTGCCAGCGCCTGAGGGCTGGGTAAGGAAGATCATGTGATCTGTCTGGGGGCTGCGTTGTCAGCCCCTTATCTTTTTGTCAGGAAAAGAAAAAAGGAGCAACTTCACAGCTGCTCCTTATCCGTGATCCTGAGCAGATTCGAACTGCTGACCTTCCGCTTAGGAGGCGGACGCTCTATCCAGCTGAGCTACAGGATCGACCGTGTGCTTTCAACACTAGATGGTAATCTAGCGTATTTTTCAAAGTTAGACAATAGGGTTGAGACACTATAATTGACAATGGCGATCCTTACGCTATAAAGTATAGGGGCTGTGCTTAAGCACAGTATAAAACTGACACTTGTTTACTGGAGGGTAAAATCTATGGCAAGGTATATGGGTCCTAGATTCAAGCAGTGCAGAAGACTTGGTGTGAATGTATGTGGACATCCCAAGGCAATGAACAGGGCGAACAGCCCAGCGTTCGCAAAGAGGAAGAAGCCTACTGACTATAGCAGGCAGCTGACTGAGAAGCAGAAGCTCAAGGCTTATTATGGCGTTCTTGAGAAGCAGCTCCGCAGGTATTTCGACAAGGCTCTCAAGTCTAACCTCGCAACAGGCGATGCTCTTGTCATCTCCCTTGAGAGAAGGCTTGACAATGCAGTTTACCGCATTGGTTTCGGTAACTCCATCCGCCTCGCTCGCCAGCTCGTATCACACGGCCACATCCTCGTGAATGGCAAGAAGGTTGACATTCCTTCTTACCAGATTAATGTTGGTGATGTCATCTCCCTCAAGGAGAAGTCAAGGAGCAATGAGCTCTTCAGGTCATGCTTCCTTGGTCATCCGGCATTCAACCTTCCTTACTTCGAGAAGAACGAGGAAGAGTTCTCAGGAAAGCTCGTAAGGCTTCCAGAGAGGTCCGAGATACCTGTACAGGTCAACGACCAGCTCGTAGTCGAGTACTACTCAAAGTAAGAGTCTTCATTTATCGATCCAGCCGATGGTCCGGCCCACATCCGGATCGGAGAGAAGAAGGCGACGGCCTCATTCCAACAATGCCAGCCTTCCGACGCGCTTCCTGACGGCTGCCCTCAAAAACAGGGAACGTGGATTGGATCAGACTTCAAAGCGGTGCGAAAGCGCCGCTTTTGCTTTCAGCATAATCGCTTCACTGAGCTTCCTATGAAGAAGTCACTGTCAATCAGTATCTTCTTCGGCTGCGGAGCCTCATCATCTATAAGCTCAAGCATCATCTTGGCGCATTGCTTGCCTATTTCCCTATGGTTCTGGATGATGCATGTCATAGGGTAGGGAAAGAGCGTGCGGTACTCATCAAGGCCGAAGCCTGTGATCGAGATATCATCAGGAATACGTATTCCTCGCTCATTTGCGGTCATCACGAAGTGCTTTATCTGCTTAGCATTGGTAGTTATGACGATAGTGACCTCGTCCAGATGGTCAAGTATGTCATTGCTGGCTTTCTTGATCTCTTCCTGGGTCATTACCTGCTTATAATAGAATCTCGGGTTCTCCGGTATGCCATGGGCGCCGAGGATCCTCCTGAACTCATCGAAGCGTTCTGTCGATACGAGCTCATTCGATGGTCCCTGGAGATATGCCATCTTCCTATGTCCCTGCGAGATGGCATATTCGGTGAATTTCCTTACGCATTCCACTCCTTTCTCAAGCACGTAATTCATGTCGGGAAGAGTTGACAGGTAGCGGTCGAAGAGGATTATCGGCACACCCTGATCCCTTATGAAGGATATATATTCATTGTTCTGCCCGCATGAGGCCAGCAGTATGCCATCGACTCCCTGCTGGAAGAGCTTCTGCAGCAGCTGGTACTCCTTCTGCGAATCATAGTCGCTCGTTGCGATCATCAGGCTGTAGTGATGGTCATAGAGTATATGCTCGATTATCTTGCATATATGCGTGTATACGACCATGTCCGGGATGATCATGCCGATTATCTGCGTCTTGTTCTGCTTGAGGCTTCTCGCGCTGGCATTCGGAGCATAGTGGAGATCCTTTATGGCATTGCTGATCCTTTCCTTGACATCGTCAGGAAAAGACCTGCTGTTATTCAGGTATCTGGATATGGTCGCCGGCGATACGCCGGCCTTTTCCGCTACCTGCTTTATCGTGCTCCGCTTCTGCTTCATCATATCAAGTATATCCTAAAGCCGAAGATAAGGTTAAACGCAATATCGGGGAAAATCCAGCAAAAGAATTTGGTTGACAAAATGGCTATACATGATAGCATAAAAACATCGGAAAACGATTTCCGATGAAAAAAAGGAGGAATCAGCATGAAAAAACATCTGTCTCTTGCTCTCATGCTTATCGTATCAGCCTGCATGCTCTTCGCAGGTGGTTCAAAGGAAGCTGCCGAAGGGCTTGATCCTATCAATGTCAGCCATCACCCGTACATCCATGGCCTTCCGACCATCGTTGCTGAGAATGAGGGAATCTATACAGCAAACGGCCTTGCTCCGAATATCACGATGTATGGCGGCGGCACAGCCCAGAACGAGGCTATCGCTTCCGATGCATGGGATGTAGGCACGACAGGAATGGCTGGTGCAGTGCTTGGTGTCGTAGGATATGACATGAAGGTCATCGGCGCCACTGTATATGATGGCAATACGATCGATATCTGGGTACGCCCGGACAGCGATATCGCAAAGGTCAAGGGACAGGTCGAAGGCTTCCCTGATATCTATGGCACAGCAGATACATGGAAGGGCAAGAGGATAATCTGCCAGAGCGCTTCCAACTGCCACCTCGTGCTTCTTGCAACGCTTGAGAAGTTCGGTCTTACTGCTGATGATGTCGAGATCGTTGATATGACAGTCGCGCAGTCCTATCCTGCATTCAAGGCAGGCGAGGCTGATGTCGTAGGTCTCTGGGCTCCGTTCGGATACCTTGCAGAGCAGGAAGGCTGGATCAAGGTTTCCTCCGCAAATGCTGTCGACCTTGCTTTCTATAACCTCATCGTTGCTACTGATAAGGCAGTCAAGGAGAAGCCTGAGCTTGTCCAGAGATGGCTCAAGACCTACTGCGAGGGCGTTGAGGCAATAAGGGCTAACCAGGAAGAGGCTCCAAGCTGGCTCTATGAGTTCTCTCTCGACGAAGGCATCACGACAACCGAGGAGGATTGCGTGAAGGAGATCGCTCTCAGGCCATTCCCGACAATCGAGGAGCAGAAGGAGCTGATGAACAGCGGTGAGCTCAAGGATCTCTTCCTCACATTCGCGCAGTTCCTTGTAAACCAGGGCAACCTCACGCAGGCTGATTATGACAAGCTTGCGACAGGCGACTTCATCGATACTGAGTTCATCAATAATCTCTAAGATAAGTATCCAATCGGGCTGCTGCATCGGTGGCAGCCCATTTTTTCAGAATGGAGGCAATCGTGGCGGATCAGAAAGCCATATCAGCTTCAATCGAAGTTGAGAACAGGAATAAAGCAAGGGAGAGACGCAAGCTTCTTATGATATCCCTCATAGGGCTTGTATGTTTCTTCGGTATATGGGAGCTTGTCGTCAGGGTGGGTCTTGTTCCGATCCGGTATCTGAATCCACCGACGATGGTTGTGAGGACGTTCTTCACGAAGCTCATGGATCCAAAGCCAGATGGTGCGACTATCCCGGTTCATTTCTGGGCAAGCTTCCGCCTTGCGCTCTGCGGATTCGTGATTGCGGTGATTGTCGGCATACCGCTTGGCTGGATAATGGGCTATTACAAGATAGCCAACAGGCTTATCCGCCCGCTTTTCGAGATAATGAGGCCTATTCCGCCTATCGCATGGATACCTATATCGATCCTCTGGCTCGGTATCGGCTATCAGGCAAAGGCATTCATAATATTCGTATCGGCGTTCGTTCCATGCGTCATAAACGCATATACTGGCGTTACGCTGACGAACCAGACGCTTGTTGATGTGTCAAAGACATGCGGTGCGAGCAAGTGGCAGATATTCAGGACCGTCTGCATCCCAAGCTCGCTTCCGCTGGTATTCACCAGCCTCCGCATATCGCTTGGTAATGCGTGGTCAGCGCTTGTCGCAGCGGAGATGCTGGCAGCTACGCAGGGACTGGGCTATATGATCCAGCAGGGGCGCAACTTCGTCCGCTCGGATATCATAATCTGCGGCATGCTTGTCATAGGCATATCCGGAGCGCTCATGTCTGCAGGACTTGCCTTCATCGAGAAGAAGGCAACACCATGGAGGACCGAGAAATGAACCAGACCAAAGAAATCCTCAAGACCATTGGTTTCACGATGCTGTCAATCGGGCTCTTCCTCGTGCTGTGGACTTTCCTTGCGGTCAGGAACCCCGACTTCCTTCCGTCCCCGCTTATCTGCATAGAGAAGCTAGGGCAGATGATGGGACGTCCTATCAGCCGCGTATCGCTTGGTGGCCATATACTGTCATCCCTGAGGAGAGTCCTCCTTGCGGTGTTCTTCGCGACGCTCATCGGCCTCCCTCTCGGGCTTGCCATGGGATGGAGCAGAAAGGTCAACGCATTTGTTGCCCCTATCTTCGAGTTCCTTCGCCCTATACCTCCTATCGCATGGATTCCTCTCGTGATCCTCTGGTTCGGAGTAGGCGAGGTGTCGAAGGTATTCCTTGTAACGCTCGGTGCCTATGTGCCGATCCTCATGAATACCGTGACCGGCGTGAAGATGGTACCTCCAGTGCTGCTTAATGTCGGTAGGATATACAAGGCTTCCAATGTGCAGATTCTCCGTGAGATAGTCCTTCCTGCAGCGCTCCCTGCTATCTTCGCAGGCGTCAAGACAGCGGTGAGCTCCGGCTGGATGATCGTGCTTGCCGCTGAGATGATGGCTAGCCGTTCCGGAGTGGGCTTCCTCATCAACAGGGGAATGGAAGCATATGATGTCGCGATGATCATCGTTGGCATGTGTATCATCGGCGTTGTCGGATACCTTATCTCGATTGTCCTTACATTCCTGGAAAGGAGGCTTTGTCCATGGAAAACAAATCTCGAATAAAGATGTCCCTTCAGAACATATCGAAGTCATTCCATTCCAGGAAGGAGACCCAGGAAGCTGTTGCGGATGTATCATTCGATGTGTATGAGAATGAGTTCCTTGTCATTCTCGGGCCCGGCCAGTGCGGAAAGACCGTGCTGCTGAATATGATCGCCGGGCTGGAGTCTCCGACAACAGGGAAGATGCTTTATGAAGGAAAGGAATACCATGGTGTGAATGATGGATTCGGCCTGGTCTTCCAGAAGACAGCCCTGATGGACTGGATGACCGTAATGGAGAATGTCGAGTTCGGCCTGAAGATAAAGAAGATGCCCAAGGAAGAGAGAAGGGCGATTGCCCAGAAGTATATCGATCTTGTAGGGCTCAATGGCTTTGAGGATAAGTATCCAAGGCAGCTTTCCGGCGGCATGAAGCAGAGGGTAGGCATAGCCAGGGCTTATTCGACGAATCCAGGCGTGCTTCTGATGGATGAGCCTTTCGGTGCTCTGGATGCCCAGACAAGATACCTGATGGAGAATGAGATACTCAGGATCTGGGAGCAGGACAAGAGGACGATCGTGTTTGTCACTAACAACATCGAGGAAGCCGTTACCCTGGGAGACAGGATAATACTTCTCTCTGCATGCCCTGCGCGCGTGAAGGATATATATATCCCTGATCTTCCAAGGCCAAGGGACAATATAAGCACGGAATTCCTCCGCATACGCGAGGAGATCGAAGCCAATACCGATATGGCGCTATAGGAGAGAGCAATGAGCGATAACGTGAAAGTACAAGTCAGGGATCTCAACAAGAGCTTCGGCTCCCTCCAGGTGCTGAAGGATGTCAGCTTCGACATCGGAAGAGGTGAGTTCGTATGCCTAGTCGGCCCTACTGGATGCGGCAAGACTACATTCCTAAGGCTGCTTACCAAGCTGATCGAGCCAACATCCGGCCAGATACTGATAGACGGAGAGCCCGCAGATCCCGCAAAGCATAACCTCGCGTTTGTATTCCAGGAGCCATCGGCCTTCCCTTGGCTCACTGTCGAGCAGAATCTCCGTTATGGCCTGGAGATAAAGAAGAGGGATAAGGATTTCATTGATAAGCAGGTTGATTCGGTCGCGAAGATACTCGGTCTGGATAAGTGCCTCAAGGCCTATCCTCATGAGCTATCGGTATCGATGGAGCAGAGGGTTGTAATCGGCCGCTCATTCGCCATGAATCCGGACCTCCTCCTGATGGATGAGCCTTATGGCCAGATGGATATCAAGATGAGGTACTATCTGGAGGATCAGGTAATCCAGCTATGGAAGGCAACGGGAAGCACTGTCCTCTTCATCACGCACAACCTTGAGGAGGCTGTCTATCTTGCCCAGCGCATACTGATAATGACGAACAAGCCTACCACGATCAAGAAGATCATGGATGTCGATCTTCCTTATCCGAGGAATATCGCGGATCCGAGATTCATCGAGATACGTAAGGAAGTGACTGATCTGATCAAGTGGTGGTAAGGACAGTACGCTGATACCTTCTTCTATCTATATTTGATGCCAGAAGCTGGCTTATGGCCAGCGCTGGCTTTGTATACCGTGTTAACAAGGAAAATGCTATGAATCAGGATGAAATAAGGAAGCTTAGGGAAATTGCCCTTGATGTGAGGATAAAGACCATCAATGAGATCGCTTCGTTCGGTCAGGGGCATATAGGCGGCTCGATGTCGGTCGTGGAGCTTCTCGTATATCTTTATTTCCATGAGATGAGGATACGTCCGCAGGAGCCGGAATGGATTGAGAGGGACCGGCTTGTCCTTTCAAAGGGACATAGCGGGCCAGCGCTTTATGCTGTCCTTGCAAGCAAGGGTTACTTTGAGGAAAGCTGGCTGTCCACTCTGAATAAGGGCGGTACTAGGCTTCCAAGCCATGCCGATATGACAAAGACTCCTGGCATAGACTTCACCGCAGGCTCCCTTGGGCAGGGATTCAGCGCTGCTGTCGGCATTGCTCTGGCCCAGAGGATGCGGAAGCTCGATAGCTATACATATGTCGTCGTCGGTGATGGCGAGAGCCAGGAAGGAGAGGTCTGGGAAGCGGCAGAGGCGGCCGGTGCATGGAAGCTCGGCAATCTCATAGGCTTTACCGATCTGAACGGGCAGCAGCTTGATGATTACACGGATAACATAATCCCGATGCATGACCTTAAGAAACGCTATGAGACATATGGCTGGGAGGCTCTTGAGATCGATGGCCATGATTTCAGCGCAATCGAGGCTGCTATCGCCAAGGCCAAGAGCATCAAGGATAAGCCGGTGATGATAATCATGCATACCATCAAGAGCTATGGATATATCCCTGGCGAGGATATCAGGGCAAACCATTCCATGCAGATCGATAAGAGCAAGGCAGAGGAGGCGATTGCTGCTCTGATAAAAAGGGAGGAGGCGCGCAAATGAGGGATACATCGGCTTTCCAGAACTTCAAGGATGTCATAATGGCTGCGATAATGGATCTGGCGGAGGAGGATGGGAATGTTGTCTTCCTCGATGCGGATCTTGCATCATGCATAGGGTCCACTGCTTTCCAGGAACGCTTCCCAGACAGGTTTCGCAATGTTGGCATCGCCGAGGCGAATATGGCAGCAGTGGCAGGGGGCATGGCATCTGTCGGCTATGTGCCGTTCATCCATAGCTTCGGATGCTTCGCATCGCGCAGGATGTATGACCAGCTCTTCATCTCCGTCGGCTATGCCCATCGCTGCGTCCATGTCATCGGATCGGATCCCGGGATCATCGCGCAGTACAATGGCGGCACGCATATGCCTTTTGAGGATATCGCGCTGATGAGGCAGATCCCTGGATTCACGATCTATGAGCCTTCCGATGCAATGAGCATGTATTCACTCATTGTCCAGGCATATAAGCTCGGAAAGCCTTCTTATCTCCGGGCGCCGCGTAAGGGGATAATCCATAGATATGGCGCAGATGAGGAGATTATGCTTGGAAAGGCCATAACGGCACGTGAAGGCAGCGATATAACGATAATAGCTACAGGCGCGTATCTCGTGGATCAGGCCCTGAAAGCCGCTGAGGCGCTCTCTGATAAGGGATGCAGCGCAAGGGTGCTTGATCTCCACACCATCATGCCATTTGATACAGAGGCCATAGAGAAGGCTGCGAGGGAGACCGGACGCATCATCGTGTGTGAGAATGGCCGCTATGCAGGTGGAGTCGGCGAGATGGTCTCGTGTCATCTGCTGCAGTCGGGAATCCCCGTGAGAGCTGGATTCATCAATGTCGGCGATAGATTCGGGGAGGTGGGATCCCTGGAGTATCTTGCGTCGGCTTTCGGCTTTACCGCAGGGGATATCGAGAAGAAAGCCTTATCGCTTCTGTAATAGGCTATATATAATAAGCAAAGAGGAAAGAACGATCAGTCCTTTCCTCTTTTGCTCTGCATCTTCATCACTCCCATTCAATCGAGAATGAAAGAGGCTCGTTGAGAAGCAGGAACGAGATGATCGGGAAGCTGAATACCGCCGTGCTGTCACCGGTCTTCTCAGCGTTCTCTACAGCTGTTATCGTGCCAGGAACCGTTATCTCCATGGATACAAGGCCATGCGAGATAGCATCAGGCCCCTCTTCCCCAAGAAGGAAGGAGATCATCTCCAGATACTCTTCCTCGCTCATTCCCTGGTTGTATTCCGGGCCATATACCTCGAAGTTGGGATCTGCAAGGAACGGCACGGCTTCCTTGAGCTCCGCATAGTTGGAGATATCGAGATAGAAGGAGAGGGAATTGCCCGTCATGGCTATAAGGCTCTGCTCCTCCACTCCGAACTCCGAAAGGAGAGCGTCTATATCATCGACTGCGAAAGATACAAGATATTCGTTCTCGCCGGTCTTCTCCGTGCTCGATGACGCGACTGCCGCCATCCCTGCCAGCCCGTTCCCGAATGATTCCATAGCATTGTCCATTATCGAGGAATCATCTTCCGGGAGGAATTCCGAGAAATCCTCAAGAACATCGATGAAGAACTGCTCCACGTATATATCTGACGAGCTGCTGATGCCTCCATCGCTCTCGACGACAAGGCTCTCCGTCACCGTGCATGATGCCAGGAGCATCGTTATTGCCAGCGCTGCTATTGTTTTTCTCATATCGAGATGGTAGACCATAAGGCAGGTTAAGGCAATCTGATAGGTAGACACCTTCCTCTCTTTGTGATACTCAAGTAGTCTCGGAGAGGAAGATGAGAAGAATTATCGCTTTGCTCACTGCATTATCCTTGCTTGCCGGTATGGCAGCCGCCGCCAGCCTTGGTGCTGAGGCCGAAGGCTTGCCGACATCAGTCACCCTTTCGTGGAATCCCGTGGAAGGCGCAGCCCATTATGATATATACAATGGAGATAAGCCTGTAGCGCGCCTCGGTTTCGATGCTTCCAGCTATACTGTCGAGAAGCTTCTTTCAGATGAGGAGTATACATTCTGCGTAGCTGCAAGAGGCGAGGGCAATGAGGATATAGATGCCGAGTGGGTGAGCGTCAGCACATCAAGCTGGGATGGCGTTTACGAGTGGATAAACGAGACGGACAAGGACAACAAGGGGAGGATGAAGAGCCTCCGCTTCCGCCTTGATACCAAGGTCGATCCGGTATATGGGCAGTACCATGAGATGTTCCTCCTTTCGGATGATGGCAATGAATACCGCATCTTCCCGCTATTCCCGTTTGATTCCGATATGTCCGGACAGTGGATCGATTACGATGACCAGACCCCGGCGGGGATCGCCTACAGGATAAACGCCGAGCGCTTCAACAAGTCCAGCTTCACCCCATCCCGCTGGAGGGTCGACAGGATCGAGATTGACTCAGACTCGACTTCTGCTTACATTCAGACGAGTGCGTTTGGGATAACGGTCATGACGACCACCACATATAATCTATATATGGAGGATGGACAGGCCATGATGACATTCGAGACCAATGGCAGCGGCATTGCCGGTACCGTGATCTTCCGGAATCCGAATCCAGGCGAAGGCGACGCATTCATTCTGAGAAGAATCCAGCAGGAGGGCTGAGCTTGGTAGCAGATCCATCGAAGAATACATTGATAATCGTCGAGTCTCCGACAAAGGCCAGGACAATCGCGAGGTATCTTCCACCAACATGCCGCGTAATAGCATCTAAGGGACATGTCGTCGAGCTCGCACCATCCCCGTCCAAGGGAGTATATGGCGTCGATGTCGATGATGACTATGCGCTGGAATATGAGATAGAGGGTGACAAGAAGAAGCTTCTGTCCGAGATGAAGAAGGCGCTCAAGGGCGTTGACCAGCTCGTGCTCGCAACCGATGAGGACCGCGAGGGTGAGTCCATATCCTGGCATCTTTACAATGAGCTCAAGCCTAAATGCCCTGTATATCGCATGGTCTTCCATGAGATAACTCGTCAGGCTATAACCAACGCCTTCTCCTCATGCCGTGAGATCGACATGAACCTTGTCCATGCGCAGGAGGCAAGGCGCGCGGTCGATCGCCTTCAGGGTTATGGGATATCCCCGATAATCTCCCGTAAGCTTGGCGGTAAGTACTCGGCAGGGCGCGTGCAGTCCCCGGGGCTCAAGCTTATCGTCGAGAAGGAGAAGATCCGGAGGGATTTCAGGAAATCCGATTACGCCTCGGTTGAGATAGATCTTGAGAGAGACGGCGTGCGCTTCCCCTCAACCTTGGTCACGATAGATGGCGTTCCTGTGGCCTCATCCAAGAGCTACGATAAGGAGTCGGGAAGCCTTAAGGCGGGCTTCAAGGCCCTTTCCGCTGCCGATGCCGCTGCGATAGCCGAGGAGCTTAAGGGTTCCGATGCTGTTGTCGAGAGCGTGATGAACAAGGACTCCAGGCAGAATCCCGCTATGCCTTTCACGACCTCGACGCTCCAGCAGGATGCATCGAGGAAGCTGCACAAGGGCGTGCGTGAGATAATGTCGATCGCGCAGACGCTATATGAGAATGGCTTCATCACATATATGCGTACGGATTCCCCGACGCTCTCATCTGAGTGCATAAACGCATCAAGGCGTCAGGTGGAGGAGATGTTCGGCTCCGAGTACCTTTCATATAAGCCGCGCAACTACAAGGCTTCAAGCGAGAGCGCCCAGGAGGCCCATGAGGCTATCCGCCCGGCTGGTGACAAGTTCAGGAGGCCTGAAGAGACAGGACTGTCAGGGGATCAGCTGAAGCTCTATACGCTTATTTGGAAAAGAACCCTTGCTACGCAGATGAGGGAAGCCGAGAAGAGCACGACAAGCGCTGTTTTCGCATGCGGCCGCTATACGATGTCATCATCCGGCACGACCATAAGGTTCCCGGGCTTCCTGAAGCTATATGAAGCTGCCTCCGATGAGAAGGAGGAGACAGGGGAGGAGGGGATCCTTCCTAATCTTGAGGCTGGCTCATCCGTTCTCATAAGCGACGCGGAGGCAAAGGCCCACTCCACGGAGCCTCCTGCGAGGTACAATGAGGCAACGCTTGTACAGAAGCTTGAGAGCGAGGGAATAGGGCGCCCATCGACTTACGCGACGATAATCTCAACGCTGATAGACAGGCAGTATGTGATCCGGCAGGGGCAGCAGCTTGTGCCGACATTCACTGGTTTCTTCGTCGATTCGTTCCTTGAGAGCTCCTTCCCCGTGTATATCGGATACGGCTTCACTTCCAGCATGGAGAGCAAGCTTGACCACATCGCGGATGGAAGCGTTTCGAAGAAAGCCTTCCTCGATGGATTCTGGAAGGGTAATGAAGGCTTTGAAGGACTTGAGAAGGATATTGCCGCGGTACGCCGTGGCGTAAGGCGTTCAGAGGCCAAGAATCTCCAGCTTTCGGGATTGGCTTATCGTTTCGAGCACGATGGCAAGCCTGTTTCCTATTCGATAAAGACAGGCAAGTTCGGTCCCTATCTCGCATCCGACGCGGTGGATGAGGAGACAGGCAAGGAGAAGATGGCCTCGATTGATCAGCTGAAGTATTTCCCTGGAACCTTCACCGACAAGGACGCTAGCGATATTCTTTTCCCTGTATCGGTGCCTCCTCAGGTCGTCGCTGATGGAATCGTTGTCATGGACGGCCGCTATGGTGAGTACTTCAAGAGGGAAAGCGATGGGAAGATCGTCAACGTGCAGAGAAACAGAAAGGCGTCATCATACTCGCCTGAGATGGTAGAGCTGCTCTTCTCGCTGCCAAAGGCGATAGGCAAGGATGATGAGGGCAATGAGGTGACTCTCAATGCCGGCCCATATGGAGTGTACGCCAAGTATGCCGGGAAGAACTTCAAGGTCGCGGATCCATTCAATGTGGACATTGACGCGATAATCAATCCGAAGGCTGCAGAGCCAAAGATCCTGAAGGAGTTCCCGCCTCTTGATGATAAGCCCCTCGCCATAATAGACGGCAAATATGGAGCCTATCTCAAATGGGGAGAGAGGAACTGCCCGCTTTCGAAGGCGGAGAAGGCTGATCCGCAGTCTGTCTCCGAGGAGAGGGCCAGGGAAATCGCCCTGAATACGCCTGAGAAGAAGACGTATCGCAGGAGATTCTCCAGGAAAAGCTGATCAAAGGCCATGTAGCGCGTGCTGCATGGCCTTTTCCATGATATCCTATAGCTGCGATGGCAGTATAAGCCTGTAATATGGTCAGGCGTCTCTACTGGCTGCCGTAAACAGCCTGCTACGGCCTCTTATAGGAGGACGGTATGAAGAAATGCATCGTGCTTAAAGGGGATATCATCTGGACAGAGTCTCCGGATGGCTTCAGGTATCAGGAGAATGGCTATCTCGCTGTTGAGGATGGCCTTGTACGCGGCGTATACGCCAGTGCGCCTGAAGGGGAATATGAGCTATTGGATTTCACTGGCTCGATAATAGCTCCAGGGCTTTCGGACCTGCATGTGCATGCCCCGCAGCATCAGTTCGCGGGCCTGTTCATGGATGAGGAGCTTCTGGAATGGCTCAATGCCCATACATTCCCGTATGAGGCTAGATTCAGTGACACAGGATATGCGGAGAAGGCGTATAGGAGCTTTGTTTCGGAGCTTGGTTCCGGCGCCACGACCAGGGCCGCGGTCTTTGCCACTATACACAGGAAGTCCTCGCTCATCCTCATGCGTCAGATGGAGAGCGCGGGGCTCCGTGGCTATGTCGGGAAGGTATCGATGGACCGCAATTCCCCAGATATCCTCATAGAGGGAACTGATGAGGCGATTGCTGAGGAGGAAGCGTTCCTGGAAGAGGCTTCCCGCTTCTCGAAAGTCCTTCCGATAATCACGCCGCGCTTCATCCCGTCCTGCTCTGACAGCTTGCTGCAATGGCTTGGAGATAAAGCGATAAAGGATAATCTACCAGTCCAGTCCCATCTTGATGAGAACCTTTCCGAGGTCGAGTGGGTAAGGGATCTCTGCCCCTGGAGCCGGAGCTATGCCGATGCATATAGCCGCTTCGGCCTTCTAGGGGACATGCCCACGATAATGGCCCATGTCGTGTGGCCTACGGAGGAGGAGATGGATCTTCTTTTCAAGAGGAATGTCTATGTAGCCCATTCCCCGTCATCGAACACGAATCTGAGATCCGGAATCGCCCCTGTGCGCAGGTTCCTTGATAAGGGAATACGCGTGGGGCTCGCAACCGATGCCGCAGGCGGATCATCGCTGTCGATGCTCCGCATGGTGACTGATGCCGTGCAGGTCTCGAAGCTCCGTTCCCGCTATGTCGATGATTCCGATAAGCCTCTCCGCTTCTCTGAGGCGTTCTACCTTGCATCGAAGGGCGGAGGCTCGTTCTTCGGCAAGGTCGGATCATTTGAGACAGGATATGACGCGGATATAATCGTGCTGGACGATGGCGCGTTCCCGTCTGTCCTCCGCTCGGAGCTATCTGTGCCGGAGCGGCTGGAGATGCATGCCTACAGGCACTCTGAGGCTCCTGTTGCCGCAAAGTTCGTCAGGGGTGAGAGGATAATCTAGGAGAAGAAGCCCTAACTGAATAGAATAGGCATATGGAAAAGATATTCTCCGTGCCGCTCAAGGGCGGTGCGATGACCGATGTCTATACAAGTTCTCTTTCTGAGATAGCGAAAGAGCTGTCTTCCTATCCTTCCGCTCTTGCCGTATTTGATGACAACTCCCTCTCATCCTATGGGGAAAGGCCATCCGTGCCTTTCATCTCAATCGCTCCTGGAGAGGAGAGGAAGAACTGGGAGTCCGTTGACCAGATCCTTTCGCGCGCGATGGGGGAAGGCCTTGCCAGGGATTCCATGTTCATCGGCATTGGCGGTGGTGTCGTCCTCGATATGACGGCATTCGCCGCTTCCGTGTACATGAGGGGAGCACGGTGCATCCTCATCCCAACGACGCTTCTCTCCGCTGTCGACGCAACTCTCGGAGGTAAGACCGGTATTGACTACGGTGGGGCGAAGAACGCTGTCGGTACTTTCTTCCCCGCAGAGAAGGTGATCATCTCGACAGCGTTCCTGAGGACTCTTCCGGAGTGCGAATACAGGTCAGGGCTTGGCGAGGTTCTTAAGCACGCGCTGCTGTCACCAGACAATGATCTTATGAAGTTCCTGCTGGCTAAGAGGGACAAGGTCCTCTCCCGTGATCCTGAGGCGGTCTCGGAGATGATCAGGCTTTCCCTTGCCGTGAAGATCTCCTATATAACTAGGGATCCTGAGGAGCGGAAGGGCATACGGTCTTCTCTCAATCTCGGGCATACGTTCGGACATGCCCTTGAGTCCCTTTATGATTATTCGATCTCTCATGGCGAGGGCGTTGCCTGGGGGACTGTGAAGGCGTTGAGAGCAGGAGAGGAGCTTGGCGTGACGCCGTCAGGCCTGGCCGCGGATGGCATAGCCTTATTCAGGGAATATGGCTTTGATGAGGACAGGTTCTCCATTCCGGAGGATCTTCTTCCGGAGTACCTGAAGGCGATCGGCAAGGATAAGAAGAAGAAAGGCGGCATAGTGCGCTTCGTGCTAATGGAAGATCTGGGGAAGCCTGTCCTGACGCCTCTTTCCGATAGCGATATCGAGAAAGCCGTGATGAGAAAAGCCTGAGGCTTAAGCCCCAGGCTTGAGGTATTACCTCAGCGTCTCATAAAGCGATCCTGCGATCCTTATCATAGGTACCGTGTCATCAGGCTCATCGATCGTCGCGAAGGAGCCTGCATCCATGCTGCTCCTGAATTGCTGCAGCGTCTTCTGTATCTTAGCGTCATCTACGTTCATCCCGCTTATGTTGATGAACGCTGTGCTCAGATAAGCGGTTGCGTTATCCGCGGCCTTTGCCTCCGGACAGGCGAACGACGCGTCGATTATAGGGAAGACATCATCTTCTGTCGGGAAGATCTCTGGGAACAGCACAGGGTTCTTCCATATCCTTATCTCTGGATTCCCTGCCCAGAGCGTGAGGATCTTCACATCTTCCTTCTCTATGACAACAAAGCCATCTCCCTCTTTCGTGATGGAGCATCCATCCATCAGATGCCATCTCTGGATATGCTTCTCATCCATCCTGTTTCCACGCTCTATCGAATCGCGGACTATAAGCCCTTTGCCATTAGCGTACGCGGCCTCCCTCGTGTGCCGGCAGAACGTGTATGCTGTATGGAAGGCCTTGACGTATGCTCCTTCTGCAGACTCCGTGAACTCCGAGATAGGGGTATCAGGGCGATAGACGCCCCATTTGTTCGAGTACATCCTATCAGGCTGGATGGGGCTCCCATAGCAGAGGACAGTGTTGTGGGACGCCATGTTGTACATGTATCCACGCTGCGCGCTTCCCATCCTGATGTTATGGTAAAGCTTCCCTGCATATGGCTCGCCGATTATCTCCTTGCCGCCGAACGTGATGCACATGGAGAGCATGTCCATATGGTTGTGTCCTGTGTAGCCGCAGTTTCTCTTTGTAGACATGACAATATAGTCCGAATCAGGATTGAAGCCATTGCGGAATATCGTGAAGCCAGCTTCATCGTTTGCATAGTCCATCGGTGGAAGCGCCGCTTCCTCATATGGCTTTCCCTGTCTCTTTGCCAGCAGGTTCCTGCATCCAGGCTCATCGATTGACAGCACCCCAAGCGAGAGTATGGGATTGATCATCGGCCCGCGGTTATCGCCGATAGAAGGGTAGCGCTCTCCTGGGGCTGCCAGATCCGCCAGCAGCCTGAACGATTTCCCGATCCTGTCCAATGCATCCTTTCCAAGGAGCTTCTCGCCGTTTATGCGGGCAAGGATGATTCCCCTTGAGGTCATCTCCCCAAGCGCGGCGCCTGACCAGTATGCTATGGAGTGCTCGCTGTAGCCTCCGGCCTTGTTGAAATCCTCCAGCGTGTGCCTCTCGACTATAGCCGCTCCTCTTTCCTTCATCGCGGCAAAGGCAGGAATCTCAGGCAGCATCACGCCGAGTATGAAAGGCACCAGGCCCCTTTCCCAGAGGTGATGGTTGTATGCCCTGTACGTATCGTTCCTGAAGCGTTCGAACTGGATGCCAAGGAACCATATCCTCTTGATGATCTCGAATGCGAGGCCGTATGGGATCTCATATGGCAGCCTTGTATAGAAAAGGCTGATGTAGACAAGGCAGAGCCAGCCCGCGCTCATGACATCCCTGTCCTCGTCGAACTGGAAGCGGTTGGCGGAAGGGGACGTGTCCACGATCCTCAGCGGGTATGTCTCGAAGAACTTCTGCAGCACTTGCTCGAACTTCTCCACATACTTCCTGTCACCTGTCTCGTGGTATGCCACAGCCATGTACTCGAAATGCTGGCCGCGCACGAACATGTCCAGGAAGTGGCGATGCCTTTTGCCCTGATCCTCGAGGAAGTTGAAATGGATCATGTTCTCCATGTTCTTGCCCAGGAACGTCTCCCCACGGCCCTTGCCTGGAAGCACGTATGTATTCTCCAGCATCCTGTCAGCGCCATAAAGGCAGAACTCCTTCAGCGATCCGCTGAGCCCTAATGCCGCCTGGAAGAAATAAGGATTGGAATCCGTATCGATAGGGTGGAGCGGAAGCGCCCTGTAATCATAGTAGTATCTAGGCTCCTTTCTCTCCATCATGTACTGCACGAGTTTCTTCTTGGCCTCTTCCGTGCGTCCTGCCTCATATGAGGCCTTTACCTTCTCCAGCCCTGGCCTCGATAGATCGAATGCGGCAAAGACATCGCTGTCAGCCACATCCAGCTCATAGGTCGGAATATGCATTTTCAATCCTCCTTTATATCGACTTCCGTATCATTGAAAGATGCTTTTATCGAAGTGTCGCCGAAGCGGAATGACACCGTGGCGATACCGTTTTCAAACAGCAGCGAAGGCACTGTCTCCTGCGGCTCCTCTCCTGCTTTCAGCGGGACTATGAGCGCGGCATGCGCCGCAGCTTCCTCTTTGTTCCCCGCCGTATTGAAGCGGACGATCAGGGAATCATGCCACACGTCATTATCCGTGGAGATCTTCCCTGAGATTATCTTCGTGCCAGCTCCATCGCCGCTTGTCGCGATGATGACGTTCGCCCTGTCGGGAACCGAGGATGCCAGGCACCGGGAAGAGAGCATGCTGATCTCAGAGGCATTTATATGGAAAGAGGACTGCATGGAATCCTCCTTATTCATCCCGTATGCGATATCCATGACAAGCAGGAACCTTTTATCGATAAGGGAAAGGATGCGCCTCAGCCTTACCGGCTTGTAGTTAATATGCTCGGAAATGACCGTGGTATGCCGCTCACCTTCCGTGACGCTGACTATATCCCCTTCTTCCTGCTTTCCGTATCTCCAGCTTGCGATGTACTGCCAGGCATCCCTGCCGTTGATCATCGCCGTGTTATGCCAGCCTGTGCTCTTGAAGTGGTATCTGTTGATGTCATCCTTATAGGTAAAGATGCCAGGATCCGAGATGAGGGGTTCTCCGTACGCGCAGAAATCGAATCCTCCTGGATCCATGTGGGCGTGGTTGTTCTTGATAGGGGTCCTGCAGGCTGTCATTATGCCGATGTCATCCTTCTCCCAACCAGTGCGTATATAAGCCTGCTTGAGCTCCCTGTTCCATTCCACGCATTCCATGTCTGGCTTCAGAGGATGCTTTTCGGCCCATGCATAGTCATCCCTGAGCTTCTCAAGGTCCGTGAATCTCCAGAGGTTATCCCTCATGTCCTTCTCGATCATAGCCGAAGGGGAGAAGTATGCGGCGCTCTGGAGATATTCCCGCTCTCCTGTTGCCATATAGCAGGCGACGGCAGCAAGGGACATGGTCTCCTTCTTCGCCGTATGGCTATCTCCCCATGGGAAGTTGCCTCCTGCAGGCCGTGTTGCATGGATGGAATGGATGAACATCTTCCTGAGCTTCTCCGTATAGCTATCAGGAACCGTGAGCCCATACTTTGCCGAGATGCTGTTGCGGAGCGAGAACCAGTACACCGAACCATTATGGTATGATGGGCAGCCTTCTATCTGTCCGCCATCTTCTGTGCATTGGTTCTTCATGCACCTCGAGAGCTCATCCTCTGCCTGCCTGAGCATTCTCCCAGTCTCATCTATTTCCGGAAAGAGCAGGACAAGCGACAGAAGCCCCAGGTTCTCCATGATGTAATGATTGTGATCAGCCTCCGGCCATAGCCGTGGCGATATCTCGGAAAGCACGCGGCAGTGCTCCCTGCAGCTTTGTATTACAAGGCGATGGAAATCCTCCGTGTAGAACGGCGTGTCGATCAGGAGCTCTATGATTATAGGCCATGTGCGATAACCCCTGATTCCCACCTCGAGGGCCCTCCATGGAGAACAGCAGTCGAAGGCCTTGAGATCATATGAGCCATCCTCCATCTTTAAAGATGGGCACTTCACGGTCTCTATCCAGTTCCTCATCTCCGATATGGCCTTCTCCGCATACTCCATCTTTCCTGTCAGGCTATATGCCTCGCTCAGCGTCTTCACATGGAACATGCGGTTGAGAAAGAAAGTGTATTCGTTGTCTCCACATGGGTTATGCTCCCAAAGAGGAGGATTGCCAACAAAGAAAAGCTCCGGGCCAGTCCCTGGGAGGACGAGGCGTCCTTCCATAGCCTCATCAGCGAGCCTTACTATATCTTTCGCAAGGCGAGGGAATATCGCAGCGATCTCCCTGCCTCTTTCAAGGGAATTCCTGCCGAGATTGCAGTCAAGGATCCTTTTTCGTGTATCTTCAAGCATAGCTGTAGATGATTCTAAACTGCCATTTGCACAATGCAATGTCGATATTTTTGCAAAGTGGGAATCTTTTGCATTAAATAGCGATTAATGCATGTTTTTCCGCGTTGTTGGCAAAATAATGCCATAATGCAAAATATTGTTTATTGCGTTCACGAGAAAGTGGCCTTACCGTCTTCTCAAGTCAAGCCGCGGCGTACCATGCCGCAAAAGGAGGCTAGGAACAATGAAACGTTTTCTTTCAGTTGCTTTGGTAGTTCTTCTTTCCGTATCTTTCCTCTTCGCGGGTGGATCGAAGGAAGCTGCAGTCCAGGATGATGGTCCTGTGAGGATGGAATGGCTTGT
>CALXLT010000009.1 GCA_944389275.1 uncultured Spirochaetaceae bacterium
CCTGATCGTGTAGCTGATCTGCTTCCCGTGTCCAAGATAGAAATCGACGGCTTCCTGCTTTTCTTCTTGACTGTACCTGTTGCTACCTGCACATCTTTCATGGAGCTTTCCTGTCTCTTCGTATTCCCTGATCCATTTGACAATAATTTTGCGATCTGGATAACCAAGCTCCCTTATGACAGCTGATACTTTCCTGCCATACCTGAAATACATCTCTACTGCTTTGATTCTCTCTTCCAGTGCGTACATCTATTCATCTTTCCTTTATTTCTAGGTCCAAGTTTTTGTCCGCACCTCCCTTTCATCGCTTATAATTCTTGTTGTTGTGAAAGTACTTGTTCTCCCACATTATCTCCTCTTCCGTATTTCCTCCCATATCCCATGAATTGAGAGGACAATCATTAAAGAGATCATCAGCGATTTCCATGATGACATCCTTGAGTTCCAGATTCTGCAGAAAATGATCAGGAATGCTTGAAAGGCCGAGGTATGCTCCAAGGATGTTTCCTGTTATCGCTCCAGTCGAGTCACTATCACCATCATGATTAACCGCGGCTATTATCGCTTTCTCAAAATCATCGCTGTATCGAAGTGCACAGAAAACCGCAATAGCAAGAGCTTCTTCAGCAACCCAGCCCTCTCCAAGCTCCCTGATTGCATTCAGATCACTGATGTTATCATCTTCTGCCAGATAACGAGCCTTGTCGATAAGCTCTCTGAAATCACCGTAGAATCCATCTTCATCGTCACTGTCGTATTCACAGCTGGTTTGATAACACATTTCATCGACAGCATCTTCCAATCCCATATCATCATTTGCAAGAAGTGCAATAAGGTACGATAGAGCAGCTGCGGGAATGTATCCAAGTGGATGCCCATGTGTTAAAGCGGCTACTTCTGCTCCTATTTCCATTATCTCATGCGGGGCAACGGGACGATACATGTTCTTCCTTCCAAAATGCAACCCAATAGGTGCAACTCTCATTACCCCTCCACACCCTTTGCTGCTATTTATAGGATTTTCAACAGATCCCTCTTTTCCTGCAGCGAGAACAGACATGCATGTATTTCCTGGCGCTCTCCTGGAAAAGAATTCCGGAATATCATCAAGCCATGAGAAATGATATCCATTCAGAGGATATGCCTCTGTCTGTGTTCTGTACCAATCTTTGTAACTCAGCCACACATAGCTCCAAGGCGGACCTGCTATGCCCCTTACGCATCCGCGTGTCTCTCCAAGGAGTATTCCAGTAGCTGTAAAGAGAGTCATCTGCGTATCATCGGAGATTCTTGCGCAACCATCATAAAGCTCATATCCGGTAATTCCGTTCTCTCCGTATTTCACCCTTATTGACGTTGCAGACATAAATTCAACTGGATAACCTAAAGCATCCCCTACAGCTCCGCCTATAAGACAACCCCTATACTTATCTATGTCTTTCAAGAATTCCCTTCCTTACTTCTGAATCAGTCTTTCCTCTTAAAGGAAAAGATTATCCTTTACATCACATCCAAATGAACTGGAGGATTGTTTATGGACATTATAAAGCGGAAAAGGAGATCGAAACAGAAGGCGCATTGTTTTTTGTATGCGATTGTAACCTAATGTACAGAAATGACATAAAGATTTGCCGCCTTCGATAGACTTCATAGATAAACGTGACCCCATGCAGGCTCACAAGGTAAAAAAGCCCATATAGACAGTTCAGCATTTCTGCCGAGAATCCGCATGCTATAATCCAGATATGAGAAGATTATCGTTGATTCTGGCTATATTGCTTATCTCATCCAGCATCTTTGCCGCATCATCCATGGCATCGGTCGGGATGATCGGAGGATACTCCGATGCAGGCAGCGGCTATGGACTGATGGGATTCAACACAAGCGCCCAGTACCTTGCTGATATCTCCAACAAGGCAGGCGTAGGGCTTGGCTCGCATATCGATCTGGGATTCGGCCTCAGGAAGGACCTTTCGTTCATGTTCGGCATAATCGTAGGACCGGGGTTCGAGTTCCGGCTCACGCCCGAGCAGGCAATCAACATAACGATAGGGCCGGGACTTGTGATGGAAGCCGGCCGTGGCTATGACTCGCTTGCGTTCGGCATAGGCATCGACGCGCTCTACACATTCTATCTCGATGAGGACAGGACACTGGGATTCTCTGTCGGAGGCACGTTCTATCCGGAATTCATCATAGATGATGAGTTGAGGCCTGATGCATCATTCGGCTTTACAGCCGTGGGCTATGTCGGGATGACATGGAGGACCCGTGGCTATGCGGAGGATCCGATAGATCTCGATCCTCTTGGCTACGTAATACTAAGGGAGGGAATATGACGGAAAAGGAATTCCTGGAGAAGTACAAGGACGCGGCATTCGTCCCGTTTGACAAGCTTGAGCGCTTCATGCGGGAGTCGCTGGAAGCTGTAGGCGTCCCCTCCTCCGATGCCGCCATAATAGCGGACGTCCTGATCGAATCGGATAAGCGAGGCATAGACAGCCATGGAATCGGCCGCCTGAAGCCAATCTATATCGACAGGATAGACAAGGGGATCCTCAATCCTGTCACCAAAATCGAGATAGTCAAGGACGAGAAGACCGCGGCCGTGCTTGACGGGCATGATGGCATGGGCCATGTGGTTGCCCACAAGGCAATGGAAATGGCCATCAGAAAAGCCGAGGAGTACGGCATGGGTATGGTCGCCGTCCGCAACAGCAGTCATTACGGAATCGCTGGCTACTACGCCACTATGGCGACTGACAAGAGCATGATAGGCATAACCGGCACCAACGCCCGCCCCTCCATCGCTCCGACATTCGGCGTCGAGAACATGCTGGGAACGAATCCCCTTACAATAGGGCTGCCGACTGATGATCCATTCCCGTTTGTCATAGACGCCGCGACCTCCGTCTCCCAGCGCGGCAAGATCGAAGTCTATGGCAGGGCCGGCAAGGACATACCTCCTGGATGGGTGATAGACGAGAATGGGAACACGCGTACCGATACCGATGGCATCCTACGCGATCTCACGCTCGGGAAGGCAGCCCTCGCGCCTCTTGGCGGCATCGGAACGGATGGGGCTGGATACAAGGGATACGGCTACGCGACCGTTGTCGAGATACTCTCAGCAGCGCTGCAGGACAGCCCGTATCTCAAGGCGCTCACGGACAAGGCGGCAGACGGCAGCAGCAAGCCATACCACCTAGGGCACTTCTTCATCGCGATAAACCCCGATTTCTTCCTTGGGAAGGATCTCTTCAGAAAGGTAGCGTCAGGCATCCTCACGGAGCTCAGGGAAAGCCGCAAGGCCCCGGGAGAGGCCAGGATCTACACTGCCGGGGAGCTTGAATGGGAAGCGCGCGGATACAGGGAGAAATATGGCTGCCCGGTACCTGAGTCGCTGCAGCGTGTCATAGATACCCTTTCAGAGAGGTTCGGCCTGAGCGACAGCTGGCCCTGGGTCACTCCTCCTCAGGATTGAATATCCTGGCACTCTGCTCGCGTATCGCCTGGAAGCGATGATCGATAGGGATCATCGCCCAGCTTTTGGTGCGCTTGAAGACAACGCCATCTTCCGTGAATTCCGCGGAATAGAAGCCCATGCCGATGCGCGGGTTGTCGTAGCACTGGAAGGCGTTCGCGACATATATTATCCTGCGCTCGCCCGGCGCGAGGACGAAGTTCCTCGAGCCCTTAGGACCGGAGTTGAAGCCGCATGTGAGGGACATGACCTCAGGGCAGGCCCCATCGAAAAGCGCCCACGGAGCATCCATGCGCCCGAGATAATTCTCTGTCAGGTCGACATTCGGGAAGATGTACTCCTCCTCGCTCTCCGCGATTCTCGGAGTGAGAAGAAGGTATATAAGCTGGCTTCTTGGATTGTTCACGGCTATCCATGACAGCCTATCCCTATCGTTGGCCTTGCCTATGAAGTAGTCATAGGTTCCTGTCGGGGGCGGTATGAACCCAGCGTCAGCGCTGCCGCCGCGCGCAAGAGGCGCGTGCTTCAGCTCATCGAACACGACGCCTGGCTTGAAGCGACCTATCCCGGATTCACGGGATGCCATGGCATATGCCGTATAGTAGCGGGCATTGCTTGTTATCATGGAGGAGGTCTCTATAGCGGGATATGAGAGCATCGAATGCCAGGACGCGGATCCCTCGATAGGGATATCCCCGGTATTCTCCACGCAGATGGCCGTATAGAGCACGGGATGGCCGGGAAGGAGCATGTCCACGCGCCTTATGCGATACCTGTTCCCCTCTTCCCTGCTCTTCATCTCGGACGCACGCCATACACCGCCATGCCTTTCCTCGGTCCCGTACCGCCTTACCATCCAGTATGTATTCGTGGTCGTGATGCTATCATCAGCCTTCGCGGGAAAGGTGAAATACGCGCCGCCCGCCTGGTACAGGCTCTGCCGGCTTTGCCACCACTCCCCGTTCTCATCTGACATCACGCCCGCCCCTGTGCCCCTGAAATAAGGGAGGGCCAGCGCATTGATCCTCGCTCCGGAGAGGGCCCTGGAGGTAAGCTCCAGCACGATATCCCCCTGATCCTCGATGACCGCCGAGAATATATCGTTGGACATGTATGTTGCATAGCGCCCTTCCCATAGGGCAAGCCGTCTGACATCCACAGTGGCAAAAACCTCCCTTATGATTTAGGATTATAGCAGATTTGAGGTCACTTATATGATTGAAATGTTAGAAGGGAATGCATTCCACCTCGCTACGGACGGCACAAGCTATGTGATATGCATAACGGATACCGGCCATGCGGAGCATATATATTACGGGAAGAAGCTGAGAGATGTGCGCGCATCGCTGACAGCCATCAGGGAAAAGCGCTACATGGTCCAGAGATCAGCAGTGCCCGTAAATGAGGATAATGCAGAGATAGACCTCAATGACACGCTCCTGGAGTTCTCATCGGAGGGCAAGGGTGACTACCGCATCCCGCTTATAGCCGCATCATGGGGAGAGAGCGGAGAGCGGACGATCGACCTCAGGTTCCGCGAAGCGAAGCAAGGCAAGGGCGTGAAGCTCGCGCTTACATCGCTTCCAATCGCTAAGGACAGGAAGGACGAGGCCGAGACGCTTGAGCTTGTATTCGATGACAGGAAAAGCGGGATGAGGATGACGCTTGCATACACGGTGTTCCCATCGCTTGACACGATAACAAGGCGGACCATCGTCGAGAACAGGGGCGTAAGCCGCATCACGCTCAGGGCCGTTGCGTCAGCCCAGCTTGATTTCCGCTCCTCTGATATGAAGGTGACCTCGATAACGGGCAAATGGCTCAGGGAGGCGGAGGCCATAGAGCGCAGGATAGAGAGCGGCACGATAATCTCCGAAAGCCGCAGGGACCGCTCCTCGGCAGAGGCGAACCCGGGCTTCATGCTAACCGATGGCCGCGGCGGATGCTATATCTGCAACCTCATCTACTCAGGCGCGCACCGCGCGTCGTTCTCCCTTACCTCTGATGGCATGACGCATATCGTATGGGGAATCAATCCGGATCTCTTCTCATGGGACCTTCAGAAAGGCTCGAGATTCGAAAGCCCGGAAGCGGTGATGGCCTACAGCGAGGATGGGCAGGCGGAGGCGTCGGCGAGGATGCACGCGTTCATACGCTCATCGATATGCCGCGGCGAGTGGGCGGAGAGGATGCGTCCCCTGATGCTCAATACATGGGAAAGCGTCTACTACAATGCCAGCGAGGACAAGATCCTGGAGATGGCGAAAGGCGCCAAGGGGATAGGACTTGAAGGTGTCATAGTCGGAGATGGCTGGTTCGGGGCAAGGCGAAGCGAAAGGACAAGCCTCGGGGACTGGCATGTGAACACGATGAAGTTCCCGTCAGGCCTCTTCAGCCTGGCCCAGGGCATACACCGCCTCGGGCTTCTGTTCGGGCTCTGGTTCGAGCCTGAGTGCGTCTCGGACAGAAGCGAGCTGTATAAGACACACCCCGAGTGGATAATCGGCAGGAGCGCCGAGGAGAATGCGGGAAGGGCCGGCAAGGAAATACTTAACCTGACGCTTCCGGCTGTGCAGGACTGGATGATAGAGACGCTTTCATCCACCATAGACCGCTGCCGCATAGACTACATAGTCTGGGACATGACTCGCTCATACTCCGATATATTCAGCCAGATGGGGGCATGGGATGGAGGCGAGTTCCTCCACAAATACATCCTGGGCCTCTACACAGTGCTCGGCGCGCTTGGCCATCGCTTCCCGTCGCTTTATATAAGCACGGCGGCATCAGGAGGTGCCCGCTTCGATCTCGGGATGCTCTCATTCTCCACGTCAGCCCTCATAAGCGATGACACGGATCCTATGGACCGCGCCTCGATGCTTGCCGGGATATCGATGCTGTATCCGCTATCGGCTATAGAGACGACGGTCTCCCCTTCCCCTAACGCCATCACGAGGCGCATAGTCGACAGGGACACGAGATTCAACATAGGGGCATTCGGAGTACTCTCCTACGCTATCGACACAGCCGAGCTGTCAAGGGTGGAGAAGACGGCATTCAAGGCGCAGATAGAGTTCTACAAGGGTTATAGGATGCTTCTCCAGTTCGGCCGGATAAGGGTGCAGGAGAAAGGCAACCGCACCATATGGACAGTATCGAACAAGGACAGAAGCGTTATCCTCATGCTCTATCTGCAGCGCGAGCTCAAGCCGAATTCAGACGAGGAGAAGCTATTCGTGCTTGATGCCGATGAAGGCTATGACTACAGGATATTCGCCCGCAGCCATATCCTATCCGGGCAGGAGGCTATCTCATATCCGCAGGAGAGCGAGTGCTACACCGTCCCGGGAGATGCGCTCAGATGGGGCGGGATATCGCTGGTCGAGCAGGTATCAGGCAATGGATACAGGGAAGGCATGAGAATGCTCGGTGATTGCTCTTCACGCCTTTATATAATCAGGAGGATCGAAGATTGAACAATATAGTCATAGCAGGAGCCGGCACATTCGGCACAGCGGTAGCGGAGAGGCTATGCTGGAACAATAACAACAAGGTGACGCTCCACACGATCGAGAAGGACGTCGAGAAGGAGATAAACGAGAAGCACACGAACAGGAAGTACTTCCCTACCAGGCAGCTCTCGAAGCATCTGAGCGCGACATCATCGTTCTCCGTGTTCCACGATGCGGACGTGGTCATGCTCGTGATCCCCTCCAAGGCCATAGTCTCATTCTCCGAGGAGATAAGGAAGAACACAGAGGGAGAGCCGCTTATAATCAACCTCGCGAAGGGCATGAGCGACAGCGGCGCCTTCATAACGGAGAACATCCCGTTCCGCCGCACAGCATCGATGAAAGGGCCATCATTCGCGATCGAGACCATAAACGGATACCCCACATCATTCACATTCGGCGGCAAAAGGGAGGATTATCTGTATTTCAGGAATGAGATCCTTCCTGGCACGCAGTTCTCGCTGGACTACTCTTCTGATGTCAGGGCGGTCGAGCTCATGAGCATACTCAAGAACATGTACGCCATCGCCATCGGCATCGTCTCTGGCAAGTTCAACAGCCCTAACGTAGACTTCCTCGTGTACACGAAGGCCGTGAACGAGATGAAGGACCTTCTCGGCATATTCGGCTGCTCCTCCGATGCCATCTTCCGCTACTGCGGCATCGGGGACCTGGGGCTCACGGCTCTCAATGACCTCTCAAGGAACAGGACGCTCGGCATGCTCATAGGAAAAGGCTTCGGCTTCGACCCGAACACGAAGTCCTCAACCGTCGTGGAGGGGCTGAGGACCATAAAGCTCATAGGGGATATCACAAGGGAGAAAGGCGTCGCCGACGACTTCCCGCTCGTGCAGGCGCTCTATCGCCTTATATACGAGGACGATAGTCTGAACGACTATACGCTCTCGGTGCTTGGATGACGCAGCCCGAGCTCAGGATGCTCTTCCACATAGCGGAGGAAGAAGCCGATGGCCATCATCATGATGCCGTTGTCATAGGCACCCTTCCCCATGTCGCGGATAGCATCCTCGACCGGCACCGTGATCACATCGATCTCCTCGTTCGCGTCAAGGGACTGCCCGCCGACCTTCTCTATATCAGTGACAAGGAAGAAGCTCTGCCTGTTTGACATGAACGCGGAGTTCGGGCATACATTCCCAAGCTCCGTGAAGCTTCCCTTCATGCCTGTCTCCTCCATCAGCTCACGCATCGCGGCATCCAGCGCCGGCTCGCCTTCCTCGACAAGGCCCGCGGGAAACTCACGCGTTATGCTATCAGAGCCATGGCGGTACTGCTCCTCCATGATGAAGCACGGGACGCCATCGACACGGAGCCACGGCAGGGCAACGATCCAGTCCGGGCTCTTGATCTCGACGAATGTCCCATGGCGTCCATCATGGGCAGTGCGCTCAACGCTATTGACGGAGAATATAGGGGTGGTATATGCCACCTTCCTGGAGTCTGTCCTCCACTTCAGCTTCTCATTCATGGCCTTTGTTCCTTGAAGGGCAGTTAGCGGTGCATGAGGCGCATGCGGATGGCTTGCATGACGGTGTGCCCATGAAAGACGTATCGCGGGATGTCGAGCAGGCTGTCCCGTTGTTTATCTCGTTGGCAATCGCCTTAAGCGCATCCGCAGACGGATGGCCAACCTGATCCACCCACTCCTTGCCTTCGTCCTCAGCCTCAGGAAGGCCCATCTCCATAGGTATGGAGCCAAGGAAAGGAACATGCATATCCTGGCACATCTTCTTTCCGCCGCCCTTGCCGAAGATAGGGATCTCTTCCTTGCAGTGCGGGCAGATGAGGCCGGACATGTTCTCGATCACTCCTATGATCGCAACACCGAGCTTGCGGGAGAAGTTGACGCTGCGCCTTGCATCCAGCACCGCGACTTCCTGCGGGGTCGTGACGATGATCGATCCCGTGAGCTCGGGAATCGACTGGCAGATGGTGAGCTGCTCATCACCGGTTCCTGGCGGGGTATCTATAAGAAGATAATCCAATTCGCCCCAGTCCACATCGGACAGGAACTGCCTTATCGCGCTGTTCTTAAGCGATCCGCGCCAGATGACAGGGGCGTCCGGATCCTCGAGAGCGAATGCAAGCGACATCACCTTGAGTCCCTTTCGTGGGGAGACAGGGATGAACGTATGCCCATCCTCCGATGTAAGCTCCGCGTCCTTGCATCCGAACATAACCGCGACATTCGGTCCATGGAGGTCCGTATCGAGGACACCTACCGTGCAGCCCATATCAACAAGGGCATTGGCGAGATTGACCGTAACGGTCGTCTTGCCTACCCCGCCCTTGCCGCTCATGATCATTATCTTGCGGCCTATCTTGTCCAAGCGCTCCCTTATGCGCTTATCCTGCTCTGCATACTCATCTATCTCTTTCTCAGCCATATCAAAGCCTCACTGAGAAGAATATAACAACCAAATGTGAAGAATGGAAGGGCATCAGCATATGCGATAGCGACCTTTGCCGATGCGCTCAAGCCGGCCTTCGCCGCATAGCTTGGCAAGAAGCCTGTGAAGCTGCCTCCTGCTGCAATGAAGGCTGTATGTGGCCCTCTCGATCCCTTCCATGACAGAGCCTTCGCAGCCATACCGCACATATGAAAGCAGCCTCTCCTCAAGCGGACGGTCATCGATCCTGTTCATGGAAGCGGACCTGAGCTTTCCGGCAAGGGAGGCGGACAAGGCCATAAGGAAGCAAGGATCCCGTTCAAGCTTCTGCCTCTGTCCATCAAGCGGGATGGCCAGGCAGTCAACATCATCCCTCGCCTCAACGAAAAGAGCGGTACTGCCATGCTCCGCGAACTCAGCATCCCCGATGATCGTCCCCTTCTCCGCGACCGCTATCTGCATGACAGAGCCATCCGAGGCGATCGCATAGATGAATGCCATGCCGCTTGCCACTATGAGGATATGGTCCAGAGGCCTGTCAGGACTCGTGATGAGCTCCCCGCGGCCATATCTGCGGATGAATGGATTGTAGGCTGAAAGCACATTCCCAATGCCCGGCAGCCTTTTCACGCATTCGCTTATGAGCATTGGATCACGGATATCTTCCATACGCCATGATTGTGCCATATGGCACAGAAAAAGACAAAGGAAGATGGTATCAACTCTCCTATCCGGAGGATCATATGGATGCAACAGCCTCGCTTTTCCTGGAAGGGAAGGTATCGCGCGCATATCTCAAGCTATCGCTGCCGCTCGTGGCGAGCATGGTCGTCACGCTTATCTACAATCTCGCAGATACATTCTTCGTGGCCCAGACGAACAACACGGCACTTGTCTCAGGAGTGTCGCTCAGAGCCCCTATATTCACGTTCCTCATGGCACTTGGGAACATATTCGGGCAGGGCGGAAGCTCCCTTGTCTCACGCATGCTCGGCCAGGGTGACAGGAATGGCGTGAAAGCGGCAAGCTCGTTCTGCTTCTGGATCACAATCCTACTCGGCGCATTGATCGCGGCGCTGATGCTTGCATTCATGGAACCGCTGCTGAGGATCCTTGGAGCTTCCGATGAGACGAGAGGCTATGCGAGGGATTACTTCATACCTCTTGCGGCAGGAGCCCCATTCGTCATGCTATCGTTCATCCATTCCAATCTTCTGAGAAGCGAGGGGCTGTCGAAGGAATCAATGGCAGGCACGATCCTGGGAGCGCTTGCGAACATAATCCTGGATCCCCTGATGATATCCACGATGGGCATGGGGGCAAGAGGAGCGGCGATAGCGACAGTGATCGGATATATCGCATCGGATGCCTTCTTCGCCATCGCAGTCAGGAGCAAGAGCCATGATCTTTCGATGGATATCAAGGCGGCAAGGATAGACAGAGGCAGCCTCGGCCAGATAATCCTCATAGGCATACCCGCGGCTATCTCGAACATGATGCAGAGCTTCACCGCGATAATGAGCAACCAGATGCTCCTTCCATATGGCAGCGGGAAGATAGCGGCCATGGGCATAGCGCTCAAGGCAAGCATGATCGTCCTTCTGATCATCACGGGATTCGCCTTTGGCGGCCAGCCTATCTTCGGCTACTGCTACGGGCAGGGCAACCGGGAAAGGATGAGGGAGCTCTTCCGCTTCACCCTGGCATTCATCGTGCTCGCCGCATCGATCCTTTCGCTTGCGGTCTTCATCGCAGCGCCCGCCCTCATGTCGCTCTTCATGGATGACGAAGCGATAATAACAGATGGATCTGCGATGCTTCGCCTGCAGGTGATAACCATGCCGCTTGCAGGGATCATCCTGCTGCTGACCATCATATTCCAGTCCACTGGCAAGGCATCTGGCTCGTTCCTGCTTTCAATCAGCCGTCAGGGCATCATATTCCTGGCCTCTCTGCTGATCCTGGGGCGCTTATTCGGCTACTGGGGGATCATAGCAAGCCAGGCCGCATCAGATATCCTCACCCTTCTTATGGCTGTCATCCTGTTCCGCCTGCAGCTAGGCTCTCTATTCAGATGAAGACATCGACACAATCTACACATCCTATACACAGCACCTACCCTAACTTCACGCTATCTGGTGTAGAATCATTGGCATGAAGAAGACATTGATAATAGCCATGCTCGCTTCGATCGCGCTTATGCCTCTCGCGGCTGAGAGCGGCAGGATATCGGTATCGGGAAGCGCCGAGATAAGCGCCTACCCTGATATCGCGGAATTCACGGTGACAGCCACGGCCACCAGGGACACCACCGAAGAGGCCCGGATCGCGGTATCGTCCATGACGAACGAGGCTGCAGGAATACTCAAGTCCGAGTTCGGCGTCGCTGAGGAGGACATAACCACATCGATGATCTCCGCCTATCCTGAGTACAGATGGACAGAGGATGGCAATGAGCTTATCGGGCAGAGGGCCAATGAGTCGATATCCGTCGTGATAAGGGACATCGAGAACCTTGGGGATATCTACACGCGCCTTCTTGGCATAAACGGCATCGAGATCTCCAACGTCTCGCTCGACAAGGAAGACAAGAGCGCGGAGATTGAGGAATCAAGGATAGCCGCGGTGATGGATGCCAGGACAAAGGCCGAGACATACGCAAGAGCCGCAGGAGTCAGGATCGGAGACGTGGTCTCCATAACGGACAGCTCCTCCTCTTCCGTCATCTATCCGAGAAACGTCATGTATGCCATGGCCGCCACGGACGAGAGCGCAGTGAGCACCGAGTACAGGATCAGCGATATAACCGTATCAAGCACGGTATCGATGGTTTTCGAGATACTCAACGACTGAACGGGAAAAACACAAAGGGACAGGCGGGGGACCCTGCCTATCCCTCCCTTTTTTATATCCATATAATATATAAGATTATCTCTACAGCTCCAGCACTGTTCCCCTTGGATATACCATACATGATGCCCAATATACGCACCATTTCACGCTGCGATAGAAATCCTTTCAGGTAAGCACTTTAGACGAGGGCAAGACAGTTGAACCTCATTACCCTTGTTTGGTATATTGGAACTTGAAACCAAAAACCAATCAGGTACAGGAGAGATATATGTTGACCTTGTTGACAAATATGCCTAGGGAAGAACTGATCGCACAGCTCTACGATGGCTTGGTTCTCATGGTACTTGGCATGGGCACGGTTTTCGTCTTCCTGGTCATTCTGATCTATGCATCGAAGCTGATGAGCAAGATCGTTATGAACATCGACAAGAACCACCCTGCAAAGACAGAGAACGCACCGCAGGCTAAGGCTGCGCCGGTTCAGAGCAGAGTCGCATCGGCTCCGGCTACGGATGATGCGGCAATCGCGGCTGCAATTGCGGCTGCTTGGGACAAATCCAAGAATTAAAAGGGAGAGCTGGATTATTATGAGCAAGAAGAAAGTAGACTTCATGTGCACAGCGTTCCGCGATGGCTTCCAGTCCGTTTACGGAGCACGTGTATTCACAAAGGATTTCATGCCTGCAGTAGCAGCTGCGAAAGAGGCAGGAATCACACATTTCGAGGCAGGCGGCGGAGCCAGGTTCCAGTCACTGTATTTCTACACCAACGAGGATGCGTTCGAGATGATGGACGAGTTCAGAAGGGTCGCTGGCCCTGATGCCAACCTCCAGACGCTCGCCCGCGGAGTCAACGTGGTAGGCCTCGATTCCCAGCCAAGGGACATCATCAAGCTCCACGCGCAGCTCTTCAAGAAGCATGGAATGACAACGATCAGGAACTTCGACGCGCTCAACGACGTCAACAACCTCATCGACAGCGGAAGGGCGATCCATGACGCGGGCCTCAAGCATGAGGTGACCGTAACGATGATGAGCCTTCCAGAGGGCGTGACAGGCGCGCATACTCCAGAGTTCTATGAGCGCATCCTCCGCGAGATCCTCGACGCCGGCATCCCTTATGATTCCGTATGCTTCAAGGACGCATCAGGCACATCCACCCCTCATAACGTCTATGAGACAGTGAAGAGGGCAAGGAAGCTCCTCGGACCGAATGTGAAAATCGTATTCCATTCCCACGAGACAGCTGGCGTTTCAGTCAACCAATACCTCGCAGCGCTCGACGCTGGCGCCAACCAGCTCGACCTCTCCATGAGCCCATGCTCAGGCGGCACATGCCAGCCGGACATCCTCACGATGTGGCACGCGCTCAGGGGAACGGACTACACGCTCGGAATCGACGTGAACAAGGTCCGCGAGGCTGAGAAGGTATTCGAGAAGTGCATGGAAGACTACTTCCTCCCACCAGAGGCAACGATGGTCAACCCTGAAATCCCATTCTTCCCTCTTCCGGGCGGAGCTCTTACAGCAAACACCCAGATGCTCAGGGACAACGGCCTGATGGACAAGTATCCTCAGATTGTAGAGGCTATGGGCGAGACTGTTGCAAAGGGCGGATTCGGAACATCCGTAACTCCTGTTTCACAGTTCTACTTCCAGCAGGCATTCAACAACGTCATGTTCGGGCCATGGAAGAAGTTCGCAGAGGGCTATGGAAAGATGGTCCTTGGCTACTTCGGCAAGACTCCAGTCGCTCCGGATCCGGAGGTCGTGAAGGCTGCAAGCGCACAGCTTAAGCTCGAGCCGACAACGGAGAAGGTCGTGGATATCAACGATCGCGATCCAAAGAAGGGCGTAGAGGCTGCAAAGAAGATGCTTGAGGAAGCTTCCCTCCCGCTCACGGACGAGAACATCTTCATCGCTGCAGCATGTAAGGAGAAGGGTATCCTCTACCTCACAGGCAAGGCAAAGGTGAACGGCGTAAGGCTCAAGAGCCAGGAGAAGAAGGCAGAGCCTCAGGCAGCAGCTCCGGCAAAGTCCTCCAACGGCGAGTACACGGTCACGGTCAATGGAAAGGCATATGGCGTCAAGCTCAGCGGCAACGCTGCTGTCGTCAACGGCGTGTCCTATCCTATCTCCGTCACAGAGGGCATCGCGGCTCCAGCACAGGCAGCACCTGCTCCGCAGGCAGCTCCGGCACAGGCTGCTCCCCAGACAGTCGTAACAGGATCCGAGAACGTGTCCGCACCGATGCCGGGCCTCGTGCTCCGCATCCCTGTATCCGTTGGCCAGAGCGTCAAGAAGGATGAGATCGTCATGGTCATGGAGGCTATGAAGATGGAGAACGAGATCTACGCACCATGCGATGGCGTGATCTCCTCTATCGCAGTAAGCCAGGGCCAGCAGCTCCAGGCTGGGGATCTCCTCCTCACGATCGGCGGCGTTGCGGCACCAGCTCCTCAGGCCGCTCCAGTACAGGCAGCGCCTGCTCCACAGCCAGCTCCGGTAGAGGCAGCACCTGCTCCTCAGGCTGCACCAGCGGCGGCACCCGCAGCAGGAGACACGGAGATCAAGGCACCGATGCCGGGTCTCGCGCTCCGCTTCGAGGTCAAGGTCGGCGATACGGTACAGCCTGATCAGGTTCTGATGGTCATGGAAGCCATGAAGATGGAGAATGAGATCTACTCACCATGCGCAGGCACGGTAAAGCAGATCCTTGTCAACCAGGGCGAGCAGCTCCAGGCTGACACAGTCCTCATGATAATCGGCTAAGGAGATAGAGAATAATGGATGCAATCATAAATGGTATGATGCAGCTCTGGACCTCGACAGGACTCTTCGGATTCCTGTTCCCTGATGCAATGCGCGCCTCCTGGGGGGAGGGCGCAGCTGCGGCAGGCCCTGCAGGTCTTGGATGCGCGATCATGATACTTGTTGGATTCCTGCTCCTGTACCTTGCGATCAAGAAGGGGTTTGAGCCTCTTCTCCTGATCCCTATCGCTATGGGATGCATACTTTCCAACATTCCTAATGCCTTCATCGCGGCTGTGGACCCCACTTCCGGCGATGCGGGATTCATAAAGATACTTTACGATGCGGGCATCGAGTCTGGCCTCTTCCCTGTGCTCATCTTCATGGGCGTAGGCGCTATGACAGACTTCGGACCGCTCATCGCGAACCCGAAGACACTGCTTCTCGGAGCAGCTGCACAGCTCGGTATCTTCACGGCTCTCATCGGAGCTCTGCTCCTTTCCTTCATTCCGGGAATCAACTTCGACCTCAATGTCGCTGGTTCCATCGGAATCATCGGAGGAGCTGACGGCCCTACGGCTATCTACGTCACAAGCCGCCTTGCCCCTGAGTACCTTGGATCCATCGCTGTTGCAGCCTATTCATACATGGCGCTGGTACCTATCATCCAGCCGCCTATCATGAAGCTCCTCACGACTGAGAAGGAGAGAAAGATAAGGATGCAGCAGCTCAGGCCAGTATCGAAGCTTGAGAAGATCGTATTCCCGATCATGGTAATAACGCTCTGCGCTATCCTCCTTCCATCAGCCTGCCCTCTCATCGGAGCACTGATGTTCGGTAACCTCGCAAGGGAGTGCGGCGTCATCAACAGGCTCTCTGACACGATGCAGAACGCCCTGATGAACACCGTGACTATCTTCCTTGGCCTCTCAGTAGGCTCGAAGATGGCCGCTGACAAGTTCCTCAACCTCGAGACGCTCGGAATCCTCGTGCTCGGAATGGTGGCATTCGGAGTCGGAACAGCAGGTGGAGTGCTTCTTGGAAAGCTCATGAACAAGCTTGATCCGAAGCATCCTACCAACCCGCTCATCGGATCCGCCGGTGTTTCAGCCGTGCCTATGGCCGCACGTGTATCCAGCAAGGTCGGACAGGAAGCTGATACGCAGAACTTCCTTCTCATGCACGCCATGGGACCGAACGTATCCGGCGTTATCGGATCAGCTGTCGCCGCTGGCGTACTGATCTCTGTAATCCCGACAATGCTCGCTGCTATCTGATAGCAAACCAGCTTTTCAAAGGCCGCTTCGAACGAGGCGGCCTTTTCTTTTCCCCGAAGTTGGTCAAAAAACGGACTTAGAGCGTATACAATAGTATGAAGAAAATTTTATTGCCCCCATTTGAATCTGAATCGGTTCTCCTTGGCGAGAAAGAGCAGCCATACGGCCCGGACTATACTATCGATGAGATGAGGAAGATAAAGACAACCCAGCCATCGTTCAGCGGACTCATAGGCGGGGACTACCTGTACGTCGACAAGACCAGGGCAGTCCATGACCTCTTGTCCAGGGAGGAGGACTTCTACTTCCTCTCCCGCCCGAGGCGCTACGGCAAGAGCCTATTCTGCTCAACCCTCCACGCCCTATTCGATGGTAGGAAGGAGCTCTTCAAGGGGCTCTACATAGCGGAGAAGACAGATTACTCC
>CALXLT010000010.1 GCA_944389275.1 uncultured Spirochaetaceae bacterium
CCAACAGGGAGGTTTCCACGAGCTTCACGAGCAACCTGCTGTCACGCTACACGGACAGCAGCCCGAGCCGTATCATGTGGTGGGGGAAGGCGTTCGCCGAGGCATGCTCCACCGGGGATGACGAGGCAGTAAGGAGGAGCCTAGAGGATTACTTCTCGGCGTTCTCTTATGAGCTCATAGGAGATGAGAGGGAGAGGTTCTACCATGGCATATTCCACTCCATATTCGTCATAGCAAGCCTGTTCGCCGTATCGGAGGACAGGGGGATGAGGGGACGGGCCGACGAGGTATTGATAGCAGGGAGCCACATCTGGATCTTCGAGCTCAAGGTCGACAGATCAGCAGACGAGGCGCTGGAACAGATCGAGGAGAAGGGATACGGGGACAAGTACTCCTATCTCATGAAGCCCGGCATGGCCATGCACAAGGTGGGCATAAGCTTCTCCTCCTCTGAGAGGAAGATCGCGGAGTGGAAGTGCCGCTGAGCGGAAGAAGCAGGGTCTCAGCAGCTGACTATGACCCTGCTTCCGGACTTCCTTTCGATGTGCCCGATAACCCTTGCAGGCTCTCCGAACTCATCTATGAACAGCGCGGCATCCTTTTCCGGCATTGCAAGAAGCAGGCCTCCTGAGGTCTCCGGGGAGAACAGCAGATCCTTGTATACCTTCTCTACCTGAGGGGCGAACATGACCTTATCGCAAAGATAATCCTCATTCGTGTAACGCCCTTCAGGAAGGAAGCCAAAGCGTGCAAGCTCCGGGGCCTCCGGGAAGAACGACAGGGATGACAGTGAAATGCAGGCTGTAGCATCAGAGCCATCCGCCATCTCATATGCGTGCCCAAGGAGGGAGAATCCTGTGACATCTGTTGCCGCGTGGACAGTAAGGCCACGAGCTATATCCCGGGCTCTTTTGTTCAGTATACGCATGCTCTCTATGGCATCCGTCGCTTCTGTCTCGCCGCCTTTATGGGCTGTCATCATGACACCGACGCCAAGGCGCTTTGTCAGGACAAGGCAATCACCTTCCATTGCCCCTGAGTTCGTCCATACGGAATCCTTATTCTCTATCGCCGTGACCGAAAGCCCGAATTTCGGCTCCCTGTCAGATATCGTATGGCCGCCGGCGATCACGCATCCCGCTTCCTTTGCCTTCTCCATCGCGCCAAGCATTATCGAGCGCATGACAGAGAGGTCCAGGCATGATGGGAAGCACATGAGGGAAAGAGCCACATCAGGGCTTCCTCCCATGGCGTAGATATCAGAAAGGGCATTCGCGGCCGCTATCTCGCCGAACGTAAAGGGATCATCAACCATCGGGGGAAAGAAATCCACGGTCTCTATCAGTACCCGACCATCCCCCAGGTCATACACGCAGGCATCATCGCTTTTCTCGTATCCGCCGAAGAGCCTTGGATCGGAAGCGAGCGGAAGGCTTCCAAGGACATCGTGGAGATCGCCAGGCGGGAGCTTCGCGTTGCATCCTGAGCTTCTGACAAGCTCCGTCAGCCGCACATCAGCCATATATCCTCCTCCATCCTTTCCCATCTCTTTCATAGACAGCCTCCGTATTCTCATCAAAGAGATCCTCAGGAACCGGACCAGAGATGAAGGCGGCCGTGCCGCATGAAGAGGAAAGGGAACGCGGCACGGGGCGAAGGGAACAGCCTTCGCCGTATCTTCGCCTGAAGACCAAGGCGCCATAATGGCTATGGAAAGTCACTACTTTCTGATCTTCACTCTCCATCCGTCACCTTCTTCCTGGACGCTGGCCTTGAAGCCTGCAGCCTCAGCATATCTGGGGACATTCTCCCTGGCAGCCCTGTCATCAACGATGACATCCAGCCCATCCGCGTTATCCTTAAGAGCCTTCTTCGTCCTTATCACAGGCTCAGGGCAGCTAAGCCCCCTGCAATCAATCTCAACCATCTGCCCTCCTATTCCTCATCGTTATGATAGAGCTGATCGCCAGAAGCAGGAGAATGCCTACCACGGTCGCGATCTTCCCTCCTATACCCGGGCCAACCCCTGCAGAGGATGCAAGGGAGAAGTTATGCGCGAAAGCCGCTCCGACGAGCATGCCAAGCACGGCGATGGCACTATCCCCGGAGCCCTCACCGGCAAGGATGAGCTGGCGAAGCGGACAGCCGCCGAGCATGACAGAGCCAAGCCCTACCGCTACCATCCCGAGGAAATTCCAGAGATGCGCTGAATGCGACACAGGCTGATCAGCGAATCCAAGGTGGAAATTACCGGTGATGAGATTGCCTATAAGGGTAAACACGAAGATAGCGGCAAAGCCAGAGATAAGCGTGAAATCCCTTATCAGGATGATATCCCGTATGCCGCCAGCCATGCATAGCCTCGTGCGCTCGACTATTATCCCAACGATAAGTCCGGCAAGAAGCGAGATGGCGACAGGCGCGTGCATCGATCCCGGGCCTGATTCAGAGAAGAGGAAAAGCGAAGGCGCTGCCATGAACACCACAAAGAGCAGTATCGTCATGAACGGGAATGCCGTGCCCTCGAGCCTCGTCGCCTTATATGAGCGGCCTAGTGAGAATCCCTGGGAGAGGAAGAAGCATCCGATAGCGATGCCGCATGCGAAGCCTAAGAGGCCTACAAGGGCATTCAGGTCCCCTCCTCCAAGCCTTAGCACCATGCGGAGCGGGCAGCCAAGGAAGACAAGGGCCCCGACCATCACGACAAAGCCGATGATGAAGCGAAGCACCGGGCTTGAGCCTCCACGCGGGTTGAAATCCTTCCTCGCGACGCTGATAAGGAAGGAACCGAGTATGATTCCGATTATCTCCGGCCTTATGTACTCGACGATAGGAGCAGTATGCAGATGCATGCCGCCCGCTATGTCCCTTATGAAGCACGCGATGCAGAATCCCATGTTAAGCGGATTGCCGAATGCAACCAGGGCAACGCTGATGATGCCGATAATGGCGCCGCATATGGCAAGCCCTATCTTTCCTGATATCCTCATATCTGATAAGCTACCATCATACAAATGAAAATGCAATGGAGATTCCACCAATGCGTTTGAGTTTGCATGAAATGGTTTTATGGTATCATCAGCATATGGACAGGATATATCTCGATAACGCTGCGACATCTTTCCCCAAGGCCCCTGGCACGGCAGAGGTTGTATACGATTACCTCAAGCACGACGCTGTGAACCTGTACAGGACGGAAAGCATGAAATCAGAAGGCGTGTTCTCCGAGATATATTCGCTCCGGGAGGGAATCGCCAGCCTGTTTCGCTATCCTCACCCGGAATGCATAGCGTTCACATCAAACGCCACGGAAGCCTTGAACCTTGCGATAAAAGGCCTTATCAAAAGGGGCTGCAAGGTCATGATATCCCGAAATGAGCATAATGCCGTGATGCGTCCCCTATCCCAGCTCTCCGCGGTCACGGTCACGGACGATGAGGATGGCATAAGCGCTGTCATCGTGAATGCAGCGGACAATATCTCAGGGCAAATCGAGGATCTCGGGCCATATGCGGATGCGGCAAGAAAGCATTCGGTCCCGCTGATCATCGATGCCTCCCAGGCCTCCCCTTATGCGGATATAAGCATGGAGGATCTAGATGCGGCCGCGATCTGCTTTCCAGGGCATAAAGGCTTCCTAGGGCCAGAAGGAACAGGAGGCGTCATCCTCCGCAGGGATATCGCGGAGACTATAGAGCCGCTTGTCGCGGGCGGCACAGGCACCGAAAGCGACAACATCGGCATCCCGTCCACGCTTCCAGAACGCCTGACAGGAGGCACGGAGAACATTCCTGGGCTTATCGGGCTGTCGCACTCGCTCTCCTACACGCTCTCGAACCTAGGCAGCATACGAAGGAACACGAGGAAGATCACGGAATACATCCACGAAAAGCTTTCAAGTATAAGCGGCATAAGGATAATCGCAAGCGATGACCTAGCCATCCCGATAATCTCGATCACCGCGGACAAGGATATAGCATGGCTCTCATCTGTCCTCCTTGAAAGAGGCAGGATAGAGACTCGTGTCGGACTCCACTGCTCCCCGGAGACACATAGGAGGCTCGGGACGTTCCCTGGCGGAACGCTGAGATTCTCCCCAGGTCCCTTCACGACGGAAGACGAGATAGACATAACCGCAGAGATCCTCAAGGAGGCAATGGATGAATGAACTTTACAGGATGCTTCTCGAAGCTGTGGCAAGAGGACAGAAGATAACAAGGAAGACAGATACTGCCACAGGTGATGAGGCATTGTTCATCGATGGAAGCCTCGCCTGGGGTGATGATATCAAGGAAGGCTTGGAGGAAAACCTTGTCGCAGAGCCTGTCCTTGTCCTCTTTGGGGCCGGACACGTTTCGAAGGCGCTGTATGACATAGCGTCATTGCACTCAATGCGCACCATCATCCTGGACGATAGGGAGACAGAGCTTACAGAGGAGAGATTCCCGAAAGCTGAGAGGCATATAGGGCCATTCGAGGAGCTCCTTCAGAGGGAATATGACGCGCCCTCCCCCTATTTCGTGATATTCACCCATGGCCATTCATATGACCTGGACGCTCTCCGCTACTGCCTTTCCCATAGGTTCTCATACCTCGGGATGATCGGCTCAAAGGCAAAATCAGCATCACAGATAGAGACAGTGCGCTCCGAAGGCTTTCCAGAGGAGAGGATAGCGGCAATACACAGCCCTATAGGACTCTCGATCAACGCGGTGACTCCTGAGGAGATAGCCATCTCCATAATGGCTGAGATCATCAGCGTGTACAGGAAGGACAGGAAAGCCGTGACCGTAGACACATCCCTTGTCTCAAGGATGCTGGAGGAAGATGGCATTGTCGTCAGGATAATAGAGAAGCAAGGCTCTGCCCCACGCTCTGTCGGCTCCATGATGTTCGTAAATGAAAGCAGCACATACTCAACAGTAGGCGGAGGCAGGATCGAAAGCCTTGCGATAGATGAAGCGAGAAAGCTCCTGAAGAGCGGAGAGGAGAAGAAGATCGTCAGCTATGATCTTGGCAAAGGAGGAAACGCTGGCATGATCTGTGGAGGTTCCGTCAAGCTTCTCCTCACGAGAAAACGCTGAAGCGTCCGGCAACGCGCATAGCCGGACACCCGATCATTCCTCAACAGCCTCCTCAAGGCCGAGATCAAGCTCGAGATCTGCAGGCGGCTTGTCGAACCAATCCGTCTTGCCAGCCCTGAAGCGGCGGATATAATAGCGTACGGTATCTCTCTTGAGACCTGTTGCCTTCACGGTCTTCTTGTATCCATACCCCATCTTATAGCACTCATAGACCTCCATCCTTTTCTCGAATGGAATCTTGTAGGTTATATTCCTAGTCACCTTCTGCTCCTTGACGCATTGAACGTCAAAAAGCAATTTACCCTCCCCCTCGCAGGTATGTAAATACCCCCTCCCCTAAATTTTCATAAAAACTCACAGAGGGGGTAATATACATTTCGTATGAGCGGCCTTAGCATTTTCATGAAGTCATATTCAATCTAGGAGGATTTACATGAAAAAGACTTTGATCATCATGCTCAGCATAGCTGTGCTGTTTGCCTTTGCCTCTTGTGACAACACAAACGACAAGGCTCCTGCGTTATCCGCAGAAGATCTTAAGCTAGCCCATGATGCTTACAAGGCTGCTGTAGAGAAAATCAACGAAAATTCAACTGAATCATCTAGTAATGCGGCTCTTTCAGTTGAGGGAGGATACACGGTTTCCTACACATACACCTATACGGCCGAAAAATGGGACCTTGAAATTTCCGCAGTGAAAGATGACTACAAGATGGAATTCACGATCAGCTCGGATTCCGGAACGACTGTAACCGTGACCATCAATGACGATCCTTACACAGTTGGTAAGGTGGATATCAAGAACAACGTCTTCATCACAGGTGTTGATACAGATGACCCTGAGTATGATAACCCTGAACAGGATCCACCAGAGGAGGATGATTCTGAGCAGGATAACCCAGAGCAGGGTAATACTGATACCGATAATGACGGTTCAAACGAAATGGCGCCTGTTGATTGATCAAGATCAGAAGTTCGCAGAAAGCAGCAGAAGGGTGTTAGCCCTTCTGCTTTGAAATTAAAGGCAAATCATATATCTTGCATGCTGCAACAGCCTGCAATATCCATGTTTAGATCAAGCGAAATACAAAAAAGGAGACAAGATGAAGAGAAAAGCTGCTCTTCTGGTTATTGGCTTATGCATCCTTTTGTTCTGTGGATGCGAGGATAAGGCCATAGAAAACCACCAGCTTGCTGTCGCTGGTGCCAAGGCAGATACGATGTTCGCAATAGAAGGAAGATCGGGAATCGTCTTCAACCCATCGGATATAATCATTGAGGATGGCTGGATTGTAGATGGCAATCTATCCAGCTCCTATATAGAGGAAGGCATAGATGGCTTTGCAGGCATAGCAGGAAGCACCGTCGGCTATTTCCTTCCACTTGAAATCAAAACAGAAGAAATTGATGAACGGGATTCAATCATGGCCATATTCATGGGCAAGGAAGTCCTGTCAGACATAATAAGATCGGGAGATTCCTATTATGCAGTCATCAAGCTCACCGATGATATTACCCTGCAATACGACAACAGCAGTCTTGTGGTAGAAATCATATCAGGATGGGATATCTACTGGACAACGCTATCGATACGGCAAAGGCATGATTCCCATGGTGAAGGATTCCTGCTTAACCCAGTTATCGTACCAGCTGGGTAAAAGGATACAGCATAAACGATCATAATCACGGCATTCTCTCAACCCGTGATCTGAAGGTCACTGCGCTTGCGGTGGCCTTCTTCCATTATCATGAAGGAAGGGCCTCTTTCGAGACCCTTCTGAAGCTTTTGCTTCCGTTAGCTTATCCTGCCTAATGCCCTGAGTATCTTCTCAGGGGTTATAGGCCAGGTTCGGATCCATACGCCTACCGCATCGGCTATCGCCATTGCTATCGCAGGAGCCGCGCCATTGCAGGCTATCTCAGATATCGACTTGGCGCCGAACGGGCCATACTGGTCATTGACGTCTATCAGCACTGACTTGAAGTCCTCCGGGGCCTCCTGGATCATCGGCACGCAGTAATCGGTGAAGGTTGTCGTGATGCATTTACCATCCTTATCAAGGACAAGATCCTCATAAAGGGTATGGCCTATGCTCTTCATCACCGCGCCATACATCTGGCAGAGTGCGAGCTCCGGATTGATCGGAGTGCCAGCGTCCTGAAGGGCATAGAACTTCTGCACCTTTATCTCACCGGTCCTGGTATTCACTGCGACCTGCGCGAAGTGCGCACCATACGGAACCGCGAAGTTGGATGTGGCGAAGGAACCTGTGCCGATAAGCTGGCCCCTGCCCTCTCCGGATGTGGCTGTATGGGAGATCTCCCCGAATGTCAGCCTCGTACCGTCCTTTGCAACGACAACGCCCGGATACTCTATGCTCAGCTCATCCTCGCTCTTCCCAAGCTGGAGGGCAGCCTCATGAAGTATCTTGGCATGAAGGTCCTTGGCCGCGTTGAGTGAGGCGTTTCCTGAGAAGTACGTACCTGACGATGCGTATGCTCCTGTATCGAACATGCAGGAGTCGGTGTCGCCGGAAACGACCGAGATATTCTCCATCGGGACCTTAAGCACCTCTGCCGCTATCTTCGCGGAGATCGTATCAAGGCCGGTACCGAGATCAGCGCCGCCGGAGAGGACCAGGATCGTTCCATCTGTAAGGAGCTTGACCTGGGCATTGGAATGGTCAAGGCCGGGAAGCCCTGATCCCTGCTGGATCATAGCAAAGCCCTTGCCTATCTTCCACTCCGGATCCGCGGAGGTCTCCTTCCTTCCCCATCCGATCATCTCAGCTCCCTTATCGAGAGCCTCCCTGAGGCCGCATGAGCCGACAGGCACGACCGCGCCTTCCCTTCCTTCTCCGAGCCCTCGGAGGATCTCGAGCATATAGCCTTCCTCGACTATGTTGCGGCGGGCCATCTCAAGCGGGTCTATGCCGAGCTTCATCGCGAGCTCTCCCATGGCGCTTATGATCGCGAAGTAGCCCTTCGGGGCGCCATATCCCTGATACGCTCCCGTAGGCGGTATGTTCGTGTAGTACGTCAAGAGATCGTAATACATGTTATCGACACGGAAGATAGGGAGGGTCTTGGATGAGGCATTCATCGGGACAGTGAGGCAGTGGTTGCCATACGGCCCCGTGTTGGCCCTGACATCCATGTAGATGGCTGTTATAGTCCCGTCTTTCTTGCCGCCCATCTTCACGCGGATGCGCATAGGATGGCGCGTGGAATTCGCATAGAACTCCTCCGCCCTGGTATTGCGGTAGTATATCGTCTTGCCGGTCTTCCAGACAGCGTATCCGACAAGATCCTCTACAAGGACGTCCTGCTTCGAGCCATAGCCGCCGCCAACGCGCTCCTTGATGACATGGACCTTGTTCTCAGGTATCTGGCAAACGCGAGCCACGATGCGCCTGACATGGTACGGGACCTGCGTCGAGCAATTGAGGACAAGGCGTCCGCCCTCTATGCGTCCATAGCAGACATGAGGCTCGAGAGGCGTGCACTGAGGCTGAGATGTCTGATAAGTGGAATCAATGACGGCATCAGCCTCCTGGAATCCCTTCTCGATATCCCCGATGCCGCCATGGGCACCTGCGGCTATGTTGTGCCGTATATCCCCATGAAGCGGGAACTGGTAGATGACTTTCTCCTCGTCCCGATCCGCGCTCCTGTTGTACTCATCCAGGTCCTCAGGAGCTCCTGAAACATACTCAGCTATGCCATTATGGACAAGCGGGGCGCCATCAGCCATGGCCTCCTCGACTGTGAACACGGGCTTTATAGGATCGTATGTGACGCTTATGAGGGCTGCGGCCTTCTCCGCGCTCTCCTTATCGCGGGCGATGATAGCCGCGACACGGTCACCGACATGGCGCACCTTGCGGTTCAGGAGGCGTCTGTCATAGGGGGACGGCTCAGGGTTTCCCTGCCCGGCCTGCATATAATAGACATCGGGACAGTTGAAAGCCGTGATAATATCGTCAACGCCATCAACCTCCAGCGCCTTGCTGATATCTATCTTCCTGACATACGCATGCGCAAACGGGGAGCGCAGCACATAGAGGATATGGGAGGATGGCTCCACCCGGTCCTCGACAAAGAGCTTCTCTCCTGATACAAGCGCCTTGCCATCGATCTTCGGGATAGGCTTGCCTATGATAGAGAGATTGTCGCGGAAGGATGGGGATACTGGGGTAATATAGTGCCCATGCTCCCTCTTCTCCTGCACGAGCTTCACGGCAAGATAGTAGTGCTCATAGCCGGCGTCACGGATGAATATGCCGGAAAGGGCCTCTTTTATATCCTCCTTGGAAGGCTTCGGATTCCTCTCCAGAAGCCATGTGAGGAGCAGGGCCGCCTCCGGAGCGTTGTACGCGCTTTGGACAACGCCGGCCGCGATCATCGCGTCCTGCACGTCATTTGTCTCGCGCCCATCCAGAAGCCCTTCAGGCGTGCGGATATCCGCGCCTTCCGCCTGATAGAGCAGTATGAGGTTGGAGTATCTGGGGACACCTGAAAAGATTATCGTATCCGAACCGGAGAAGCCTTCCTTGTCATCGCTGTCGCGCACGGACGTATAGCCCGCGCGGTAAAGCACGTCGCGCAGCCTCTCATCCTCGCGTCCTGATAGCGTCACGCTCTTGCCGTTGATCCTGCATCTGACTTCCATTTCAGCCCTCCTTAAAGACAACAGACGCCAAATAGCGCTTGTATTCACCGGAGCCTGCAAGGTCATCCCTGCATTCTATCGCATTGTATGAATCCTTTCCGCCAAAGGCAAAGCCAGAGCCGCCTATGCCATATGCGTAGCGCCCTGCCGAGCACGCGGCGGTAAGGGCCGCATGGGCGTGAGAGGACCTTGAATAGCGCACCGCCTGCCCTTCTTCAAGGCTGCATAGAAGGATGCTCTCGATTATCCCATCCCTATTCTCCGCAATGACATACTCATCGATTCCCATCTCCTTCCGCCCGGAAGGGGAAAGGACCGAGAGGCGCGCGTCAGCGGCATAGAGAGATGGGATCATGTAGCTATCGAAGCGTGAGAGCGCCACGTTGCCGCCGAGCGATGACTGGAGGCGGAGCGGAAGGGATGCCTGGAATCCAGCGCTCTTGCTGACATACGAAGGGACAGCGCTGCTTGCAGCTATATCCGCAAGGGACGCGCCGGCACCGATCCTGATGCCATTTCCCTCCTTCACGATATCCTTGCCCAGAAGCTTCGAGATATCGATAAGCACTGCGTCTTCACCTAGGCCGCCGATGAGGGAAAGGACCGCAGTCCCCCCTCCTAGATAACGGGATCCGGGATTCTGCGACTTGAGGGCCAAAGCCTCCTCAAGCGACACTGGATGCAGGATATTCATCAAACCTCCTTATTCTACTATGCCTGGTTCCTCTTCGTTTACGATTGCCTCAAGGAATCTTGTGAGCATGCGGGCCGTTGAGTTCCTTCTGTACTTCGGCATCGCGTGCGGGGAGATCGCATGGTCCCATGCCTCAAGGAAGTCTGGGACGATCTCCGGGATATCCTCCACGGGGCGCCGGATTATCATGGACTCGGCCTCGCGTGAGCGTATCACCTTAGGTCCGGCGGCGCCGGAGGAGGCCCTGAAGTCAACGACAAGGCCATCCTTGACGACAGCCGCGGCTGAGAGCGAGAGCTTTGATATCGCGTTAGCTTTCCTCATGCCTATCTTGCGGTAATAGCTGTATGTGAAATCATGAGGAGGGATCACGACGCTCTTGATGATCTCATCGTCATGCAGGTCCGTTTTCTTCGAGCCCTGTATGAAGGCATCGAGGAGAACGCGCCTCTCACCATCAAATGATATGAGCACGACCTCGGCGTCCAGGAGAATCAGAGGCTGCGGGAGATCTCCCTTGGGGGACGCGTTCCCGATATTCCCTCCGATCGTGGCGATATTCCGAAGCGCGACAGCCCCCATTCCTGAAGCCGCCATCCTCACATGCCATGGCACGATAAGCGACTCGGCGATCTCCGCCGCTGTTGTCAGGGCACCGATCTCCACCGAGCCATCGGGGAGCATGGTTATGCCCTTGAGCTCCTTCAGGGAGGAGATGACCATCACAGGCTTCCCGATCTCAGGAGAGAGCCCGATGCCGCGCTTGCCCTGGACCATTATGTCTGTGCCTCCGGCAAGCGGCACTGCGCCCTCGGCCTTCCTCAGGAGCAGGGCCTCATCCAAGGTCTCAGGTACGTAATTCCTCACTGCTGCCATAGTTCACCTCCGCGGCTGGCTGCAAGCAATATGCTTTCAACGATGAGATCATAGCCGGTGCATCTGCAGATGTTACCGCTGATCGCGATCCTCACATCACGCTCTGTCGGATTCGGATTGGACTCGAGAAGGGCATACGCGGCCATGACCATGCCAGGGATGCAGAAGCCGCACTGCACGGCCCCGCCATCGCGGAACGCGGTGATAAGGCACTTCCCCTTCTCCGTGTCGCGGATGCCCTCGATCGTGAGGATATCCGAGCCAAGGCAGGCGCCTACGGGGATGATGCATGACGTAACGAGCTTGCCATCCTTGATGACAGAGCAGGCACCGCACTCGCCTTCCCCGCAGCCTTCCTTGACGCCGATGAGCTTCAGATCCTCCCTGAGGACATCAACAAGCCTCGTAAGGGGATTGCCTGAATATACCACCTTGTTCCCGTTAACGCGGAACTCTATCTCCTTATACATTCTCAAGCGCCTCCTCGATATCCTCACCTGGGATAGGTATCTTCGTCACTGTTATGCCGAGCGCACGCTCCACGGCATCCACATAGGCGGCATCAGCGCCGTTGAAGACAAGCTCTCCCATGCCCTTCGCTCCCTGCGGCCCCCACTGGTATGGGTTGTCTACAAGGAACCACTCCTGCTTCGGGAAATCCATGCTAGTAGGAACGACGTAGTCAGACATCGACTCCTGCCTGAAGTGCCCGTTCCTGTTCTCCATCTTCTCCATGGACGCGTAGCCAAGGGACTGGATAACGCCTCCGTTGACCTGGCCATGGACGATGAGGGAATCGATGGCGTGCCCGATATCATGGCTCGTCCATATGCCGACCGTCTTCACCTCGTTCGTCAGCCTATCGACCTCGACCTCGACGATCGCGGCGCCCCAGCCATAGCCAAGGTACGCGTCTCCTCGGAACGTGCTCTGGTCCCATGGGTGTCCCTCAGGGTGGACATACTCCTTCTCAACGGAGAAGTCACCCTCATCCCACCGCTCTCTCATCTCCTTCGCGCAGTCCTCGATGATCTTGCCGACGATCATGGTCGAACGCGATGCTGCCGTCGGGCCTGAATCAGGGACAAGCGATGTATCGGGATTCGGGTAATCGATCATCTCGATATCAATGCCGAGGGCGTTCGCGGCGATCTTGCGGAGCGCTGTCTGGAAGCCCTGCCCCATCTCCGTCGAGCCAACCTCGATGAGTACCCGCTCGCCTGTCTTCACAAGCCTCGCATGGGCCTTGATGATAGCCTGCTCTCCATTGCCTGTGAATGCGCCTCCATGGTTATAGAAGGAGACTCCGATTCCCTTGCCGGAGCCGATTCCGTACTCCGCGGCCTTCCTGTAGTAGTCAGATGCGTCGGCTATCTGCTTGAGCATCTCAGGAAGCTTCACATCCTCCACGATATGCCCATTGGTGACGGTCTCTCCGCCCTTCTTGATGAAGTAGCGTGACTTGTACTCCGCCGGATCGAAGCCGAACTTCCTCGCGATGTGATCAAGATGCGTCTCTATCGCGAAGAGCGTCTGCGGGGCTCCGAAGCCGCGGAACGCGTCGGACGGGAACGTGTTGGTGGCGACACCCATTCCCTTGAGATAGGTCGCGGGGAAGTCATAGACGCCATTTGCATGGAACACGCCGCGCTGCAGAACCACGTAGGACGAGGAGAGATACGCGCCGCAGTTGTAATAGATCGTCCCTTCGATGCCGAGGATGCTCCCTTCCTTATCCAGGGCCGTGCGGAACGTTATCTTCGACGGATGGCGCTTTACCGAGTAAAGCATATCCTCAGTCCTGTCGAAGACCAGCTTTATCGGCTTATGTATCACGCTCTCGGCAACGAGAAGCGGTCCGCAAAGGACATCAGGGAAGTGCTCCTTGCCTCCGAACGCTCCGCCGGTGGTGACCTGCCTGATGACTATGTCCTCTGGATTGAGGCCAAGAAGGCCAGCCACGGACTTCCTCACGTAGAACGGGCACTGGGCTGACACGTAGATGACGTACTTCCCGTCCTCCTCTGTGATTATCGCGCCATTGGTATCGAGGTGGACATGCTCCTGGAATCCCGTCTCAAGGGTCTCCGTGAACACGCTGTCAGCCTCGTTGAATATCTCCTGCATCGGCCTGCCCTTCTCGCAGTACAGGGAGCAGAGGATATTGTCCTCGCCGTATATCGGGCCGCCTTTGAGGGCTATCGCGTCATCGATCGTGACGGCAGGAGTCTCCTCCTCATAGTCGATCTTCGTGTTGTCAAGAAGGTACTTCAGGATATTCCTGTCAGGCCCGACAAGGAGGCCTATCGTCTCTCCGACGTACCTCACGTCGCCATCCGCGAAGCATCTCCAGTCCTTCTGGATCATCCAGAGCTCGTTCCTGCCATTCTCAGGTATATCCTTTGCTGATATGAAATAGTATCCATCAGGAAGCTGCGGGACATGGATATCCAGGATCCGGCCACGCGGCACGGATGAGCGTACCATATACGCATAGAGCATATCGGGGAAGGAGTAATCGGCAACGTACATCGCCTCTCCTCTCGCCTTTGCCTCGGCATCTACCCTGACAACCCTGTCATCGATACTCGTAAGCGGCATATGACCTCCATTCATTGTATTTTTCATTGCATAATGAGGAATTATCCCCATACACCTCGATTATACACCAGAAAGCACCTCCGGGCATATACATTTTGCTTTATAGACACCCCTTCGCGATTGTCTGACAGCATGTCATGCTGTACAGTCTTAACAGGAGGATGGGAAATGACCAACGACGAGATCTATGATTTCATTGGAGAGCTTGCCATAGCGCTGTATTCGAAGAAGATCCAGATATCCCTGGGTTCGCTCAGGGCGATAATGCTGGACAAGGGCAAGGATTACGTGAACAACAGGGGCATGGCCTCAGCCGTGTCGGCGGCATACAGGAGATGGAAGGAGAAGGATCCGATCATCTACTACGCCATCGCCTACACATATACCGACAAGGAAGGCAACCTTGCCTGGGACAGCGGCAGCGTGAAGTGACAGCGGAAAGGATAGCGGAGGCTTTCAGCAGGCTCCCGAGAACAGAGGCGGTAGCGCTCTCAGGCTCCAGGACAAGCTCTGTCTCCGACAGCTTTTCAGATTACGACATCTACGTCTACTATGCCTCTCACATAAGCGAAGATGAGAGGCATAGCATTTATGATAGCCTTGGCCTTGAGGCAAAGGTTGCAGCATCCTTCTTCGAGGAGGGAGACGAGGCGTCGGACGGGAAGGATCTTTTTGACATCATGTTCCGCAGCGTCTCGTGGACTGAAGGTGAGATAGCATCTGTATACAGAAAGCGCCAAGCCAGGCTCGGCTACACGACATGCATACTCTACAATATCTCGGCCTCGTGCATCCTTTTCGACAGGAACGGATGGCTTGGCGGCATCAGGGAGGAAATCACATCAGGATACCCGGAGAAGCTCAGGGAGAATATCATCAGGGACAACCTGATGATGATTGACGGGGACTCCGCGTTCCCATTTCTCAGGCAGCTGGAGCTTGCCTCGCTCCGGCATGACACGGTAAGCGAGAACCACAGGCTCTCCGCGCTCCTCGCCTCCTATTTCGATGTCCTTTTCGCATTCAGCAGGAGCTATCATCCGGGAGAGAAAAGGCTTGTGGAATACGCCCATAAGCTATGTCCTGTCCTGCCCGAATGCTTTGATGAGGATATCGCGGAAACGATAGGATCCATCGGAACGGAAAGCATCAGCGAGAACGCAAGGCGTCTTGCGTCCCGGCTCCGCGCTCTCGTGGAGAGCGAAGGAAAAGCATAGCCTCCGCCGCGATCGCGGCAAGCAAGGCCGCCGCCGTCATGAGCCATAGCGCCTTGTACCCCGCCCTGCCATATACAGCGCCTCCTGCAAGGCAGCCCAGCACCGAGCCTAGGTTGAGCATCGCCTCATGCACCCTCATCGTCAGGGCCTTGTCCTCAGATCCGGCGGCGCTGAAGTACGCGCTTATGGAATAAAGAACCGGGAAGAGAAGCGCGAACGCCGAAAATGATATCACGATCATCGGCAGGGAGGATGAGAGCGCCATCATCATGGCGGAGATCAGAAGCAGGATCTGTGAAAGCAATATCCTCTTCCGCGACCTCTGCCACCATGACACGCGGGAAAGGACAACGAAGAAGACACATGAGACAAAGCCTCTCAGCGAAAGCACGAGGCCGCTTGCCTCCTCGCTTATCCCAAGTCCTTCCAAGGCGTGCATAGGGAAGATATTAAGCGTTATGAATAGGACGAAATAGACAGCAGCAGCTCCTATCCAGCCCATTATGCGTTCGCCTCTCCTGTCATTCCCGCTTCCATTCCCCTCCTCTCCATAGCTTCTCTCGACATATGGCATCTCCCCATATTTCATGGAAACGCATATGACTATCGCGATGATGATGGCGAAGAGGATCTCTCCGGCGGCAAGGGTGTGGAGGGGATCGGACGAGGAGAGGAACGTCGCGGCTATAGGAGAGACAGCGACACCGAAGCTCCAGGAGAACGAGAAGAAGCCAAGGACCTTGTTCAGGAGCCTTCCCTCAAGCCCCTCCGTGAGCCAGCCCTCGACCGATGGCCACACAAGCGACATGAACGCGCCGTACGCGGCAAGGCAGAGATAGATAAGCGGAAGAGAGCGCGTCATCATCAGCAAGCCTATCGAGAGCCCCATGCCGGCATATGCCACGATTATCATGCGGCTTTTCCTGAAAGCAGAGAGTCGCGGAATCAGCAAAAGGCAGCCGATGAGGTACGTGAGGTTATATACGGCGCCGGCCACGCCTACGGCGAGAGCGGAGGCTCCGATCGTGTACCTTATGTAATAGACGAAGGCGAGGTTCATCATATAAAGCGAACCCTGCCCCAAGAATGATATGAGATTAAGGGCTATTATCCTGTTCCTTGAAGCGTGCATCATGCCGATTCTACGACTTTCAAGGCGGCAGAAGAAGAGCTCAGAGCCTTATGCCATCAGCTTTCGCCTGCCAGTATTCGCCGCTATCCATGTCCATTACGGTAAGGGGCCCAAGGCCGGAGCCTGTGCCTGTATCGATGGCTGAAAGATGGAAGCGCTTTGAGATGAACGGAACGCACTCGGGGCGGAGCTGGGTATGTCCTATGAATATGGTGCGCCTCGTGTCCATCGGCTTGATATACCGCCCGGCTTCCCTTCCTCTCCGCCTCCATCCGCTCTCCTTCATGGCGCTGTAGAGATAGTCCCTGTCCCAAAGGAACGAAGGAAGGCCTTTCGAGAGCAGCTCGGAAGAGTTCTCCGCGAAGGGCACGCGGCGCGGGATGGAACAAAGTTCCAGAAGATCCTTCTCCTTGTAGCCGTAAGGGATGCCGCCATGCACGATGATGATATCATCCTCAACGCGGATCAGGGGAAAAGATGCAAGCCAATTACGTATCCTCTTCCTCTCCTCCGGCGGGAGGGCAAGCACGGCCATTGAAGTCCTATCTCCACCGTTTCCCTCAATCCACACGGGATCAGGCTTATCCTCATTCCACAGAAAGCTCTCGAACCACGCGTCATGGTTGCCGAGCACCGGACGGAATGAAGGAAGGGACATGAGGAAGCGAAGCGTCTCCACAGGCTTATCCCCATGGTCAAGGATATCACCTAC
>CALXLT010000011.1 GCA_944389275.1 uncultured Spirochaetaceae bacterium
CCTGCCATACACCATTGATTCCAGCTGTATTGGAGAAATCAACAGTTGAAGCCTTATGCTCCGGTGAACCATCATTGCCATTCACCTGAACATCATACTTCCAAGCTGATTCTGCAAGAGAGAAATCGCCTGTCAATGTTACAGAAGAAGATGAGATATTAATCGGGGCCTTCTTGCTTGCATCCGATGTAATGTTCTCAAGAACTACTTTGTTTGCCGTGTGGATATTTATTCCACAAGCCTTTTCATTGTTCACAATCTCAACATCAGAAAGTCTGATTCCACTAGGGGCACTGGTCATTGCACCGTCTCCTGAACCAATCTGAATCGCAAATACACTATTACTTGAAGTACCAGACATCTCAAAAGAAACATCAGATATCTCTACATTGCTGCCTGAGATGACAATCGGAGCTGAATTCTGACTGACACTATCAACCGGAGCTGTAATCTTATGCCCTGCACCATAGATCGTGATATCAGAAGCAGAGATTTTAACAGGATTATCAAGAATCACATCCTTTGTGATGATGTAGCTACCAGCTGTAAGATTGGAGAAATCTGAAGCCTCATCTAGAACTGTCTTGCCACTCTGATTCACTGGATAATCTTCCTGAGCCTTTGTAATGAACCATTTCTGCTCTGGTTTAGTCAAAGATGTAAAGGAAGTCATAGCATCAGCCCCAGCACCCGTAACGACATTTCCAGCATCAATGCCATCAATCCATACAGCGGGAACCTCGGCATCTGTGCACACTACTGTTCCATTGATCGTGAGAGTAGATGGTGAGAGATTGTCAGCTGTTCCCTTGCTGACTTCAATGCCACCAAAGATATTCCCTGTCACACCAACAGCCCCCTCAAGGGTTGCCTTTGAACCATTTACAAGAATACCTGCATTGACCTTCGTTACGGAAACATTCCTAAGCGTGACATTCTCCGCATCATAGATCTTGATGCCATACTCTCCATTATCCCACCCATCAGTTACAGCAGAAGAACCTTCAACTTTCAGATTCCGAAGGGTGACATTATCAGTTCTTATCTGGATAATCGCATTAGCAGTTTTATCAGAACTTGCTACTCCATTAGTATCCCTTGAGATAGTCCACTTCCCTTCACCGTCAAGAGTGATTGGAGCTGTGATATTAAGCTGGCTATCAAGCTCTATGTCCTTTGTAAGGTAATACACGCCCTTACCGCTTGAAGCCGCAGCCCTGAGCTCTTCTTCATTGCTGATAGTCTGCTTTGGCTCTGGTTCTGGTGCTGGCTCCTCGGGCTTAACTGTTACATCCTTGTCTCCTACGCTCACCTTGATATCCTCATCAACCGTCACATTTATAGTAATTGAGGTATTTGCAGGAAGAACTCCATCAGAACCTGCCTTGCTCACATCAGCAGTGAATGCATTGACGGAAGCCTTTACCTCGCTGATAGCGACCTCCGCATTTCCTTCGTCTGTATCAACGATAAGCTTGCTTCCTGTCTTTACGGAAGCTGTGCTGCTTGCTGTGAACTTGCCGTCTGCAGAAACTGTTCCCTCAAATGTATAGACCAATGTTCCATCCGTGATGACATAGCTTGTATTCGGAATCTTATAGCCATCGAATGTCACGGTAGCCTGCAGTGTTGCACTTCCAGCCGTAGCCTTTGCTGCAGATGAAGCTGCTCCACCCTGTATGAGCTTATATTCAACATCAACATTCTCAGCGCTGGACTTAAGGACATCACCGACAAGCTTTGCCGGATCCAATGCCTCGGCGACATCACTGGCATCGCCTGTGAATCCTGGCTTGCCGCTATCATTTGAGCACGATGCGAACGCAAAGAGCATAAGTACAATGCTCAATGCAACGAGTATTGTCTTTTTCATAGTTACCCCCGGTAAACTAAATTTGCCGGCAATAAAATGACTAAGAGTCCGATATTCGTCAAGATTCTCTATACAAACTTCACAATAAATCTTCTATATCTGAAGCTTTTCGGGACAGGAATTGACTTTTATGGCAGAAACCAGAAGGGATATTATCAAAATTGCACAAAAGAGATGACCTGCCTCCAAAAACTGGAAACAGGCCGAAGGATCTTTTACTCTTTACGAATATTACTGATTGGCTGTCGAATCCTTGTATCTTTCCTCGATTTTGATGCTATTCGCTGGATCGTTTACTGTCTGAATATCATCATTCACTTTAAAGTTTCCTGTTGATTTATATTCAGAGGTTCCAAGAACAACATCAGCTCTATTACCTTCGAAAGTACAATTCTTAACGGTCAGACTCTTAATTGCACCAGGAGTTGTGATCTTAGGAATATCTGTAGCAACATCATCATTGCCTCCACGGACCTTCACCTTGATGGCTCCAGATGTTGTCTTCGCCGTATTATCAGTTCCACCGCAATCCGAGAATGTCACATTTGTGAATGTTATGTTTTCTCCTTCTGAATACATCTGATTGATATCAAAGGCCGCTCCAGAGCGCTTCACAACGTCATTAGGTTCTTCTGTCGCTGCAGTTCCCATCTTGTCATAGGTTCCACCTGTAACGGTAAGATTCTTGATATCCGTTGCATAAAGCCCCTTGTAACAGTTGGAGAAATCAGAATTCTCAATAACCAACGTCAAAGAGCCTTTGTTTACTGTTCCATTCTCACCACTTCCATTAGCCTTATTCGAACAGATTGCATATCCGAAATCCTGAAGCTTCGAATTCTTGATTGTAAGTGTAATATCTTCAGTACTGCTACTTAGATCAATTCCTGTTGGCTCTGCGCTTGGCTGCTGAGTCGCCTGAGAACCTTTCAAAATGATATTCTCAAAAGTGAAATCTTTTGTAAGCTCTATTGGCTCATCAACAGTAAGAACAACACAGTCATCACCCTTTCCATTTCCTCTTATACCTTCATACTTATCAAGCTCTATATTGAGAGTACTATAGTTTGCATTTGTCGTAACGGTATAGAACTTGAGTGAGTTATTCTCAACAAGACAGTCAGACTGAATAGAATAGTCAAAGTTAGATGTCGAATGATATCCAGAGGTTCCAATTACAACATCGGCTCTATTGCCCTCGAAAGTACAATCTTTAACAGTCAGGCTAGTGATTTTACCAGCATTCGTGATAGCAGGAATATCTGTAGCTGCGTCGTCTTCACCGCCACGGACTTTCACCTTGATAGCTCCTGATGTTGTCTTCGAAGTGGTATCAGATCCTCCACAATTCTTGAAGGTTACGCCAGTGAATGTTATGTTCCCACCACCTGCATACATCTGATTGATATCAAAAGCTGCGCCTGAGCGCTTCACAACATCATTTTCTGTCGTAGCAGCTTTGCCCATACCGTCATAAGTTCCGCCCTCAACAGTAAGATTCTTGATATCCGTTGCATAAAGGCCTTTGTAACAGTTCGAGAAATCAGTATTCTCAATAACCAACGTCAAAGAGCCGTTGTTTACTGTTCCATTCTCACCCTTTCCGTTGGCCTTATTCGAACAGATTGCATATCCAAAATCCTGAAGCTTTGAATTCTTGATTGTAAGAGTGATATCACCAGTACTATCACTCAAATCAATGCCTATCGGAGATTCATCAGCATTCTGCTCGGTCTGCCCACCTTTAAGAGAGATATCCTCAAACGTAAAGCTCTTATCAAGTTTTATTGTCTCATCTACAGTAAGAACAACACCACTCTTACCCTTTATACCATCATAGTTTTTGAGAACTTCTTTGATGTCACTATAGTTCTTGTTCTCTGTAAGAGAATAAAGATTTGGTTCTACCGGCTCACTTGGCTCCGTGCTTGGAGTTGAGTTATCAATAGTGATCTCAATGTCATCACCATTTACAGGCATATCACCAACTGTGATTTTCTCTGCCGTCTCGGTCTCGCCGAACTCAGCGTCCTTAACGCCAGTTATCTTATTTGAGCTATCGGTTGTAAGATCGATCTCACAGCTACCACTGATCTTGAACTCAATCGTGTCCTCAGCTGTAGAGCCATCCTTGAGGATGAATACAAGAGAATCGACGGTCTCGATTGTATAATCTTTGTCTGTTGGAGCCTTAGGCGTTGTGAATGTATATTTCAGCGAGCCTGACTTTATGCCTTTAATATCACCGGTTGCTGGAACCGCATCACCAGTGTAGTTGTTGAAAGTGACGGTAACGGAAGTTGCATCCGTGGCCTCAACTTTCAGATCCGAATTGTTTTTGAACGCTACATTGAGCACCTCTGCATAGCGGATGGATGAAATGTAGTCGGCGGCAAGCTCATTAGCCTTAGCCTGCTCTTCCGAAATTGTTGTCGGCTCGCCCTGGCAAGCGACAAAAGCAAAGAGCATCAGGATGATGCCCAAAGCAGCAAACATTTTCTTTCTCATATTCCCTCCGGCGGAAAACCACCTTTACATAGGATATACCCCCCCCCCTTTTTTTTATGCGGTTGGTCAAGGCTAACACCAGGAATTATGATACATTTTTGCGTGCTAAAAGTCGATTTGCTCAGCTTCGATACAGGCAAGGATGAACGGGCCGACTCCCTTGAAATCGTCCTGGACTACCTTCTCGCTGATATAATAGCGGAACGTGCCATCGCGATACGGGTTGCCTCCAAGCCCCGCGACGGAGCATATGCCGCCAAGGTGCAGTTCTCCGCTCACATCCTCAGATAGATACCTCTCCTTCATGCCCTCCAAGGCCTTCCGGGCAGGCTCCACGAAGCTCCTATCCAGGTAACCAAGGCGAGTGCCCTTGAAGAAGGAATAGGAGAACATAGAGGTGCCGGATGTCTCCAGGTAGTTTCCCTGTCTTCCTCCTTCATCCGTCACCTGGTACCACATGCCGCTCTCATCCTGGAAAGCGAGGACAGAGGACGAAAGCTCCTTTATTATCCTTATTATGTCCTCTCGTCCCGCATGGTCCTGCGGAAGATAATCCAGAACATCGATGGAGGCCATGAGGAACCAGCCTATCGAGCGGGACCAGAAATGCTGGGAAAGGCCAGTCCTGTCATCTGACCACTTCATGCCCCTCGACTCATCATAGCAGTGGTAAAGAAGGCCCGTGGAGCTATCCTTCATCGTGCCGTACGTTGTCTTCAGCTGGCTGACGACATCATCCATTTCGGCCTTGTCGCCATGCCTTACCGCCCACTCCATATTGAATGGTCCTTCCATATAAAGCCCATCAAGCCATATCTGCCAGGGATAGATCTCCTTGTGCCAGTATACTCCGCACTTACATCTTGGCTGCGTCTCAAGCTGCTCGCGCAGCAGAGAGGCCGCTTTGATGAAGCGCTCCTCCCCGCTCCTGTCATAAAGAGGGAACAACGCGCGCCCAGCGTTGATCTGGTCGAGGTTGTACTCACCTTTCCTATAGGTCTTTATAGAGCCATCGCCATCGATCATCGGGCTATACATCGAGTATACCCAGGGATAGATCGAGTCATCACCATGAAAATCGGCAGCCTTAAGCGATGCGAAGAGCACCAGCCCATGCTCATAGTGCCACTTCATCATCCCTGGCCTGTATCTTCTCTCAACGCTTCTTGCCATCCTGAGCGAAAGCGGAATGCCTGGCATATTCTCCTCCCTTGCCTTTGAATAAGGCCGCCCTCACGAGCGGCCCATGTCTGTCATTCTCAGCGGATAAGACCGTCCGCCTGCATCTTCGCGATGCCTTCCTCATTCCAAGCCGCTCCGCCGATGGCGTTGAACTGATCAAGGAATGCCTGCCAGTTCTCTGGAGTGAGCGCCTTGGCTCCGGTAAGGAACTCAGCGAGGCTCTGGTCGTAGTATCTCTGCACATCCGCGTTCGGGGTCGGCATCGTGCCGGATCCGATAGCGCTTGTCCACTTCTTAGCCTGCATCTCGCGAAGCGCCGTGAGAGCGGACATCGTCTTGCCGGAAACCTCCGTCACGTATGTCGGATAGCGGGAAGCGAGCTCAACATCGCCGTTGTAGAAGACCATGTTCCTAAGCTGCGTGTATACCTGTCCCTTAGGTCCTGTGAACGCGTTGTCGCCAAGGTCTCCCGCCACTGGGATGCCGTCTGCATCAAGCACGTAGTTGACGCCTTCCTGGCCCCATCCGAGGAGGTAGTAGCCTTCATCGCTGCTCATCCACTCCAGAAGCTCGCAGATCTTGTCGAGCTTGCCGGCGTCAGCTGCCTTCTGGCTTACCGCGTAGATGCGGTAGTTCATGTCATACGCGCCGATCGCAGCATGTCCCTCAGGACCTGTGACCGCGTCGATGATGATCCACTCGCCATCAGGGAAGTTCGCGTCGAACGGAGCGTAGTTGGCTGTCGCCGCATATGCCGCGTTCTGCTCGTACATTATGCCGAACCTGCCCTGCTTCCATGCCGCCCTGAAGTCATCCTTCTTGTATGAGAGCCAGTTAGGATCGATGATGCCCTCATCGCACATCGCCTTGAGAGTGACCATGAAGTCATAGAATGCCGGCTTGTAGATGTTCAGGCCCGCGTTCTCGCTATCGAAGCACCAGAGGCCTTCCACGCCATATGCGCCCATGATCGGCCAGAGCCTTGAGCCTGGATAGCTCTTGAGAGTCGCATCGGTCTCGACGAACGCGCCATAGCCATATGTATCGTTCCTGCCATTTCCATCAGGATCGTTGAACGTGAACGCCCTCGCGACCTCGATAAGCTCATCGATCGTCGTGGGAACCTCAAGGCCGAGCTTGTCCAGCCAGTCCTTCCTTATCAGGAGGCCTTCGTTCTTCGCGATTGCGCCTGGGGACGCGAAGCCATAGACATGGCCATCGATGGTGGTGTGCGCGATGGAGTTGGCGTCATACTGCTGTGCCGTGCGGGTAGGCATCTTGTCAAAGCAGCCATCAACCTGCGCTACCAGCCCCTGCTTCACGAGGTTCGTAAGGACAGGGCGGCGGACCATGAAGAGGTCAGGAAGGCTGTTGGCAGCTCCTGCCGCCTGGATCCTGACGTCCTGGTCGGACTCATTGGATGGGAGCATGGTGAGCTTGAGGTCAATGCCGAGCTTCTCACGCACGATATCATAGCCAACCCAGTCCTCTGGGATCATTCCGGCCTCGGTGACAGCGGCACCGAACCAGAGCTCTATCGAAACCGGATCATCCGGGGTACCGGCAGCAGCCTTCGACTCGCGGCTTCCGCTCGCGAATGCAGGAAGAGCCATAAGCACTGCAAGTGTCAGCAGCAGGATGCTCTTGAATCTTTTCATTGTCTTTCCTCCTTTTGTATATCCTCCGGATCAGCCTTTCACCGATCCGAGAAGAGTTCCCTTTGTGAAGTATTTCTGTATGAACGGATACGCTACAATCATAGGTATGGCGCTCATGAATACCGATGCCGCCTTGATTGCGCTCACAGGAGCGTTGCCGAAGGCGTTGACCTCGACATACTCGTTCATGCCGGAAGCGAGGAGTATGTTCCTAAGGAGTATCGGCAGGGGCTGGTTGTCGCTCAGGTAGAGCATCGCGTGGAAGAAGTCATTCCAGAACGAGACTCCGTAGTACAGCCCGATGGTCATCACGATAGCCTTCGAGAGCGGCAGTATGATGCGGAACAGGACCTGCAGCTCCGAGCATCCGTCGATGCGCGCCGATTCCTTCAGCTCGTTCGGTATGCCCACGAAGAACTGCCTCATTATTATGCAGTTGTAGGTGGAGATCGCGCCCGGGATGAACACCGCGGCGAGATTGTTCATCAGCCCCACGTCCCTCACGAGAAGGTAGGTCGGGATCATGCCGACGTTGAAGACATACGGGATGATCACTATGAGGTTGATCACCTTGCGGCCCGGAAGGCTCTGCACCGAGAGCACATAGGCCATCGGTATGGTAAGGACAAGAGCGCAGAATACGCCTCCGATGAGGATCTTGAAGCTATTTATGAACGCGTCTAAGAATCCATCGTTGCCGAGGAGCGCGGTATACGCGTCCGTGGACCACTCCCAAGGCGGGAGGAACATGCCCTCAAGGTTCGATCCAAGGTAATCGTTCGGACGGAACGAGAGGGTTATCGTGGACCATACCGGGATGAGTATGATGATGAATATCAGGACCATGAAGAGATTCACGATCACATTGAAGGTGTGGTCAGCCGCCGTGAGCCTGACTTTCTTGTTCTGCATCTGAGGCTTCAGATGCTTCTGCCTTGCGTTGCTTTCTGCCATCTGTACCTCCTTTAGAAGAGCGAGCTCTCGGTAAGCTTCCTGGAAAGCCAGTTAGCGAAGAGGACGAGTATCATGCCGAATACTCCCTTGAAAAGCCCCACGGCCGTGGCGAGCCCGAACTCGAACTCCAGCAGGCCCTGCCTGTATACCCATGTGTCGATGATATCGCCAACGGAGTAGACCTGAGGCGAGTAGAGCATGAATATCTGGTTGAAGCCAGCGTCCAGTATCGTGCCGAGCTTGAGGATAAGGACGGTGACGATGACAGGGAGGATCGCGGGAAGGGTTATGTATCTCACACGCTGCCAGCTGCTGGCACCCTCGACCATCGCGGCCTCGAAAAGGGACACGTCTATACCCATCAGCGCCGCGATGAAGATAATCGCGGACCATCCCATCTCCTTCCAGGCGTCCGAGAAGAGGACGACCCATGGGAATGTGTGGACGTTGGACAGGAAGTCAACGGCATTGCCGCCGAAGAGCTTTATGATATCGTTGACAACGCCGTCTCCCGGCGCGAGGAGCGCGAGGAGGATGCCATACATGATGACCCACGAAAGGAAGTGCGGGAGGTATGCAAGCGTCTGCACCACCTTCCTCAGCACAGGCCTCGTGCACTCGTATATGCATATGGCAAGGATGATCGAGAGAGGAAGCGATATCAGGAGCTTCCCGACCGAGTACATCACCGTATTCCTGATAAGCGACCAGAAATAGAAGCTGTTGACGAAGGTACGGAAGTTCTCCAGGCCTATCCACTCCGAGCCCAGCACGCCGCGTACTGCCATGAAGTCCTTGAATGCTATCTGGGCGTTCCAGATCGGCACGTACTTGAAGATTATGTAGTATACAAGCGGGATAAGAGCCAAGAGATACACCGAGCGATGCCTTGCTATCTCCCTCCTGAGCTTGCTTCTGGAAGGCCTCTGGACTGCTGTCTGAGCGCTTCCTTCCCCTGTTTTGCCTATTGCCATAAAGTCTGCCTCGTGATTCCAGTCTAAGGGCAGGCTGGCGGATAATCCAAACCACTCATTGGACAATTCCGACTTCGCTCAGCGTTGTCTCATCTGCCCAGGAGAGAACCCTTTCACCTTCTTGAACACCCTGCAGAAATAGGCCTGGTCCTGGAATCCGCAGGACTCGGCGATATCCGAAAGGGCGCGGGATGTGTTGACAAGGAGGGAGGACGCGATCTGTATCCTGTACCTGTTTATGTAATCCCATGGAGAGAGCCCTAGCTCCTTGCGGAATATCCTAGTGAGATAGTCCTCGCTTATGTTCACGCTGCTTGCAAGGCGCCAGCGGGATATCTGCCTCGTGACATGCGAGTTGATGTACACGATGGCCTTCTTCACCACTATACCGGTAAAAGGCGGCAGTATTGAGCTTCCTCCGGCTATCGACGCGATCCGGGAAAGGAAGTCCGCCGACTCGAGGATCGCCGTGTTCGCGATGATGACGTTCGGGATATCGCTGATGCTCTCCACCTCATCGGGCGAGAAGCTGTCGGCGACTATGAGGATCGGTATGGAGGAGATCCGCACGCGCCTTCGGATATCACGCACCAGAGCCTCATCCACCCCGGTCATGATGATAAGCGCATATGGATGGCCTTTCGAGAGCGCGCTGTCGATATCCGAAGCCTCCTCGATATGCGCGAGCTCAGAAAAAGGCTCTGGAAGCCTTGAGGCCGAGCCGAAGAGAAGGAACGTGCGCTCATCGGCCGCCGCCCCCTCCAAAGCCGCCCTCAGCGATATATCCTCCTTATCGGAGAAGAGAAGGACGGGGACGGAACGGAGGCTCTTCTCCGAAAGAAGAGCTGCAGCCGCGGCCTTATCAGAGGAATGGAGGGCGATAGCCCTCGCTCTTATGGAGGCAAGGGATGAAGGCGGGACAGGCTCTGCGGCAAGCCCATCCGGAACGGAGGCGCCGATGAACACGATGCCCTTTCCCGTGACACGCCCTTCAGAGAGCCTTGGATAAGGTATGGTGACCATTATCGTCCCGTCCTTCCTGGCAACTGTTCCTGAGTGGAGTATCACGATGCGCTCGGCAAGCTGGCGCGCAGTATCATCCATCTCCCCTCCGTTCCCCGAGATGAGGAACGAAAGTCCCTCCTCCCTCTCCTCTATCGTTACGGCGGCATCGCCTTTGGAGACTATGGAGGAGAATATGGAGATGGCCTCCACGATCCTCTCCCGGTCTATATCCATAAGGGGAAGGGCTGCGGGAGCGGAAACGGAGGAGAATGCCGAAAGCGGCCTCAGAAGCGATGAGGCGGGGACAAGGGACTGCGTTATGCCAAGCTCCCCGCGCTCTGCAAGCGAGAGCTCAAGCATATGCTCCGCGCTCAGTATCGAGCGGATCATGCGCTCTCGGGGAAGCCTTCCCTTCCTCTCCGTCATGGCCTTCAGGTCCTCAAGCGGCTGGATGAGGCCCTCAGAGACCTTCGCGTAGAACGTCTCGGCGTCCCGCTCCCCCTTCTCCGCCTTCTCCTTGGCCTCGGTGGCCTCCTCAAAAAGGCTTATGCCCTTGAGCGCGGAAGAAAGGGATGTGCGGATATCCTCAAGCACATAGCCCTCGCACCACTCCGTGCCTATCACTATATAGCCAAGCTCCTGGGCGTCGTAGAACAGAGGCTCGATGACGAACGTGCCGCTCTTGATCTCATGCGATAGCGTGTCCGGCGCTATATTCCTCCGGGGAAACTCGACAGGAGATAAGTAGAGAGCGCTTCCGGAGAATCCCGCGGCGAAAGTCGTGACGGAGAAATCCTTATAGAGCATCAGGAAGCACTTGTCTATCCCGAGCTTCTTGAACGATGACTGCATTATCGAGGGAAGGGAGGAAAGGGACTTCGCGGCAAGAAGGCTTGTCTTGAACGAATCAAGGGCAAAGGTGAGATCGCGCGTACGCTGCTTCTCCTGCGCCCTGACGCGCCGCTCCTCAGAGACTATCCGGCTGAAAAGCTTGTCTTTACGCTCGCTGCTGATGCGCTTTGACAGCACTGCCGCGGCCTCCAGCAGGGCCTCGGAATCGCCGCCGGCGGAGATGAAGGAGCCGCATGCGGAAAAGAGAAGCGCGTCATCCCCCTCTCCCAATAGATATGATATAAGGGCGCGAAGATGCGGCAGCGCCTCCTTACGCCCTATCCTGCTCCGCACCCTCTCTTCCAGATCGCTGATCCCTCCTCCCTCGAGCCCCCTGCAACCGCAGGAATGGCGGATGATGAGATCAGTGGGAAGGAGGATATCGGGCTTTATATCGCCACGGCCCTTCATCGAGGCAAGAAGTGAATAAGATGAGGACGCCAGGCGCTCGATAGGCATGCGCACGGTCGTGGGCTCCACGGCCATCAGCATATTCTCCTCGTTGTCATTGAAGCCCGCCGCGTGGACGCGCTCGGGGATATCAACGCCGATCTCCTCGAAGTATCTGACGACAGAGAGAAGGAGCATGTCGGAAGCGGCGGCAACAGCAGTGAAATCCTGTCCAGGCAGAAGCCCCCTCCTCTCCGTAAGCTCGGCAATCGCAGAGCGTCCGTCGGCCCATGCATGGGGAGATGATACAAGGCGCGAATCGAAGCCTATCCCAGCCTCGGCAAGGGCGTCCCTGTAAGCTTCTAGCCTGTCCTCGGCGCTCCTGTGGTTCTCCGGACCGCGGATGAAGGCTATCTTCCTGTCCCCGTGCACGGTGATCAGGTGCCTGATCTCATCCTTCATTCCCCCATAAGCGTCGAAGTTCACGGAGGGGCATCCATCTATCGGCATTCCGAGGGCGACCACGGGCATCTCCAGGCTCTTGAGCCGGGCGAACGCCTCTGCCTCCTCCGTGCCGACCTCCCCTGAAAGCGTCGATGCCCAGATTATGGCTCCATCGAGAGAGGAACTGTTGGCGAGGTCATAGATGCTGTTGCGGAGGAACTCGTTGCCATGGCTATAGCGCAGACGGCCCCCGGGAAAGACGAAAAGCGCGCTATCCTTCTCCTTCTTTGCCTCCGAGGCGATGGATCTCCACATGGCAAGGCTAGCCCCTTGGTAGACATTCGCGAGTAGGAAGCCTATGCGTCTTGCCATCATCACCTCCGATACCATCCATTCTACTCCATCAGGATGCGGCATGCAGTGTTTTTCATTTGACAGGTACAGAGAATGGTTTAGAATGAAACCGTGTTCCGTTTTTGCGCCTGGGTAGGCTCAGGCTTCTTCACTATGCAAGCTGTTAGGGCTATTATATCAGCCAAGGCGGAATGAGCCTTACGGTAATACGCTAGGTAATAAGGAGAATAGGATGAAAAGCATCAAGGAAACAGTCAGCAAGCCACAGAGACCTGTGAAAGTGCTCCAGTTCGGAGAGGGAAACTTCCTCAGGGCATTCGTGGATTGGATCATCGATCTTCTCAACGAGAAGAGTGACTTCAATGGCAGCGTCATGATGGTACAGCCTCTTGCCAAGGGCATGGGCGAGATGATCAATGACCAGGACGGCCTCTACACGACAGTGCTTCGCGGCGTGAGGAACGGCAAGCCGGTTGAGGAGTTCAGGAAGATCACAAGCGTTGAGGGCTGCATCAATCCATACTCCGAGTACGATAAGTTCATCGCCCAGGCGGAGAACCCGGATCTCAGATTCATCATCTCCAACACAACCGAGGCGGGAATCGCATACCACGAGGGAGACAAGCTTGAGAACAAGCCGCAGGTCTCCTACCCAGGAAAGGTCTGCGCGTTCCTCTATAAGAGATACCAGCATTTCAACGGCAGCGCTGACAAGGGCATCATCGTCATCCCCTGTGAGCTGATAGACAAGAACGGCGACAACCTCAAGGCCATCATCAAGAGGTATGCCGGCGAGTGGGGGCTCGAGAAAGGCTTCATCACATGGCTTGATACGGCATGCGACTTCTGCAACAGCCTCGTGGATAGGATCGTCCCGGGTTATCCAAGGGCGGAGGCAGACGCTATCTGCGAGCGCCTCGGCTATAAGGACAACCTCCTCGACAGCGCGGAGATCTTCCTTCTCTGGGTCATCGAGTGCCACGGCAAGACGCACGAGGACGAGCTTCCGACAGCAAAGGCCGGCGTGAATGTGATCTGGACGGACGACATGTCCTTCTACCGCACGAGGAAGGTCCGCATCCTCAACGGCGCCCACACGATGTCCGTTCTCGCGGCGTACCAGACCGGCCTCAACACCGTTGAGGAGTGCATAAAGAGCCCGCTCGTGTTCCCGATGATGAAGAGGGGCCTCTTCGAGGAGATCATCCCTTCGATGGACGGGGACAAGAAGCAGCTTGAGGAGTACGCCGGTGACGTGCTTGAGAGATTCGCGAATCCGTACATCGTCCACCTCCTTCTCTCCATCTCCCTCAACAGCGTCTCCAAGTTCAAGACCAGGGACCTGCCATCGCTTCTTGGCTATGTGAAGAAGGAAGGAAAGCTCCCTGTGGTGCTTCCGTTCTCGCTCGCGGCCCTCATCTCCTTCTATGAAGGGACAGAGTACGAGGGAACAGCGCTTGTCGGAAACAGGAACGGCGAGAAGTACCTCATCAACGACAGCCCGGAGGTCCTCGAGAAGTTCGCTTCCCTCTACAAGGCAAGCTACAAGGACAACAAGGAGAAGGCTGAGAAGATTGCCAAGGCAGTCCTTTCCGAGACTTCCTGGTGGGGTGAGGACCTCACTGCTGTCGCCGGCCTTGAGGCTGTAGTGGCAAAGCATCTTGAGAACATCTGGACAAATGGCATGACCAAGGCCATCGAGAGTCTTTGAGGCAATATGGACCGCAAGCTGATCAGAATAACAGATAGAGACAACGTAGCGGTTGCGATCTCCTCCATCATGAAGGGGGAGATAGTCACTGTATCAGGGGATACGTTCACGGCCTTCTCGGATATCCCGCAGGGCCATAAGATCGCTCTCTGCGATATAAAGAAGGGTGAGAAGGTCATCAAGTACGGCTACCCTATCGGAGCGGCGAAGGAGGACATAACGAAGGGACAGCATGTCCACGCGTTCAATATCTCCACGCTCCTTTCCGAAAGCGCGGCATATACCTACGACAAGGCCACGGCAGAGGAGTTCATGAGGGAAGCCGAGGCTGACAAGCTCAGATGGAAGGGCCACGTCCCCGCCGTGAACGTCTATGTAAGGAAGGACGGTCGCGTCGGCATCCGCAATTCCCTCTGGATCGTCCCGACCGTCGGATGCGTCAACCGCATCGCCATGAAGCTCGAGGCATGGGGCAACGAGGCGCTCGGGCTGGAGGATGGAGTCCATGCCTGGACCCACCCATTCGGCTGCTCACAGCTCGGAGGGGACCATGAGAACACGAGGAAGATCCTCGCGGGGCTCGTGCACCATCCGAACGCGGGAGGAGTCCTCGTCCTCGGGCTTGGCTGCGAGAACAACACTATGGATTCCTTCAAGGAGCTTCTCGGACCTGTGGACGAGACAAGGGTCAAGTTCCTCGTCACCCAGGAATCAGAGGATGAGATCGCGGACGCGAAGAAGCTCATGGAAGAGCTCGCCGAGGCAATGAAGGAAGACAAGAGGGAGCCTCAGCCGATGTCAAAGCTCGTCGTGGGCTTCAAGTGCGGCGGATCGGATGGACTATCAGGCATCACCGCGAATCCGCTTGTCGGACGCTTCTGCAATGATCTCACGGCAATGGGCGGCACAGGCATCCTCACCGAGGTCCCGGAGATGTTCGGCGCGGAGCAGATGCTCATGAACAGAGCAGTGGACGAGAAGGTCTATGAGGAGACTGTGGAGATGGTCCAGGACTTCAAGGACTACTTCACGGCCCATGGACAGGTCGTGTACGAGAACCCATCCCCAGGCAACAAGGCCGGCGGCATCTCGACGCTCGAGGACAAGAGCCTCGGATGCGTGCAGAAGGGAGGAAGGGCTCCCGTCACATCGGTGCTCAAGTATGGCGAGAGGGTATCGAAGCCAGGGCTCACGCTCCTTTCCGGACCGGGCAATGATATCGTATCGACAACGGATCTCTCCACAGCCGGCGCGCATATGATCCTCTTCACGACAGGAAGGGGAACTCCGCTCGGGGCGCCTGTACCGACAGTGAAGATCGCGACCAACCATGCCCTTGCCGAGCATAAGGCGGACTGGATCGACTTCGACGCCTCCCCTATGCTCACCGAGGATCAGGAGAAGGTCACGAACGAGCTTATAAAGCTCATCATCGCCATTGCCAATGGCGAGAAGCATACGAAGAATGAAATCAACGGATACTCCGAAATTTCCATATTCAAGGATGGTGTAGTGCTATGAAAGAATTTATGGACAAGGACTTCCTGCTTGAGACAGGAACCGCAAGGACGCTTTACCACGATCATGCTGCTGATATGCCGATCTTCGACTATCACTGCCATCTTATCCCGGAGCAGATCGCTACGGACAAGAGATTCACGACGATCACGGACGCCTGGCTCGGCGGAGACCACTACAAGTGGCGCCAGATGCGCACATGCGGCTTCGACGAGAAGCTCATCACGGGCGACGCGGATCCATACGACAAGTTCCTCGCATGGGCTGAGACCATGGAGAACCTCATCGGCAATCCTCTCTATCACTGGACGCATCTCGAGCTCCAGAGGTATTTCGGCATCTACGATGTGCTCTGCAGGAAGAACGCGAAGAAGATCTATGACGAGGCGAACGAGCAGTTCAAGAGCAATCCTGAGCTCTCTGTCTTCGGCATCATGAAGAAGTTCAAGGTCTATGCTGTCGGCACCACGGATGACCCGGCTGATGACCTGAAGTACCACAAGATCATCAGGGAAGAGGGAAAGTGCCCGGCGAAGGTCATCCCGTCATACCGGCCGGACAAGACACTCAACATCGAGAAGCCTGACTTCGCTGAGTACATCGCGAAGCTCGGCAAGGCCGCAGGCATCGAGATCAAGAGCGCTGATGACGTGGTCAAGGCGCTTGAGAACAGGCTCGCGTTCTTCGTTGAGCTCGGCTGCCGCGCTTCCGACCATGCCCTCATGACATGCCCGCACACATTCTGGACCGACGCCGCCGTCAACGCGGTCTTCGAGAAGAGGATGGGAGGAGCAGCGGTGACAGCAGAGGAAGCTGACGCATGGAGGACATTCATCCTTCGCTCCCTTGCCCGCGCGTACAAGAAGAGCAATGTCGCTATGCAGCTCCACTTCGCAGCTATCCGCGACAACAACCTCACGATGTACAACAAGCTTGGCCCGGACACTGGCTATGACGCTTCCTATGACGAGTGCCTCGCTTATGGAGTTTCGGAGTTCTTCAAGGCGCTCAGCGCGGAGGAGTCCGTGCCAAAGACGATCTTCTACTCGCTCAACCCGAAGGACTACTACTCTCTCGGAACGCTGATGGGATGCTATCAGGGCGACGGGATCAAGGGAAAGATCCAGCTTGGATCCGCATGGTGGTTCTGCGATCACAGGGATGGAATGGAGGAGCAGATCAAGGTCCTCGCAAACCTCGGCTCGCTTCCGGCATTCATCGGCATGCTCACGGACAGCCGCTCCTTCCTCTCCTACTCAAGGCACGAGTATTTCAGAAGGATACTCTGCAACGTGATCGGAGGATGGGCTGAGAACGGTGAGGTTCCGGCAGATACAGAGTACCTGGGCGAGATCGTGAGGAACATCTCCTTCAACAACGCGCAGAAGTATTTCGAGGGCTGATAGCCCACAGCAAAAGCAAGGGTGTTCCGTATGGGACACCCATATCATGAAGCCCGTCAGGGGGAGAGATGAAGGAAAAGGAAGACGAGAAGCAGGTAAGCGCGGTCCAGCGTACGATATCGATACTTGAGGCCCTTTCAAAGGCGGAGGGGCTCAATCTGGAGACGCTGGCAAAAGAAACGGGGCTGCCTAAGGCTACCCTCCTCCGCTTCCTTTCTTCTCTTATCTCCCTGGGCTACATCTTCCGCGACAGCGGGGACCTATATCATCTCACGCTCAGGATGTTCTCCATCGGCTCGAGGTCCCTTTCGCACATGGATCTCGTGACAATGGCCAAGCCTTACGCGAAGAAGCTCGCGAACGAGCTTGGAGAGACTGTCCACATGGGCATACTCCAGGATGACCTCGCGGTATACGTGCTGAAGGAAGAGTCCATATATACGCTCCGCATGTACTCACAGGTCGGCAAGGCGATACCTCTTTACTGCACGGGAATCGGCAAGATCTTCCTCTCGGAAATGGCCGAGGAGGATCTTGCAAAATACCTCTCAACCCACCAGCTCAAGCCTTTCACGCCAAAGTCAATAAGGACAGAGGAAGCGATGCGTTCAGAGCTCAAGGCCATCAGGGAAAGAGGCTGGGCAATGGATGACGAGGAGCACGAGATGAACATAAAGTGCATCGCCGCCCCTGTCAGGGATTACACAGGCAAGGCCGTCGCGGCGATCTCAGCCTCCTGGCCCCTCTTCCGCTTCGACGAGGAGAAGAGAGAGGAGTTCATATCTCAGGTGACAGGAGTGACGAAAGAGCTCTCCTCACTTCTGGGATACGAAGGCTGATCCAGATCATCTGCTGAAGAACATCACCGCGTATATAGGAAGATAGGTTATACCGCCTTTTGTCTCTATGCTACTCGAATTCGATAGGACATACGCTGTCTTGGTATTATAGTCCGCGTTGGAAACAAACGATGAGATCGCGCTATGGATCTTATAATCCCGTCCGCTCTTGATTTCCAAAGGGATAATGCTTAGTGATTCCTCATCATTTATAAGGAAGTCCACCTCCCCTTTGGCTTTGTTGTCATAGTAATACAGATGATAACCATGCGCTTTCAGCTCCATCGCGACCGCGGTTTCATATAGCGATCCCAGGTTTACGCTGCATTCATCAGACATCACCGCCTTTATATTGCGGCCAAAGAGTATTGATGACAAAAGCCCTGTATCATTCATGTAAAGCTTAAGCAGATTCTTAACTTCCGACATTGATAACGGATATACGGGGTTTGATACGGCATCGACCTCAAGAGCGATGCCGCTTGCTACAAGATAATCGAACTCTTCCAGGAAATCTGAAGCCCGACGTCCTCCGAGATCCTTGAAGACAATCCTTTTCTTCTTCTGTTCCATAAAGGAAGGAAGATGCCGGTAGATATCAGCAATACGAAGCTTATGCTCCTTATCATATTTGGAGGCATCAATCTCATAGAATCTTCGGATCTCATCATGCAGCTTCCTTACGCGGACTATATTCTCGCTTTGGATATACTCAGATACCGGCTCAGGCAGCCCACCTATAAGAAGATACTGCCTGAAAAGCCTCATGACGGTATTGTGAACGCCCTCAGGGATATTCATATCATGAAACAGGCATTGTCTTAGGGAAGTTATGAAATCCTCTTTAATGCCATTCGCCCAGAGGAATTCCTCAAAATCCAATGGATACATCTCCATGATGTCCACCGCTCCCATCGGAATGGATGTAGTCAATGAAAGCGTAATACCCAGCTGCGAGCCAGAGACAATGTACCTGTAGCGCTTATCTGATTTCAGGAACTTAAGCAAAGTAAGCAATTGGGGATAAACCTGGATTTCATCAAGGAATACCAATGTATCATCATAAGCACCGAGTTTCTCGCCCGCAACCGCACCCAATGAAAGATAGAAGGAACTTAGCGATGATGTATCCTTAAAGAGCTTATCACCTTCAGAATCCTCTACCATGTTTATCTCAACGTAATTCTTAAAATACCGCTTCGCGGTTTCCCGGATTATGAAGCTTTTCCCTACCTGTCTGGCTCCATCTATGACTAGGATCTTATCATTATCGCCCCGGAAATACTCCTCAATAGCCGTCTCAATCTTACGCTTAAGCATATCCTTGCTCCCAAAGCAATTATAATATGCACCCTGCACTTTTCCAACAAATTTCGAACGAAAATAATCACTTTTTCAAAGGATTTTGCCTGTTTTTTATCACTTTTCCATTCTCGGCTTAATGTCTGCGGGGACATGCCTGTTCAGCTTAATACCTGACCTAACTATAATTCAGCACAGTTGGGTGAATAGGATTTATTCGCTTATACCTTTACGATGAATCATACCAATCTGTACAAAGAACCCATGCCCGACCAACGGACAGGCATGGGTGAAGTCATATTCGCTCAAAGGAGGATAAGTCCTTTGCTGAGCGCTTGATCAGGCTTCATCTGCAGGATATGCATTTCCATCAAGCCTTGCCTTCAATCCTTCATTATTCTTGAGGAACGCATCAAGTACAGCCTTTGCAACTTCTTCTGTTGTACCATAGGTTGTCATCACATTGAAGCTTGCATCATATGTCTTGCCTTCTGTGAGCTGTGTGCATCCTTTCACAACTGTCTTCTCTGCATCTGCAAACTCAAACTCAATACCAGACTCATAGACAAGGTTTGTGAGTTCAACATCAGCGCTTGAAGAATAAACAGGGCTCCAGCAAGCCTTGAGTGTCGTACCATTTACTGTAGTTCCTGTCGTGCCAGCAGCAACTGCAATGCCCATGTTCACAGAAGAATATGTCTTTTTGTATTCTCCAGTGATAGATCCTCTGTTATAAGCAAAATCATTAGCATTTACAGCAACAGCATATGTGCACTGTGTTCCTGTTGCCTCGATTACGACATCATTGAATGTGATTTTATCGGCATTAACCGAGAGTAGAGTCACAGGCTTGGATTCTGTACCTTCTGTCTCTCCTGCAACAATCTTCGCGCCATCCTCGGCACCAAGAGTAAGACCAGACTCTGTAAAGGATACGGTATCCTCAAGCGTAATCGTTCCGGAAAGCTTTGCATTGGTCTTTCCTTCGAAATCACCTGTCTGAGCTGCAAAGTCAGCAAGCTCCTTAGCGTTTGTGATCTGTGCAGCTGGTTCTCCGTTCTCGTTGTTGCACGCGGTGAATGCGAAAAGCATCGCGATTGCAAGAAGCGAAATCAAGATCTTCTTCATAATGAAACCTCCATTTGGTTCAGTCTATGAGAATTTTACCCCCCCCCCGTATAGGTATGTATACTGCCCCCTTTTGAGGTTTTTTGAAGATTATTGATGGAATGGGCAGGTGATCAGATGGTCGTTCACAAGACCGATGCTCTGCATATATGAGTAGGTGATTACAGGACCAAGATAGCGAAAGCCCCTTCGCTTCAGGTCCTTGCTGATAGCCTCTGAAAGCGCATCAGATGATGGGATATCCGATGGAACTACAATGCGGTGATCAATCGTATGGCCTTCGGTGAATGACCAGATATAGCTATCGAATGAGACATGCTCCTCTGCGGTTGCCATGAACGCGCGGGCGTTATGGCCGATGCTCTCTATCTTTCCTCTGTGGTGTATCATTCCGGGTTCTGCCATCAGGGCGTCCGCCTTCTCCTTCCCGTAATGCATGCATAGCTCCGGATCCAGATTGTCACAGAGCTTCCTGAGAAGAGCCTCCTTGCTAAGTATGAGCTTCCACGACAGCCCGACAGAAAAGCTTTCAAGAACAAGAAGCGCAAAGAGCTCCTTGTCATCATGTACAGGGCGGCACCACCGCCTGTCATGGTACGCGATCATCTCAACATCATTTCCGGGCCAAAGACATCTCTCGTTCATAAATGCAGAAAAGAAGAGGGCGCATAGCCGCGCCCTCTGAGTATCAGCATTCGAATGTCTTCGCGTCCTCGAATTCCTTGAGGACCGCGGCCTCTGGCTCCGGGGTCAGAAGCGATACGACAACGATGAATATGCTTGATATAACAAACGCAGGGAGAAGCTCGTAGATGCCGAAGATGCCCCCCATTGGCTTGATGAGAAAGTTCCAGACGAACACCATGATGCCGCCCGCGAGCATTCCAGCCACCGCCCCCTGCTTCGTTGTCCTCTTCCAGAAGAGGGAGAAGAGCATAAGAGGTCCGAACGTCGCGCCGAAACCTGCCCATGCGAAGCTGACAATCGTGAAGATTATGCTGTCCTCATCGAGCGCGATAAGAGCGCCGAGCATCGCTATGACTATGAGCGTCACCCTAGACACGACCATGACCTGCTTATCGTTGGCCTTTGTATGGAAGACTCCCTGGAAGAGGTTCTTCGAGAAGGCCGACGCGGCAATCAGGAGGTAGGAGTCGGAGGAGCTGATGGTAGCTGCGAGGATTCCCGCCATGATAAGACCTGCGAAGAGCGGATGCATGAGCATGCTAGCAAGATATGAGAAGATATTCTCGGCAGATGACTTCGTGATGAAGGCCGTAGGAGCATAAGCCCTTCCGACAAGGCCGATCATGACCGCGGCCAAGAGGGAGATAAGGACCCAGACAGTCGCGACACGGCGGCTCTTCGTGAGCTCATCGGCTCTTCTGATAGCCATGAACCTCAGAAGGACCTGAGGCATTCCGAAGTAGCCAAGGCCCCAGGCAAGCATCGACGCCACGTTGAGAAGAGGATACGGAAGCGCATCATTGAAGACAGGGGCGCCATTCGCGATGATCTGCTCGCCAGCCTCATTGACCGCAGGGGATGCGATGTTGAAGAACTCTAGGAAGCCCGGGATGTTCTTTATGTTCTCCATCACCTGTCCCAGTCCGCCTGCCGCGACCGTGCCGGATACAAGCACCACGATGAGCGCGAACACCATGATCACGGCCTGCATGAAGTCGCTGGTGCTCTCAGCGAGGAAGCCGCCGAGGAATGTGTAGATAACGACGAATGCAACTCCGCAGAGCATCATCGGGATATAAGGGGCACCGAAGATGGAGGAAAAGAGCTTTCCGCAGGTAACGAAGCAGCTTGCCGCGTACACGCAGAAGAAGATGAGGATGAAGAGTGATGAGATAGTGAGGATGACCTTCTTCCCCTCATGGAACCTGTTGCTGAAGAACTCGGGGATCGTGATCGAATTGCCCGCCACATGTGAGTAGCGGCGAAGCCTCTTGGCCACCAGCAGCCAGTTGATATACGTACCGATAGCAAGTCCTATCGCTGTCCAGAACGCATCAGCGAGCCCGCACCAGTATGCAAGGCCAGGAAGTCCCATCAGAAGCCAGCCGGACATATCCGAAGCCTCCGCGCTGAATGCAGCTACCCATGGGCCGAGGGAGCGCCCGCCCAGATAGTAGTTATCGCTATTCTGGTTAGCCCTCTTTGCGAAATATACACCGATGCCAATGACGATGCACATGTAAAGCACCATCGAGATCAGCATCTGAGCTGAGGATGTATTCATGCTTTCCTCCAAATGATTATTTCCACAATAGTACACAACTATCGGTATCTGTGCAAAGAAATCAGGGATACCCTTCGGTATTTTCCCATATATTTCGATATATTACAGCAAGAAGGAGGAATCAGATTAAGACATCTGTGAGGATTTCCAGCCTCTTCAGCTCCCTATAGGCCAAGGACGCGATCCACTCGGCCCCTTCCGGCCTGAGATGGGTATCATCAACATTCCCGTCAGGATAGTTAGGATATAGCCCTGGTCCGAAGTTCATGAAATACCTCTTCGAGCCCTCTTCCCCTGCTTCCTGCAGCCCTATCATGGTCAAAGTCGTAAGATCGACGCATGGGCATCCCGCCTGATTGGCCGCGGCCTTCATGGCGACAGGGTAATCCCCATGGGTATCAACGATAAGGCCTTCCTTGAAACGTCTTCTGGCTATGGATGTAAGGAAGACAGCGGAAACGCCTTCCGCCTTGAGCTTCTCAGCCATATATACAAGATTGGCGATGTATTCCCGCCATGGCGCTGAATAGCGCGTCGGGTCCGCAATCTTGCTATCATTGTGACCGAATTGGATAAGAGCTATATCCCCAGCCGAGGCATCATCAACGACAGCCTGAAACAGGCCTCTTGCTATCATATCCTTTGTGGATAGGCCGTTTATGGCGCGATTGTCCGTGATCCAGCCATCTTTCAGATATTTCTGGAAGCACTCGCCCCACCCTGTCTCGGGCCTTGCAGAGGGGACCTTCGCGGCGCATGTGGAATCACCAAGAAGAAAGACTTTCATACAGAAACGACAATGGGGGCATCGCTGCCCCCTTATAAGCGTCAGATGATCTCTTAGCGCTGTACGCGTCCTGAGCCGTCACCCTCTGCGAGAGCCTTGACCTCAGAAAGACGTGTGAGGTTGAAGTCTCCGCTGATGGAGTGCTTGAGGCAGGAAGATGCGACTGCGAAGTTGATCGCATACTGCTCATCCTCGAAGTGTGAGAGAGCATAGATGATGCCAGCTGCGAAGCTGTCACCGCCGCCTACGCGGTCAACGATATCCGTGATCTCATAGTGCCTGGAAAGATAGAAGCCTGTCTTTCCGGAAAGGGCAGCTGACCAGCCGTTGTGGTCTGCGCTCTTGGACTCGCGGAGAGTGATCGCGACAACGGAAACGTTAGGGAACTGCTCCTTGACCTTCGCTGCGAGCTCCTCATAGACCTTCGTATCGAGCTTGCCGGATGTAACATCGCTGTCAGCCTCGATGCCAAGGCACTTCTGGATGTCTTCCTCGTTGGCGATGACGACATCAGCGTACTTTGTGAGCTCCCTCATCACCTCTGGGGCCTTCTTGCCGTAGTTCCAGAGCTTCTTCCTGTAGTTGAGGTCGATGGAAACTGTAGCGCCTGCCTTCTTCGCAGCCTTCATGGCAGCGAGAGCACAGTCTGCGGCACCCTGGCTGATAGCCGGTGTGATGCCTGTGGTATGGAACCATGCAGCACCCTTCATGATCGCATCGAAATCGAAATCAGAAGGAACAGCCTCTGCGATAGCGGAGTTAGCACGGTCATATACAACGAGGGAAGGCCTCTGGTTCGCGCCAGTCTCAAGGAAATAGATGCCGAGCCTGCCGCCCTTCACCTTCTTGATGGCTGAAGTGTCGACACCATACTTCATGAGCTCTCTCTCAGCAGCCTCGCCTACAGCGTTGTCTGGCAGTGCTGATACGAAGACAGCATCCTCGCCGAAGATGGAAAGGGAAACCGCGACATTAGCCTCTCCACCGCCGAATGTGGCCTCAAGGGAAGGTGTCTGGAAAAGACGATAAAGCTCCTGGCTTCTGAGACGAAGCATTATTTCACCGAACGTAACGTATTTGGACATACAATCCTCCGATTTGTTAGTAACGTATCCATTGTAGATTCCGCGCGTCTACAGGTCAAGGTGAATCCAAATCCGGTTTCATTTTTCCTTGCTCTATGATAAGATAACTTCCAGATTACACAAGGAGAGAACTTGTCATGACAAAAGACGAACTCTATACGTTCTTCCACGATTCCGGAATCGTGCCAGTCGTGAAGATCGATGATGCGGAAAAGGCGGTGCCACTTGCAAAGGCAATGATCGATGGAGGCATCAACTCTGCTGAGATCACATTCAGGACAGCAGCAGCTGAGGAAGCAATCAGGAAGGTGTCTGCAGCATTCCCTGATATGGTTGTCGGAGCTGGTACTGTAATCAACCCGAAGCTTGCGGAGAAGGCTGTGGCAGCTGGTGCTAAGTTCATCGTCTCTGCTGGATTCAACAGGGAGACAGTCGAGTGGTGTATCTCCCATAACATCCCGGTAGTTCCTGGCGTATGCACACCTTCCGAGATCGAGATGGGACTTTCAATGGGACTTGATGTCCTCAAGTTCTTCCCAGCAGAGGCTTCTGGCGGTGTCGCTATGCTCAAGGACCTCTCTGGCCCATTCTCCCAGGTCAGGTTCATGACCACGGGCGGCATCAATCCTAACAACCTCCCTGACTACGCGAAGGCATCAAACGTTCTTGCTATCGGCGGATCATGGATGGTCAAGGCTGATCTCATCGCCAACGAGAACTGGGAAGAGATCACAAGGCTCTGCAAGGAAGCGACAGTCAAGCTCCAGGGACTTGAGCTTGCGCATGTCGGCATCAACCTCCCGGACGCGGATGCGGCTGCGAACGTCGCTGACGAGTTCGCGAAGCTCGGCCTCGAGATCAAGAACGGCAACAGCTCCATCTTCATGAACAAGGAGATCGAGGTCATGAAGAAGAACTACCTCGGAAAGAACGGCCACCTCGCATTCAGGTGCTACGATCTCGAGAGGACAGTATACTTCCTCAAGAACAAGGGCTTCACAGTCAAGGAAGACACCGTCGCATACGATGCGAAGGGCAGGATGAAGGTCTGCTATCTCAACGAGGAGATCGGCGGATTCGCAATCCACCTTGTAAAGTAAGCATCAGTCTTGCACATGGGCCCTGCGGAAAAAGCAGGGCCTTTTATATTTCCTCTCTGAAAGGATCTTCAGACAAGAGGAACGACTCCAGCGAGATCCAGAGTACGCCATCCTCATCATAATGATTCTTAGCGGTATCGCGGGTGATTATCACACGAGGAAACGCGTCCGCGATCTTCAGCAACGGCCTCTTTTCCTGCTCTTCCTTAGCCTTATCAGGAATCATGTATGCAGACTGTATGTATACCGTAAGGGATCCTTTCCTGGCGACAAAGTCCACCTCGGTCTGCAAGGACGCGCGCTTGCCATCTACTGTTCCGCTTATGGCAATCATCCCGGTATCAACAAGGAATCCCCTCTTCAGCAATTCCAGATAGATCGCATTCTCCATAAGATGGGTCATCTCTATCTGCCGCATACAAAGCCTGGCATTCCTGAGTCCATTATCCTCTATGTAGTACTTGGGGTTGCTATCAAGGTAATCACGTCCCTTGATATCATACCGTTTGGCTTCCTCTGCAAGGAAGGATTCCTTGAAATAACCGATGTAGGCGGAAACGGTATCATCCGCGATCTTGCGCCCCTTGCTTCTGAGCGTGTTCTCTATCCTTGCGGGATTGGTGATCGATCCTATGGAGGAGCAAAGGACGTCCAGCACGCTGCCTAGCACCGCCTCATCCTTTACCTTATGCCGCTCCTGTATGTCCGCGATATAGACATTGCGGACAAGAGCCTCAAGCGTTTTCACCCTTGCGTTCTCAGAGCCAGCAAGAACCGCGGTCGGCATGCCGCCATAGACAAGGTAATCATTCACTGAATACTCCATCTGCTCCCTTATCTCCTTATAGGAGAGCGGATAAAGACGTACCTCGCTGACACGGCCACGGAACTCGGTCGCTATATTCGAGGAGAGAAGATGGGAATTGCTGCCGGTAACGAAGATATCCACGCGGCCTGGCCTGTTGATATCATTGAGGACGGCTACGAAATCCTCAAGAAACTGGACCTCATCGATGAAGATATAGGCCAGCCCATCAATCGCCTGCAGCCTCTCATTGACGAAGGAGATGAAGGCAAAGCTATCACGAAGGCTCTCCTCGCTCTTCCGATCCAGATGGATCTCCACGAAAGAGGAGGAAGGAACCCCATCTTCAATCAGATGCTTCTTGTACAGCTCAAAGAGAAGAAAGGACTTGCCGCATCTACGTATTCCGGTTATGGCCTTGATGATTCCGTTCCCTCTATAAGCATCCAGCAGCGATATAGCTTCCTTCCTATCGAATACAGGTCCCATGATCATATTCTATTCGATATTCACTTGCATCTGCAAGCAAATTTCGAATAATGAGTAAATCAACAGCTTCCTGCCACTATACAAAGATACCTAGCATAGAAAGCCTTTAAGATAGAAAAGATTGCCTGTATATGGTTACCGTGTTAGAATTTATACATGAATACGAGATGTTCGGCGATTGTTCAGCAAACCTTTGAGCAAGGCATAAATGCACGCCTAGACAAAGCTACAGGGGAGGTATTCTGATGCCTGCATCCAGCACCAACGATACAGCGGTAAACACAATACTCAAGATAATAAATACATATGGATCCGTATCGCAGACGATGATGTCTGAAGTCTCTGGCTACTCAAAGGGGATGATCTCCATAGCCTGTGAGAGCCTTTCAGAGGCAGGCCTGATAACCTCTGATTCCTGCAAGGCCAAGAACAAGGAATATCGGCTCAGTCCTGATATCGGGGCAGTGATCGGCATAGGCATCGGAGGCACGACATGCTGGGTAGGCCTTTTCCGGATAACAGGAGAGGAGCTTGCGATAATAAAGGAGCCGATCGATCTCAGCCGCGGCCCGGATGCAATCCTCAATATGATATCAAGGCACATATCATCGCTCATGGCCCAGAACAATGTCCGGATGGAAGAGCTGAGAGGCATAGGAATGGGAATACCTTCTCCCGTGAAATACCAGGAAGGTTATGCAAATCATCCGGCGTTCATGCCAGGCTGGCATCTTCTTGATCTGAAGAAGTTCTTTGCGGAGAAATACAATTGCCCGGCATTCATAGATAATGAAGTCAACACCATGGCCCTGGCTGAGTTCATACAGAGACCGGACAGGAACCATCATATACTGCTCTGCCTCAAGGCCGGCACAGGAATCGGAGCGGGCCTTGTCATCGATGGGGAGATATATCGCGGGGAAAATGGCGGAGGCAACAATGTCGGGCATATACAGATAAGCGGATCGACCGCGCTCTGCAAATGCGGCAAGATCGGATGCATAGAGGCAACAGCTTCCGCCCCTGCCGTGCGGCAGAAGGCAACTGAATACGCAAAGGCAAATCCCGGAACAGAGCTCTGGAAGATATTCTCAGAGGAAGGCTCGATATCCCTGTCCGCGATAAAGAAGGCGGCAGATAACGGTGATAAAGGAGCCCTCGGGATAATAAAGGACGCGGGAGAAGCCCTGGGAGAGCTTGCCGGTACGCTGACCATGATACTTGATCCTGCGGAAATCGTAGTATCAGGACAGATGATGCAGCTTGGGCCTAACTATCTATATTACATAAGGGCAAAGGCGGAACGAATCTCTGCCCCATGGGCAGGTTATGAGCAGAATATAAGATTCTCATCAATGCCTTCATCCAGCGGAGCCGTGGGTGCAGCAAGGTTATGCATCAATGAGCTCTTTGATCATAATCTGATCCTATAAGAAAGGCTGCAGCCTATACTGCAGCCTGATGCCTTGCCGATGATCATTCACACGATGGTTTTCGATACGGTCTCTATAAGACGGCATCCTACCTTAACCGCATCCATAGCCTCCTCCGCAGAGATCCTGAAAGGCGTCCCCGCAAGCTCAGCTTCCACGAATGAATCAAGCTCATGCTTATAGGCATCCTTGAATCCCTCCTCCCCAGAAAGGTCCAAGACCGTCTCAGCATCTCCTTTCCAGACTGACAGCTTTTCAGAAGAAGCGGAGCAATACTCTATATATCCACCGGTAAGGGTGATATGGAAGGATGTATCGAAGGAGTGGCTGCTCGGAAGAAGATGATTGGCCGTTATCTCAGCCGCAGCGCCACCAGGAAAGCCAAGTGTCGAGACAGATATCCCGAGGCCTGGCATATCCTTCTTCTCGATAAGCATCGCCTTTGCCGATTCCGGCTTGCCAAAGAGCCACATCGCTATGTCGATATCATGTATCGAAAGATCAAGGATGGTACCTCCGCTCTTATCCATATCGAAGAGCCAGTTCCCGACGCTCCACATCGGAGTGGCGCTCTCTCTCGTGATGGACATGTACAGAGGTTTTCCTAGGCCTCCCTCATCCAGTATCTCCTTCGCCTTGTAGTACTGAGGCATGAAGCGGCACACATGCGCGACCGTGAGTCTTCTGCCTAGCCGTGATGCGGCGGCGATCATCTCCTCAGAATCCTCTACAAGCCTCGAGAAAGGCTTCTCGCATATCACATCGGCGCCATGCTCCATCGCTGCGATCGCCGCCTCCTTATGCAGGAAGCTAGGAAGGCAGATATCACAGAAATCCGCCGCACGGTAAGCGAAGGCGCTATCGATATCACGGAACCAGCCGACACCATGCTTCTCTGCAAGAGCCCTGCCCTTGCTTTCGTTCGGATCAATGACTCCTAGCACTTCAACGGATGGGTTCTGGATATAACAATCCATATGGGTGGCACTCATATAGCCTCCACCCACTAGGTAGCAAGCAAGTCTTCTTTCTGACAATTTAGTACCCTATTCTATATATTTCCTCAGATACTCTACCGCAGCGTGTATAGCTTCTTCCGGAGTACTTTCGCCTATGCGCCTATCAAGCTCGATCTCAATCGTGAGAGGCCCATCAAATCCCGTATCCTCAATAGCCTTGAGAAGCCTAGGCATATCGACATCACCCTCTCCGATAGGAACCTCGATGCCAAGCTCACGGCCATCGGTAGGATACTTTCCATCCTTGATGTGCACGCCGAGAAGATACTTGCCGAGAAGCTTAAGAGAATCAACGGCATTGCCTTTTCCGTACATAACGAGATTCGCAGGATCCAGGTTGATTCCGACATTATCCCTTCCGATATCCTGTATGGTCCTCATCAGGGTGACAGGCGTCTCCTGTCCTGTCTCGAAGCAGAAGTACTGCCCATTCTTAGCTAGATGATCCGCAACATCCTGAAGTGCAGGAATCAGCGACTTGTAGAGCGGATCATTCATATTCTCGGGGATGAAGCCAAGATGCGTCGCTATGCGATCAACACCCAGCCTCTTCGCAAAGTCCGCGGCATCCTTCATTATCTGGCAGCGCTCATCACGGAAGGCAAGAGGCACGAGCCCGATGGTATCCGGCCCATGGACGAAATCCCAATGTGGGGTTCCCGGCCAGCCAGCCCACCAAAGAGAGACGGTTATGCCATATTTCTCGCAGTACTTCCTGATGAGATCAGCGGTCTCTTCCGTATAAAGCGACGGGACATATGTCGATATCTGGCATGAATGGAACCCAAGGTCCACCACCCTCTTCAGCAGATTCTCGACATTATCCTGCCTATCAAGCTTGATCAGCAATCCGAGATCATTCTTCATTCTTTCTATCCTCCTTTAAATCAGCCTTTCACAGCACCCATGGTCATTCCTCTTACAAGGCCCTTCTGGACGAAGCAGTAGAATATGACGATAGGAATAAGCGCAAGAATCGCGGTGGCAGTCAGCCCACCATAATCTATGGATTCATAGCTGACCCAGTTATAGACTCCAAGCGGGAGAGTCTTGGTCCTGGAACCCGTAAGGATAAGAGCGTACAGGAACTCATTCCAGCTATAGTTGAACGAGAATATAGCGGTCGTGGCGATTCCTGGGCCTGCCAGCGGGAACACGATCTTAGAGAATGCCTGGAAATATGTGCAGCCATCAATCAAGGCAGACTGCTCCAGATCATATGGGATATCAAGGAAATACGATCTCATCATCCATATGCCGAAGCCGAGGATGATAGTCAGATGCATGATTACTATCGAGATATGCGTGTCTATCAGGTGCAGCTTGCGGAAGAAGATGAAGAACGGGATCGTGAATGTGATCTGCGGCACGATACGCGTCGAGAGCACCCCGAAGAGTATGTACTTCGATCCTTTCGGCTTATATGCGCTTCTTGAAAGTATGTATGCGGCTGGAACCGCAAGGACCATTCCTATCATGCAGGCCGATACAGCAATCAGCAGGGAGTTCGCCGTGTATGTCAGGAACTCGCTGTTCGTCCATACCTCGATATAGTTCTGCAGCGTAGGCGTCGAGAAGAACTTCGGAGGATATGCAAGCGAATCGACCTTGTTCTTGAACGAGAACATGAGCGTCCAGACCATCGGGAACATATATATGAGAGTGAAGCATGCGATGATGAGTGTCATTATCACCTTCTTCAGCAGCTTCCTCTGCCTCATTGTCAGATTACTTGTCAAAGTCGATACCTCCTGCTTTTATGATCAGGGATGCGATGACGAATATGAAAACGCTCAGTATTATCGCAGAGGCCGATCCATATCCCATCTTCAGGAATCCGAAGCTGTTCAGATAGGTGAATATCGAAAGCGTCTCCGATGCAGAGCCTGGACCGCCACGGGTAAGGATCTGCGTATAGTCGAATTCCTTCGCGGTATCAATTGTCTGGAAGAGTATCGCAACGAAGAACACAGGCTTGATGAGCGGCAGCTTTATCCTCCACAGGATATCAAGCGCGCTCGCTCCATCTATCGTAGCGGCTTCGATTATCTCGTCGCTTACAGACAGGAGACCTGTATAGAAGACCATAACCATGAACGGTGTCTTACACCAGGTTACGACAACGGCTATCGACGGCAGAGCCTGCTCGGCTCCATATATCCATTTCTGAGGCTCGATGCCAAGTACCTCAAGGAAGTAATTGAGGACACCAAGCGTCGGGGAGTACATTATCCTCCACATGAACGCTGCGGCGATCGGAGTCAGCATTATAGGCAGTATCAGTATGCCTCTGAAAAGCTTTGTGCCAAAGGCATTGGACGTAAGCATGAGGGCGATTCCGAATCCAAGGATAGTCTCAGTCGTGACGACCATCAGCATGAAGACCAGCGTCCGGCCTAATGACTGCAGGAATCTCGGTTCGGTAAAGAGCGAGAGATAGTTCCCGATACCAACGAACCTCTGGTCCTGAGGCATCGGCAGATAATAATCGAAAAGACTCGTATAGATAGTATCAGCGATTGGCAGTATGTTGATCAGGAACAGGACGAAGATCCCTGGGCCAAGCATAGTCCAGCGGAATCTGGCGATCTGCCTATCCCTCAGTCCTACTGCATCAGCTTTCTTGTTTTTCTTCATTTAGAATCCTCTGATTGGGCTTATTTAAATGCATTGCGCCCTTTTACAGGCGCAATGCAATCCACTAACGGCTTACTTCTTCTCAAGCTCAAAGAGAGCCGTGACCTTCGCAGCCGCATCATCAAGCACAGCCTGCACATCCTGCTTCTGCTGGATAAGCGAGTTGAATGCTGTTCCGATGGTGTCGAGATACTCCTCGTTGCGGGAGATGGTCGGGAATGTCGTCTCCTCAACCTCTACTGCAAGAGCTGCCTGGAGAGCTGCGAGCCAATCAGCAGGGAAGTTCTCCTTTACAGCATCGCTTGAAAGGACAGAGACACGGGATGCAACTGCATTGTACGCAGCCATCTTTGCACTGGTCTCAGGACCTGTGAGCCATGCCATGAGCATCCATGCGGCTTCCTTGTTGCGGGATGCGGAGCTCATCGAGATAGCCCATGCGCCACCTGTCGGCTTAGAGCCTGCAGGACCTGCTGGCATTGGAGCATATCCAACCTTGCCGGCTACGGCAGAAGCTTCTGGATCTTCCATCTGAGGCATGAAGACAGACATGTCGAGGAACATTGCAGCCTTGCCCTGCTGGAAGTCCGCTACGCACTCATACCATGTGTAGTTCTCGATACCCGTAGGACCGAACTCACGAGCGAGGGTCGTGAACATATCAGCACCAGCGACGCCCTCAGGAGAGTTAAATACAGCATAGTTGTAATCAAGGGAGTCAGCTATCTTTCCGCCATATGACCAGATAACGCCTGTGCAGTTGGATACGGTATGGATCTTCTGTCCGCGTACCAGGATTCCTGCCGGCATGATTTCCTTGAAGAACTTAGCAGCCTCATAGACTTCGTCGAAAGTCTCTGGAACCTTGATTCCATACTCATCAAAGAGATCAGCGCGGTAGTAAAGGATCTGCTTCTCGCCAGAAACCGGAATAGCATACAGGTGATCATTGACTGTGAAGGAAAGCTTCCAGGATGGAGCTATATCGCTTGGATTATATTCTTCTGCATTATAGAGATCCGTGCGCTCATACCACTCGTCGAGATTCTCGATCCAGCCAGCCTGTGCAGCCTGCGTGCAGACACTGTCCATCATCACGATGTCGTATGTGCCAGCGCCAGAGGAAAGATCGACAAGACGCTTCGTCATGAACTCATCCTGCGCATATTCCTCTATGACAACATCAATACCGGTTTTCTCTTCAAACTCAGCAATGACATGCTTTACTGCTTCTGTGTACTCATGCTTGTTCATTCCAAGCCTGAGTGTCGAACCCGCAAACTGCTTCCACGCAATTCCGTCCTCTCCGACTTCCATATTAGCCTCTGGGGCTGATGCATCCTTACTACCTCCAGCTGTAAGGGAGAACATCGCAGCCATCAGGCATAGCAGCATTACGATAAAACGAAATGAGAAAGACCTTGTCCTCATCTTTTCCTCCTTTTTTGCTAAGTATCAAACCGGTTGGTTAAATTGTCAATTTATTTTTTTTAATGATTAAATCATCGAAAAAGGAGAAGTTTTTCATGATAAGGAAAGCCCTTTCCCTGCAATGCCATGCAAAGGAAAGGGCTATATTCCAACCAAGACATTATAGATACTATTTCTTTACAGTAGCTATCTTTTCTTATCCAAAGAGAACCTCAGATCAGTACCGTCCCATCTTCCTCTATGATCTTCTCTCCCTCGCAATCTATGCTGACATTCTCAAGCTTCACCTCGATATTCCGGAGCCTGAAGCCACGGGATGGGGGCGTTGGAAGGCCACGGTACATATCGCTGGTGTTCACATCCGCTGTTGTTTCCCTATCGACAGCGAAAGAGGAGTTACGTATCGACACGTTCCTGATAGGCATCTCAGGAAGCCCCACAGCCATTCCCGCAGAAGCTTTCGAACCAGTGCCATGGCAGCCTTCGATTGCTATCGAGTGGATGACTGGCGTGGACTTATCCACAGGAAGCTTGTTCAGGCTGAAGAGAGAGTCATCATCTGTACCGCACTTATAGTACATGTTGATTACGAACGGGCAGAGATTGTCCTTCATCGTGATATTCCTGAACACAAGATCATGGATCAGGCCTCCCCTGCTTCTCCTCGTCTTTATCCTGATGCCTCTGTCCGTGCCATCGAACACGCAGTCCTCAACCGTTACGTCAGATATCTCGGCAGCAGTCTCGGAGCCTATCACGGCTCCTCCATGGGCGGCCTTCACCGTGCATCCCCTGATTGTTATATCCTTTGCCGGAATATTATCCCTGATGCCATCCTCACCCGAGCCTGACTTGATCGCGATGCCGTCATCGCCTACGAAGACATCGGTATCTATGACGGAAACACGGGAACAGGACTCTATGTCTATGCCGTCGGTATTGGGCGCCTCATATGGATTGATGATGGTAAGCCCCTTCAGCACCACGTCCTCGGAGAAGAGAGGATGGATGGTCCAGAACGGGGAGTTCCGCACCGTTATCCCTGATATAACTACATCCCGGCTATCCTTTATCTGGATGAGAGGGGGCCTCATGAACTGGAATTCCCTTCCGCCACCGCCTCCTGGCTGGCTTTTATAATCAGGATTGAGGGACGCGTACATAAGCTCAAGCTCAGTCTCCGGCTCCTTATGCTTCTCCTTCTTCTTGAGGCATTCCTCCCACCAAGGGCTTCCCGAGCCATCGATCGTTCCCTCTCCCTCGATCACGACATGCTCGCTTCCGTTTATGAATATGCAAGGATGCATGCACCAGCACCTCACGCCTTCCCAGCGGGTGAAGACAGGAGGATAGATATTGAAATCAGGGATGAACCTAAGAACCGCCCCCTTCTCGAGGATAAGGCGGGAGTTTGAGGGGATATCCAGAGGAGAGGATTCATAGACGCCCTCCTTGAGCACGACCTCCTTCTCTTCCCTCAGAGCTCTCATGAGCCTTTCTGATATATCACCGCCAGGGAGGATTCCCAAAGCTGCAGAATCTGGCATAAAGCACCTCCGATCTTTTTGACTTCTCACTATCCTTGGCATATCCTTCAACTATGCTGAGAATAGGATTCAGAGCCCATGACTTCGGCTCATTCGACACCGCGGACGCCCTTGGAAAACGTGTCGCGGAGACCAGGAACCCGGGACTTATCCAGCTCGCGCTGAATAAGGTCATGCCATCAAGCCGCCCATGGCAGGAATGGGATGAGGAGTATATCTCCTCAATCACCTCCGGCTTGAAGGCCCATGGCGTCTCCGTTGCCATCGTCGGCTGCTACATAAACCCCATCCATCCTGACAAGGAGGAGAGGAAGAAGGAGATAGAGCGCTTCAGGAAATCCCTTTCCCTCGCTTCAGCGTTCGGCTGTCCGTACATCGGGACAGAGACAGGGACGGCAAACCCTTCAGGCGGCTACTCCATACGCACATCCGATCCCGCGAATCTCGAGATCCTGAAGGAAAGCCTTTCCCAGATGCTCGAGGAGGCGGAGAAGGACAACGCCTACGTAGCGATCGAGGCTGTCAGCAGGAACCATTCGGCATCAAGCCCTGAGAGGATGAGGAATATCATCGACTCATTCAGGACCGATAGGCTGAAGGTCATATTCGACCCAGTCAACCTCATCCCCTACACCGGCATACCGGAGAAGGATGGCGTGCCCCTTCAGGTTCCATCTGAGGAAGCGGAAAGCAGATTCGTCAGGGAGATCCTGGACATCTACGGAGACAAGCTCGTCGCGATCCACTGCAAGGACTACTTCCTTGACCCGGAAACGGGCCTCAAGGTCGGTGATATCCCGGCCCTCACCGGAATCTTCCGATGGAAAGCCTTCGCAGGGGAGCTGCACGCCCGCTCGATCGATGTGCCATGGCTCCTTGAGAACCATGATCCACGCACCACAAAGGAGACAGCGGAGACCTTAGCAAGATTCTAAGGCCGCCGTATCCGTCTTTAACGATTGGTTTTTGTACTTTTCCGCCTACAGCAGGTACTGCTGGGAGAATGAGACAGGGTGCCTGTTCTCGTAAAGCACCTTCTCGAGGTACTCGGTATCAAGGCCAAGCGATGTTGATATCCGCACAAGAAGGCTCTCGCCTATCAGGTTCTGCTCGCAGAAGAGGTAGGAGATGGCCTTCTCCGCGATATGGCTTGGAAGGATGGCATCCATATACTTCTCCCCTTCCGGATCATCGCCATACCTATGGATGAGGTTCTCGTATAGTTTCGAGCGCTTCGGATCCTCATGAAGGGCCTCGAGCTCCCTGATGAGGTTCTCCGTGCTGCCTCGGCTGGCCTCCTCCCCAAGCGGCTTGAGAGTGAAGAACGTATATTCCTTGCCCGGCAGGAAGTGATGGCTGTCGCAGCGCGCGGCATAGTTCGGCTCAAGGTCGCTGTCCTTGATCCTGTCTCCCCCGACCGCGATAAGGGGATCGAAATACAGGGCCGGGCACTCCTTATCGCCCACGCTGTAGTAGCGGTAGGTATAGAAGGCCGGCGCCATGCAGTCCGGGTGCTCGCAGTACGCGGTGAGGGGAATCACGTCCGTCGCGATATCCAGCATGAGGCGGGCTGTGGAGTTGAAGAACTCCCTGCGGAAGTTGAGGATAAGCGTCGGGAAGACGAACATGCATCCCTTCTCTATCGAATAGTTCCTCGCGACATAGGCAAGGCGCTCATCGAAGAACGAAGCCTCGTCAATGATATATGTCCCGACATCAGGATTATCCCTCAGGACCTCCTCGAAGCCGAATGAATCATGTATGCGCGCGATATTGCTGCCGCATCTGATATACCCAGAGCGGTAAGCCAACGCGTCCTCCGGATACTCCGTGAACCTTGCCCCGTCTATGTCCGAGCGGATGAAGAATATCTTCCTGCGGTCCACCTCCCCTGTGCTTGTCAGGGCCCGGATCTTGTCGCTTTTCTTCCTTGCAACGGCCGCATCACGCCACACGCGGGCCGCGAACTCGGTCTTGCCTGAGCCCATAGGGCCTATAAGAAGAACGCGGCGCCCCGGCGTCGTGAAATCGAAATGAGTGAACGTGTCATGGACATCCAGCGTCGGGAATCCGAGGGACTTGAGGAAATCCGCGCCGGGGCTATGCTTCTCAATTGTCTGCATTCTGCTCTTCCACGATCCTCACGCCAGCGCTTGCCCCGATCCTCGAGGCTCCCGCCTCTATCATGGCCTTTGCTGTCTTATAATCCCTGATGCCACCGGAGGCCTTCACGCGGAGCCTATCGCCGACAACGCTCTTCATCAGGGCAACATCCTCAACCGTCGCGCCGCCTGTCGAGAATCCTGTACTTGTCTTCACGAAGTCAGCCCCGGCCTCTTCCGAAAGCTCGCAGGCCTTCCTCTTCTCCTCATCGGTAAGGAGGCATGTCTCGATGATGACCTTGAGCGTCTTCCCCTCTGTGGCCTTCCTGACTTCCCTTATGTCCTCTAAAGCCTCATCGTACATGCCGGACTTCAGGAAGCCGATGTTTATGACCATATCGATCTCATCAGCGCCATTGCGAACGGCATTACGCGCCTCATCGGCCTTGGATACGCTGTCCATGGCCCCTAGCGGGAAGCCCACGACCGTGCAGACCTTCACTTCCGTGCCTTCAAGAAGCTTCGCCGCCAGGCTCACCCAGCAGGAATTGACGCATACGCTCGCGAACCCATTCTGATAAGCTTCCTTGCAGAGAGCCTCGATCTTTTCCTTCCTTGCATCTGCCGCAAGCACCGTGTGGTCTATGTACTTCGCAATATCCATATTTGCCTCCTCGATGAATCTAAGACAAAAGAGAGGAATCTACAATAGCCTCCCGAGCCTCGCGTCCGCCACCCCTTCCCGGAATGGATAGACATCCTCACCCATATCATAAAGCTCAATCATCCGAGCCATCGCTATCTCATCATCATTCATCTCCAGGGGATAGTATGGATTGACGAATACCGTCCTCTCCCCAAGCGTGACATGGGAAAGCGTCAGGGAGCCATTGCCCGTGGAGCTATCGCGATGGAAGACAAACGGGAGGAACACGGGATAGCCACATTCATCAACCGCGCTCAGTCCTCTTTCCGTGAGGACTCCTTTCTCCCCTCTTATCCCGAAGCTCTTTCCATAGAGATACGAATGGTACTGATTTGAGGAGAAGTCATTGATGAAGAGGGAGGAGCCGAAGCGCATCATCCTCACCTTCCTCGTATACGCCTCCATCTCCCCTGACACCTCCATTCCCTTCCGTGATCCTGTCTTCACTATCCTTGAGGGGAAATCCATCGTGTAGATCTCCTCCGGCAACGAGCTCCCGAGCGAAAGCACCTTCCTCGCGATGGCCGCTGCGTGATGGTTGTGCAGCCCGGAAAGATAAAGCTGATCCACACCTCCAAGAAGAGGAAGGGAAGAAAGGGTGGAGGCAAAGAGCGGCGTGAAGCTGTACTGCTCCATCACAAGCCCTCCATAGCCCTCGACCGCGGCAAGCTCTTCCTCCTCAAGGGAGAGGAATGTCGTCTCCGCGATTATCCTTTCGCCACGGTCATGAAGATAGCAGAGGGTATCAAGGAAGCCGGCCTTGCCTGAAGCGACTATGACAGCTTCATGGGCCGATGACAGCGCCGCATCAAGATCGGAGAAGGCTGGGTATCCTTCCTTCCGGAGCTCTTCCGCCCGCTCTTCTGCACGCGTGTAGATCGATACGATATCCAGCACGGATGGCAGGATGTGGGATATACGCATGAAGAACCGGGCTCTCCACCCGGTACCAAGGAGCACGGCTTTCATACGATGATTATCCTACAGAAGAGGAATACAGGCAAACCAAAAGACCTTATCAAACAACCGTCAAACAAGCATCAAACAAATTTGTATATACAATACAAGGAATTACGTGAAAATCAGCCCTGAAATGAAGATTCTCGTCAAACAAATTCAGGCCCAATATGGCTCATATCGCCTTGCTTTCGCCCCTACCGAATCATCCTGCATCCTTATAAGACCCGCGTCTATCGCATCCCCGATGACACGGGATATGACGGCGCTGTTCGCCTGGCTTATGCCGAACCTCAGACGAAGCACGGCGTTGGAAACAGGAATCGATTCTATGTACTTAAGGCAGACAGCGAAGTAGCAGGTACGGAGCCTGTCAGCCTTTGTCCATTCCTTGAATGACGGATACCAGAAGAGCTTGATCCTCGTATAATCCACTCCTGTCTCGACTAGAGGAGATGGCTGCTGCACGTTCTCCAGGCCCTCCTCCATCCTATCAAAGCCGCTGCCTCGCTCCTCGCAGACATGAAGCCTTCTCAGGAAAGCCGCAAGAGCTTCATTCCTAGCCCTTGGAGGAGCATCTATGATCCTGTCGACAGGGACAAGAAGCGAGCCTGGATTAGATCCCTCAATGCGATTGCTGAAGATCTCAACCATCGGCCCGGATCCCGCGATGGACAGATCCTGATGTATGATGATATTTCCCAAGAGCTCTCGGACCGAAGCCTGGGGAAAGAGGAAATTCTCCTTCCTCAATCCTCCATCAATCGTCTCGGAGCGCTTGAGCATCTCATAGACAAGAGAGCAGGTCCTCTCAAAGGATATGGCATAGCCTTCTGTCACGGTGATATCACTGCTGGCATTCACCCTTCCCGTTCCGGTATAGGAAATGATCCGAAGCGCTTTTGATGCAAGGGAAGGAAACTGCCTGAGATCCCTCGCGAACAGCAACGCTCCTAATGCAGTTATCCCAAACGCGCCATCATCCTGCTTCCTGACAAAGCCTTCATCAAGGAACTTCTCGGCCTGCTTCTCCACCGAGCCCGGTACGGGAAGTCCCTGCAGAACGAAATACTGCTCCAGGATCAGAAGCTGCGGCAGGGCACTCAGGCTTACCCCTTCCTGCACGATGTGCATCTCCGCAGGAAGCCTGTCAAAGCGCCTCCAGAGGATCCTTTCATAATCAGGGTATCTCGACAAAGGCTGGACATGCGAACCGACCCTTATGTATTCATCGCCAAGGAAACGCACCGGCTCGGCCACAGCGGCAGGCACCTCCATGATCGCGATATGCTTTCCATCCCCTGCTTCCAGTTCGATGAAATCAATATTGATCCAAGGAGAGGTATTGACGACAAGCCAGGCAAGAAGATCCATGTTGCCTTTCTTCTCCCTCCCTGGATGAAAGGATGTCCCCTTTATCTCATGCGTTGAATCATCGATACCCCATATCATGTAACCATAAGGATGCTGCGAGATAGCCGCGCTATTGCTGAGAGCTGAAACGTATTTCCCAAGCATATCCGGCATATCCTTGTTGAGCTTGAACTCAAACCAGTCCTCTTCCTGGCCATAGCTTCTGAGCAAATTCACCAGCGACAGATAATCAAAACCTTCCTGCATATCCTGATCTTAACCCGATTTTCCATATCTGTCAAACAATAATCAAACAAACGCCAAACAACCATCAAACAAATTTGTATATACAATACAAGGAATTACGTGAAAATCAACCCTGAAATGAAGATTCTCGTCAAACAAATCGAGGATAATAAGCGCTCTTTGAACATTATCCCTTCTCATGGTATTTTGAGAGCATCAGACAAAGAAAAGGACAGAAAGGAAATGCTTGAAAGCCTATTCAATGAATTCTTCTCCTGGATAATGCTCTTCGTTATCCTTCTCAATATATCGCAGAGGAAGATCCCGCACTCTGACGGGAAGAGGAAGGCCTCGCTTCTGATAGCCGTGGACTTCCTCATCATCTATGTCCTCGTGATAATGTGCTCCACATTCTCCCTTCCTGGCTGGACTGAGTGGGCGGCCCTCGCCCTCGGCATCGCCGTCATCGTCATCTTCCGCCGCACATTCTGGCCATTCAGGATACATTGCAGGAAATGCGGCAAGCGCATGGACTTCAATGGCATCATCGGAGGCGATGACAACCTATGCCGTGACTGCTATTACGAGAAGTATCCGGAGGAGAAGAAGGCGGAGGAAGAGAAGAGGATGACTCCTCAGGAGAAGCTTGAGAGATCCTTCAAGGACGCGGAGAAGGTCGAAGATATCGACTGGGACAGATGGGAGCCCACGGAGACCTGCGTGCTTACATATGTCACGGATGGCGACAGGATCCTCATGATAGAGAAGAAGACCGGGCTTGGCAGCGGCTATATCAACGCTCCCGGCGGCCATATCGAGATCGAGGAGACAAAGACCGAGGCTGCGATAAGGGAGACGAAGGAGGAGACCGGCCTTGATGTAGGATCTCTGGAGGAAAGGGCCGTGCTCCGCTTCCAGTTCAAGGATGGGCTGAGGATGCTCGGCTACGTGTTCTTCACTTCCGAGTACTCGGGAACGATGATAGACGAGTGCGAGGAGACAAAGCCCTTCTGGACCGATATAGCCACCCTTGATTACTCCAGGATGTGGGAGGATGACAGGCTCTGGCTTCCCCTGGCTCTTGAGGGAAAGAAGGTGGACGGCTACTTCATATTCTCCGACCTTGCCATGATCGACAGCAAGGTTGTCGAGAGCGAGGAGATCGAAAACGAGTACGGACAGGAAGAGTGAGAGCATAATGGGGCTCTGGAACCTGTCCAGGACCCCTTTCCACAGGACGCTTTCCTCGAGGGAAGGCAAGGATATCATCAAGGAAGGATACCGCAGGGGAATCAGGTACTTCGATGCCGCATACAGCTACGGCGATGCCGAAAGCCTTTTATCCGCAGCTATGAGGGAAACAGGGAAGGATGACTGGCGCGTCATATCCAAGGTGATGCCCGTGCCAACGGCAAGGAGGAAGGCGGAGGCGACGCTCCGCCGTCTTGGCCGCGATCATGTGGACATTCTCCTTCTGCACTGGCCAAGCGATGACGAGACGCTCTTTCCCACACTCCGGACGCTTGAGAAGCTCAAGGAGGAAGGGAAGGCCGGGGCAATAGGCGTGAGCAACTTCCCCCTTACGCTTCTTCGCCGCATCTCCTCCGATTTCCCCGTCTCTTTCCACGAGCGTCCGCTATCCCTTATATGGACGCGGGACTGGGAAGAGGAGAAGGCGCTAGGGCTGAACACGCTCGCGTACGCGCCGCTTGGGATGGGGATCCTCTCCGGGAGATACACAAGAGAGAATGCACCTGATGATTCCCGCTCTTCCCTTTCCGCCCTGCGCTCCCCTATCCTTCCTTCTCTTCTTGAGGCTATCGGCAACGACGCGGCCATAGCCCTCTCGTGGGTATATGGGGAAAAGCCTTTCGGGGTAATCTCCGGATATTCCCGGAAAGAGGACCTTGATATACTCGACAGGATCGTGAAGCTTCCTGAGAATAAGAGGGAAGAGCTGAGGGCCCTTGCCGCGGCGATCACCGCGGAGGAAAGCTCAGACAATATCTTCTCACACAACTGGAGAGGCGATGCTTACACTGCTGGAAAGAGCTGAGGCTGAGATAGAGGTAAAAAGATCCAGGTTCATAGCCATTGCTATCCCTACCGATTCGATGGATAAGGTGAAAGCCGCCGTTGATAGCGTCAGGACTGAGCATCCTACGGCTAACCATGTCGTCCACGCCTCCGTGATAGGCAGCAGCGGCACGATGTACTCCTCATCCGATGACAGGGAGCCCAAGAACACGGCGGGGCGCCCCGCGCTCGAGGTCGTCAAAGGCTCAGGCATAACGAACATAACAGTCTGCATCGTACGCTATTTCGGGGGAACCCTTCTCGGCACAGGCGGGCTTGTGAAGGCTTACGGGGACAGCACGAAGGAAGTGCTGAAGAAGGTGAGGACCGAGGAGCTCATAAGCCGGGTGTCATTCTCAATGACGCTGCCCTATCCCTCATACACCCTGATAAAGCGCCTTATCGAGGAGACAGAAGCGTCCATCGACAGCGAGGATTTCGCGATGGAGATAACGATCAGCGGCCTCGTCCCGGAAAAGAACGCGGATCGACTGAGAAGCGGCACTGATGATATAGGACAGGGAAGGATCCGCCTTATCCTCAATATCTAGAGAGCTTGTATTTCCTGTCGCCGGAAAATGGGGAATCCTCTTTCCTCTCTCCTTCCTTCTCCTCTTCCGCCACCCTTATGCCTATCGCGATAGCGCGGGATAACGTCTCCTCCGATACCTTGTCCGGAGTATCCTCCTCCGTATGCGCGGGGCTCTCCTTTCCTGGAGGCATCCCTGAAAGCGTCGTGGCCTCGACAGAGGCGAGGGCCGCGGAGGCTGCGTCTGTCTCTCCCCCCAAAAGCCCTATGCGCCCGATCCCGGCCTTATAGCCCATGGAGGCCGCAAGTGCGGAGCAGCGCGATGCGAAGGACGAGGAGAGCGGCACGAAGCCATTGCCGTCCATGGTCAGGAACACAAGATCATCCTCATCGTAAAGGCCATCGAAATTGAGATTCTCCGCCCTATGGAGAAGATAGGCGTTATCACGGTACCACAGCCTGCTTCCAGCCCTTCCGCACTCCTCCCCATCGAAGGAGACGAAGATAAGCCGTGTCTTCTTCATCCCTCTGCCCTCCTTCTTCTCCTTTGCGAAATGGGAAAGCAGCGTGATAACCACAGAGACGCCGGATAGATTATCCCCGGCCCCTATGGAATACTCCCCTTCCTTCATATCGAAGGCGATGAATGAGACTATGGACGAGGCAAGGGAGAGCAGGAGCAGCAGCGCGATGGAGAGAGAAGGCAGATTGAAGCCCCAGAACACTCCCCTGATCAGCTCCGACACAACCGCGAATGCGGACGCGGCCACGGCAAGCGCGAAGGATGCAGGCTGGAGGTAGCGCCATGACGCGAGACGCCAGAACTTACCTTCCCGCTCCTTCCTTATCGGAGCTGAATCGTGATGGGCCGAGAATATGATCGTCCTCTCAGCCTCTTCCTCGCTCCCGATGACAGCGTGGACATTCGCAGCCTCTCCCGTGCGCATGAACGCGCGGAGCCATCCGCCGTCCTTCGCGATCTCCCCATAGAGAGCGTAGAGATAAAGCGCCGCCGCGAGCAATGAGATATATGGAAGACCGGCAAAGGCGAATATGAGGGAAAAGAGGGTGAACACATAGAGAAAGAGCATCATCCCCTTCCCGATATAAGGATATATGCGGCCAGAGGTAAGGGTCACGTCATCCGAGTGCTTCTCCATCTCGCTGGCGATGCGGCGAGCGGCCCTTCGAGATTCGAGGGAGGCTGCCGGGCGAGGCCCGAGCTCTGATGAAAGGGTGCCAAGCAGATCGGAGGCCTCTTCCGAGAGCTTCACGGTCTTGGTGCCATCCTCAATGGACCGCACCTCCGTCCGTCCTCTCTTCCTGAGGCCATCCACCCTATCCCTGAGATCCTTCACAAGGTCCTTTATGCCCATGCTTCAGAATATAGCAGAAAGATTTCTTCCCGTCTTCATATCCTAAGCGCCCTGATAGCATTGAGTACGGCTATGACCATGACCCCGACATCGGCGAATATAGCAAGCCACATATCGGCAAGGCCCAAAGCCCCGAGAAGGAGGCACAGCGCCTTTATGCCTATAGCGAAGACGATGTTCTGGTACACGATCCTCAGGCATTTGCGCGAGATCCTTATCGCGGTGGCGATCTTCATCGGATCATCATCCATCAGCACGACATCGGCGGCCTCTATCGCGGCATCGGAGCCAAGCGCGCCCATCGCGATCCCTATATCCGATCGGGAGAGGACCGGAGCGTCATTGATGCCATCGCCGACGAACGCGAGCCTCGCGCTTCCGCTCTTATCGCGAAGGAGGGACTCGACCTTATCGACCTTGCCAGAAGGAAGAAGCTCGCTATACACCTCATCGATCCCAAGCGAGGACGCCACGCTCCTGGCGACCTTCTCCCTGTCTCCGGTGAGCATCACGATCCTCTCGACACCAGCCTTCCTGAGGGCCCTGATGGCATCCGCGGCATCATCCTTCACGATATCGCTGATGACGATATGGCCGGCATAGGAGCCATCTATAGCGACATGTATGATCGTTCCTGCGCTGTGGCACGGGATGGGCTCGACGCCGATATGGCGCATGAGCTTGTCATTGCCGCACGCGACGCTCCGCCCGTCAACCTTGGCGATGACGCCATTGCCGCTTATCTCCTCGACGCCTGAGACACGGCTTCTGTCTATCTCCTTTCCATACGCCTTCTGCAGGCTTCTGGATATAGGATGGGAGGAGGAGCTTTCAGCAAGCGCGGCATACTCCACAAGCATCTCGTTCTCCATCGTGCTGTGATGTATGCCCTCGACCTCGAAGCTTCCCTTGGTGAGGGTCCCCGTCTTGTCGAAGACGACTATCCTAGTCTTCGAGAGCGTCTCAAGGTAGTTAGAGCCCTTCACGAGAATCCCTTCCCTGCTCGCGCCTCCGATTCCGGCGAAGAACGATAGAGGTATCGAAATGACAAGGGCGCATGGGCAGGAGATGACGAGGAACGTAAGGGCCCTGTATACCCAGCTCTCCCATCCGGGATCATTGCCAAGCGCGATGCTGAGAAGCGGCGGAAGGAGCGCAAGGAGGAGCGCGCCTATGCAGACAGCGGGGGTATATACCCTGGCGAACTTCGATATGAAATCCTCGGACTTGGACTTACGGGAGCTCGCGTTCTCCACGAGATCAAGGATCTTGGAGACCGTGGATTCCCCGAACTCCTTCTCCGTCCTTATCCTGAGGACGCTCGTCATGTTGATTGAGCCAGAGATGACCTCGTCCCCTTCCTCCACAGAGCGCGGAAGGCTCTCGCCTGTGAGCGCGCTTGTATTGAGCGAGGAGCTGCCGGAGACGACAATGCCATCGATAGGGACCTTCTCCCCTGGCTGCACGACGATGATCGATCCCACCTCGATATCATCAGGATCGACCTTCACGAGCGTCCCATCCCTCTCCACGTTGGCATAGTCCGGCCTTATATCCATCAGCTCCGTGATGCTGCGGCGGCTCTTGCCCACGGCGTAACTCTGAAACAGCTCCCCTATCTGGTAGAAGAGCATTACCGCTATGGCCTCGGTGTAATCGCTTGTTCCTTCATATAGCGCCAAGGCTATCGCGCCGACCGTGGCCGTGGCCATCAGGAAGCATTCATCGAAGACCTGTCCGCGGATGATGCCCTTGATCGCCTTGAGAAGGATATCATAGCCAACCGTGAGATATGGCAGGAGATAAAGGACGAAGGCCAATGGCCCTGAGACCGGAAGGAAGGCCAGCGCCACCATCATGATGAACGCGGCTATTATGCGGATGAGCATCATCCTCTGCTTCTTGTTCATGCTATGCCTCAGATAAAGATCTCGCAGTCGCTCTCGACTCTCTTGCAGCTCTTCCTCACGTTCTCCATGACAGCGCTCCTATCCGCCCCATCCTGGAACTCAACGGCCATCTTCTGCGTCATGAAGTTCACGACGCAGTCCTTCACTCCGTCTACCTTCCTGGCAGCGGCTTCCATCTTGTTCGCGCAGGCCGCGCAGTCAACCTCGATTCCGTATGTCTTTTTCATGATCAACCTCCATGAACGATTAAACATTTATTTAATTGTTTGCACATTCATAATACTTCTGCTCTCTCCACCTGTCAACAGGAAACGTGGTATCATTAAAAAAATGGATGAAGAAAGGAAAGCATTGACGATACCGACTGACGAGCACTTCCAGGAAAGCGCTGAGCTTTTCCGCCTTCTCGGGGACTGCAGCAGGGCAAAGGTCTTCTGGCTGCTCTGCCACAGCGAGGAATGTGTCGCTGATATCGCGGAGCTGACGGGCATGACGAGCCCTGCGATATCGCATCATCTGCGCCTGCTACGCAAAAGCGGCCTGATACAGTCCTCCCGCAAGGGAAAGGAGGTATATTACAAGGCCTCTTCCTCCCCTTCTGCAGAGGTGCTTCATGACGCGCTGGAGAAGATCATGCGCATCACATGTCCCTCATGATGGAAGGGATCCTGTGCATTCCATATGATTTCAGCCCTATTCAGATGGTTTTCTTTCCCATTCAATATGAAACCAATTGACATAAACCAAGCCTATCGCGATAATCAAGCGTTGACTGGATAATTCCGTCAGACATCAGGAGAGATGTCCGAGTGGTTTAAGGTAGCTGCCTTGAAAGCAGCCGTGGCGCAAGTCACCGGGGGTTCGAATCCCTCTCTCTCCGTCAGATGAATTGGAGAGGTGCGAGAGAGGCCGAATCGGGCTCCCTGCTAAGGAGTTGACCTGGCAAACCCGGGTCCGGGGGTTCGAATCCCCCCCTCTCCGATCAATGAGACCATAGCTCAGCTGGATAGAGCATCAGTTTGCGGAACTGAGGGTCGGAGGTTCGAATCCTCTTGGTCTCGTACTCCTTTGGAGAGATGTCCGAGTGGTCGAAGGAGCCGGACTCGAAATCCGGTGTAGTGCTCTGCATTACCGAGGGTTCGAATCCCTCTCTCTCCGAGTTTTCATTCCTGAGGTAGCGATGGCTGAATCTACGATCATCACGAAAATAAAGGCCTACTACCCATACCAAAGCAAGAAGAAGAAGCAGATATCCGACTACATCCAGGAGAACATATCCTCCTGCTGCTTCCTGTCCCTGCATAAGCTCTCCGCGGCGATCGGCGTCACAGAAGTCACGATGCTCAACTACTGCCGCAGCCTCGGATACGACAGCTTCTCCGATTTCCGGGACGCGATGAGGGAGTACCTCGTATACTGGCGCCACCCGAACGAAAGGATCTGGAATATCGGTGAGAGCGGCAAGGAGAAAGGCATCGCCTCAAGCATAATCGATGCTGAGAAGGAGATGATCTCATCGCTCGCGGCGGCAAATCCAGGGGAGAGGATCGCGGAGGCCGCCTCGCTTATAATATCGAAGAAGAGGATATTCATCGCAGCCCATGGCATAAGCAGCGTCTCCGCAGACTACTGCATGCGCCGCCTTGTCTCAATCGGAAAGGACGCGTCTATCCTTACGGCCCTGGATTACCACCTGATGGCAAGCCAGATATCGCAGTTCGATCCTGAGGACTGCCTTCTCATCGCGCTCGCGGTCTCCCCTCACGGCGACTCTACAGTCAGGGCCGTGAAGCTCTGCCACGAGGAGAATATCGGGATAATTTCGATAACGGATAACCCGCTATCAGAGATCGCTTCAGACTCAACGATAGCCTTGATAGGCAACGCGAGCATAAAAGGCGCCACTAATTCGATAATATCGACCATCGCAATGATAGATGTGCTCGCTATATCCGCATCAGCAAGATCACGCAACAGCGCGCCTGAGGCGGAGGAAAGATTCCGCAGGATGCTGGAATTCTCAGCAGAAAAATGAGCAGTCCCCTCCCGGAAGGAGAGGACTAAAGCAACTACTCATTCATGGCCTGTAGCCATTCAGCACGGACGCGAGATATCTCATGTCATCGACGCTGTATCTCTGGTCTATCTGGATCGAGACCACATGGTCATAGATATAAGAAGCTCCGGGGAAGGCCTCATCAAAGCCCTCGATGCTCTCGGCAAGAGGCGTGCGGGGCCAGTAGACGGTGCTTGAGACGCCGTTCTCGGAAAGATACGCCCTGAAGCCATCGCGGTCATCTGCGTAGACGGTGAAATGGCTAGGCACATCTGAGTCCTGGAGAGAAGGGAACACGACACGGTATCCATTCTCCGGGCCGAGGGCGTCAAGGACCGCCTGGTAGTTGCGCCGCCTGAGCTCAGCCATGCCCTCGAAGTCGAAAGACTCGATTATCCTCTCCGAAAGCTCGTCCCCGGCATACGCGTCGAACATTCCGCGAAGCCTCATCTCCGTGTTCCAGAACACCTCGGAAGCCTCCTCGTCATAGCGGGAATCCCCAGACTCGAGGCTGTCCTTCCTGAGCTCGAAGGCCTTGTAGCGGCCCTCGAGATGCTCCTTCTCGGGCGGAAGAGGATTGATGCCAAAGCGTCCAGAACGCTTCACTGCAACCCCTCCGGAGGCCACGCCCATCCACTTCCTGAGGCTTCCTGCCGCGTAGTCCGCAAGAGGATCTACCTGGAACGGGCTATGCGTCGTGTCCTGCAGCACCGTGATGCCCCGGCTCCTGCACTCGCTGAGAAACGAGCAGTCATAGCGGCAGAAGCCGAAATAGCCGCACAGGTTCAGCACGGAGGAAAAGTCCAGCGCGCCGCTGCGGAACACAGGCCGCATCTCCTCAGGATCTATGTCATAGGGAATCATACGGTATCCAGCCTTCTCATACGCGGAGAGCACCGTCTCGCATGTATAGGCAGGGACATAGGCCGTATGCGGTTCCTTCCATCCCATATCCTCCAGGGCCGCGTAGATAGCGCAGCGCCCGGACATCATGAGAAGGACATCCCCTCCAAGCGAATCAAGATATCCATTCGTTCCCTCCCGAACAGGCTCGAGAGGGAACATGCCGCCGATGCGCCTCATCAGAAACTCCCTATGGTGTCCTTGTCCAGGCGCCTGATGATCTCCTTCGCGAGCTTTATGCCGTTAGCGAAGTCAGAGACGCTGGAGATTCCGTAATGGGTGTGGGCATAGCGGACAGGGATGCCTATCACAATCGCGGGAACACCGGTGTTGGAGAGGTTTATCACAGAGCCGTTCGTCGCGCCTCCGGTCCTCACCGCCTCCTGCACAGGGATCCCAAGCTCATACGCGATATCCAGGGCAAAGCGCTGGAAGCGCGGGTTGGTTATCATCCTCGCGTCGATATGGCGTAGCATCGGTCCCTTGCCGACCGCGGTCTGCACCTGGTAATCAGGAACGACCGTATCATCTGCAGGGCAGCCCTCGAAGACTATCGCGGCATCAGGACGGACACGGTTCGCGGTGACGGTGGCTCCCCTGACACCAACCTCCTCCTGAGAGGCGAACGCCGCGGTCAGCCGCACGCCAAGCTTCTCGTCCTTGAGCTCCTTCATCACACTGATGGATGACGCGCAGCCCATCCTGTTGTCGAAGGCCTTGCCGAAGATCTTATCATGCTTATCGTCGTAATACGCGGTGACATCGGGAACGACAGGAGCGGCGATCCTTATCCTATAGTCCTCGATGATCTCCCTGCGGCTTGTCGCGCCCACATCGATGACGAGTGAGGAAACCTCAAGAGGGGCCTTCTTCTCGGCCTCTGTCATGAAGTGTGGCGGCTTTGAGGCGATGACGCCAAGCACATAGCTTCCGTCAGCTGTCTGCACGCGCACCGTATGCGCCGGGATATTCGTCACCACCCAGCCACCAATCGTCGTGAACTCAAGCATGCCGTCTGGCCTTATCGCCTTGACCATGAACCCTACCTCATCGGTATGGCAGTCAAGCTGCACGAGAGGAAGCGAAGGGTCCCTCCCGTCCTCAAGATAGTAGTTGAGGAGGGAATCCCTATAGCCCTTGCCAAGCCCTGCCGTATGCTTCTTTATGACCTCAAGGACCTCATCCTCGAATCCTGAGATGCCATTGGCATCGCTCAGCTCGGATATCAGCGAAATATATTCCTTGTTCTCCATATCCTTAACCATCAGAGGGAAACTTTCCCGAACTCCTCCAAGAACGATACCATATAATCAGCGAAAGCCTGAAGCATATCGCGTCCCCACTCCTCAGTCGCGTACTTCGGATGGTCCGGCCCGATCCAGCCGTTATCGGTGACATGGTCGGTAAGCCTTGGGATCGTCACTGTCACGCCCTTGAACTCAACGGTATTGAATCCATTGGCCTTTATGGACGGGGAGACATCCTTGAGCTCGAGAGGAAGATCCACGTACTTCTTATCGATGAGAGCGGGATTGACAGCCATCACGCCAGCTGTCTCCTCCCCGCCTCCGTGGCCGCCCTTCCATGCCGGGTTGAGCTCCCAGACATTGAGCCACCAGTTCAGCAGGGCCATGAGGCAACCCTCGCTGTCAAGCTCATATCCGATCCTCTCAAGAGCCTTTATGTTCCCTCCATGGCCATTGAGGATGACGAACTTCCTCGCCCCATGCCTCTTGAGGTTCCATATGATCGTCTTCATCAGCTGATACAGCAGATCAGTCCCGAGATTGACCGTGCCAGGAAATGGATAGAGGCTCTCGCATGCGCCATAAGGCACCGTGGGGGCGATAAGGACATCATCCTTCTCTTTCCTCACGAGCTCGATGATCTTGTCAGGAATCAGGGTATCCGTACCGAGCGGCATATGCTTTCCATGGCACTCTATGCTGCCTATCGGGATTATAACCATATCGTTGTGCCTGAAGTACTCCTCAGCCTGCACCCATGTGATTTCACTTAAAAGCATTTTCTCCTCCTAGAGAAATCCGGCGGCAACGCCACCGGATCCATTGTCTTTCCTTATCTGCTGCTCTTGACCTTCACGGTCTGCAGCTCATGGTATCCTATCGGATCAAGGACGAAGTCCTCGACGTTGGCACCAGCGCCCGCGGATATCTCCGTGTAGAGGATGTTGGCGTTGTTCGCCAGATCCTTGAGATAGATCGAGAGCTCCTTGTAGGCCTCGAGCCTTACGCTCTCGTCGGTGCTTGAGCGTCCGATCTCGACAAGCCTATCGACCTCAGGATCGTTGACGAAGGTCCTGTTTCCGGCAGCTCCCTGCTGCGTCGAATGCTCGAGGGAATAATAGGTATAGTCGCCGTCCTTGGTTGACGTGACCCATCCGAAATAGCCCATGTCATGCTCACCGGCTGTGGTGCGGCTGATGAACGTGCCGAACTCCATGACCTCGAGCTTGCACTGGATGCCTACCTCTCCGAGCATAGCCTGGATGACCTGGCATACCTCGACCCTTTCCTGGTTGTTGTTCACCCAGATCGAGCAGGAGAAGCCATTCGGATAGCCAGCCTCGGCAAGAAGCTGCTTCGAAAGCTCCGGATCGTACTCATCGACGCCGCAGCCATAGTAGCCGAACACGGCAGGAGCGATGAGATCGTCAGCGGCCTGGCCTGCTCCCATGTAGAGGGTATCGACGATAAGCTGCCTGTCGATGGCATGGCTTATAGCCTGTCTGACGAGCTTGTTGTCGAACGGCGCCTTGTTCATGTTCATTGAGAGGTAATAGCAAGTGAGGGAAGGAGCGGAATAGAGCTTGAGCTCATCGTTCTCCTCGATCCTCTGCTTGTCAGCGGTAAGCGGGTCATACGCGAGATCGACCTCTCCGGTCTCAAGCGCGATAGTCCTCTGCGCAGCCTCTGGGACGACACGGAACTCGATGTACTTCGTCGCAGGAGCGCCGGCGTAGTACTCATCGTTTGCGACGAGCGTCGTGTGGTCATTCTGCGACCATTCCTGGAACTTATATGGGCCGGTTCCGACAGGAGCTGTCCTCAGGATATCCTCATTGGCTGATGTGTAGTCCTTAGGAACGATAGCCGCGAATGGAACCGCAAGGTTCCTCAGGGCAGGAGCGTATGGCGCGTCAAGCGTCACGAGAACCGTGTAGTCATCCTCGACGACGACCTCATCAATGAAGTCCACGATATAGGAGACTGCCGGGCTTGCGATCGCCCTATCGAGGGAATACTTGACATCATCCGCGGTGAGATCCTCGCCGTTGTGGAACTTGAGTCCCTGCCTGATATGGAACCTGTACTCGGTATCAGAGACAACTTCCCAGCTCTCCGCGATCTGCGGCACGACCTCATCCGTCTCCGGGTCGACATTGACCAGGGTGTCATAGATATGGTTCGTGACAGCGACAGCAGGGGTCTCCTTTCCTACATGCGGGTCAAAGGACGTTACATCGGCGCCGATAGCGACGCTGATGGTATCCTTATAGCCATTTCCCGCATCTGCCGATGCCTTGTCGCTGCCACCCATCGCGAACAGCGAGAGCGAAGCGAGTGCGAGCACGAGCATCACCGTTAAAGCTCTTTTCATCTTGAACCTCCTTGATTCATATCCTCAGAGAGAACACAGGCAACGAAGTGCCCTGGCTCTACTTCCTTGAGCGGTATATCGCCGCCTTTGCACTTATCGCAGGCAAAGCGGCATCTTGCCGCGAAGCGGCAGCCTGGCGCAGGCTCGATAGGACTGCTTATCTCACCCTGGAGAAGTATCCTGTCGTTCCTGAAGTCCGGATCCGGCACGGGAATCGCGGATAGCAGCGCCTGCGTGTATGGATGGGTCGGATTGCGGAAAAGGTCCTTCGCCTTCGCCTTCTCGACCATCTTTCCCAGATACATGACCATGATCTCGTCTGACAGATGCTTCACGACAGAGAGGTCATGGGTGATGAAGAGATAGGAGAACCCGAACGAGTCCTGTAGATCCTGCATGAGGTTGAGGATCTGCGCCTGAATCGACACGTCAAGCGCGGATACAGGCTCATCGCAGACGATGAACTCCGGATTGAGCGCGAGGACGCGGGCGATCCCTATCCTCTGCCTCCTTCCTCCGTCCAGCTCATGCGGATAGCTGTTTATCAGGCGCGGCGAGAGGCCCACGAGATCCATCAGCTCCCTTACCCTCTTCTCAAGCCCGGCCTTGTCCTTCTTCGTGAAGATGCCCTGTATCAGGAGGCTCTCCTGGATAGTCTGCGCGACGGTCATCCTTGGATTGAGCGAGGCAAACGGATCCTGGAATATGATCTGCATATTCCGCCTGAGCTCCTTCATGGCCTTCTTATCCAGGTCCGTTATATCCTGTCCCTTGAAGAAGATCTTCCCGGATGTCGGCTCATGAAGGCGCAGTATCGTGCGTCCAAGCGTCGACTTGCCGCATCCGGACTCTCCGACAACACCCAGGGTCTTGCCCTTGCCAAGCGAGAAAGAGACGTCATCCACGGCATGGAGAAGGCCGCTGTTGGTCACGAAGTACTTCTTCAGGTTCTCTACTCTCAATAGCTCCTCTGCCATCATCTCACCTCCTCTACGCTGTCTATCCTTATGCAGCGGACAAGATGCCCAGGATTGACCTCCTCAAGCTCAGGAACCGCCTTGCTGCACTCCTCGCACGCGTAGTTGCAGCGCGGAGCGAACGGGCATCCAGGAGGAAGGTTCGTCGGATCAGGCATGAGCCCCTTGATCGGGTTGAGCCTCTTCGTCTCCTTCGTCAGGGACGGGATGGACTCAAGAAGGCCGATGGTGTAAGGATGGCGGGGGTTCTTGAAGATATCCCTCAGGTCTCCTTCCTCGACGATCCTTCCCGCGTAGATGATCGCGACCCTGTCGCATGTCTGGGCGACGACTCCCAGGTCATGGGAGATGAGGATCATCGCCGTGTTGAGCTCCTTCTTCAGCGTCTGGATCATATCCAGCACCTGCGCCTGGATCGTCACATCAAGGGCAGTGGTCGGCTCATCGGCTAAGAGGAGCTTTGGGTTGCAGGCCAGCGCTATGGCTATTATCACACGCTGCTTCATGCCGCCCGAGAACTGATGCGGATACTCATCGATCCTGTCGGAGGAGATGCCAACCTTCGCGAGTATGGCTATCACCCTCTCCCTCAGCTCCTCCTTCCCGAGGTCCGGGTTGTGCACCGCTATGACCTCCGCGATCTGATCGCCGACGGTCATGACGGGATTGAGGCTGGTCATAGGATCCTGGAATACCATGGATATGGCGTTTCCCCTGATCTTATGCATCTCAGTCTCGGAATATGAGAGGATATCCTCCCCTTCAAAGAAGACCTTCCCCCCTACGATCTTCCCCGGAGGGGATGGAATAAGACGAAGTATTCCCTTGGCAAGCGTCGTCTTTCCAGCGCCTGTCTCCCCGACAAGCCCGAGCGTCTCGCCTTCTTTCACATGGAGCGACACGCCATTGAGCGCGTATACAACCCCATCATCCGTTTCATAATGGATCTCAAGATCCTCGACTCTGATCAATTCACTGCTGCCCATAGCGCACCTCAGTTCTTGAGCCTCGGATCAAGGGCGTCTCGCAGCCCGTCTCCAAGGAGATTCAGCGAAAGGATGGTAAGCATTATCATCAATCCCGGTATCACCGTGATATGCCAGCCATCGCGGATATAAGACCTGGCGTTCGAGAGCATCGAGCCCCACTCCGGGGTCGGCGGCTGTATGCCAAGTCCGAGGAACGAAAGTCCTGCTATCGAGAGGATCGCTCCGGCAACGCCGAGGGAAGCCTGCACGATAAGAGGAGCAAGGCAGTTCGGGATTATGTACTTGCCGATGATCCTGGCGTCGCTCGCGCCAAGGGCCCTGGCGGCCTCTATGTACTCCTGGTCCTTCACGGTGAGGACGGAAGCCCTGACAGTGCGCGCGAAAGTCGGCACATAGCTTATGGCAATCGCCATCAGCACGTTCGTCAGGCTGGTTCCGAACGCCGCGACGATCGCGAGCGCAAGAAGCATCGAAGGAATAGCGAGGAATATGTCCATTATCCTCATGATCACGTTATCGGTGACCTTGCCGTAGAATCCGGCTATGGCCCCCAGGAAGCTTCCTATCACCACGGATATCGCTATAGCCACCGTTCCCATGAAAAGGGAATAGCGGATTGCCCAGATGACGCGGAGGAATATATCGCGACCGAACTCATCAAGGCCGAATATATGCTCTGCAGATGGCCCCTGGAGGCGCAGCCTCAGGTTCTGCTTTATCACATGCTCATCATAGAACGTACCCTTCGTCACGATATCAACCGCTACAGTGAACAGCGCCAGCACGACAAGAAGGAGGATAAAGCCAAGGCCTATCATCGCGAGCCTGTTCTTCCTGAGCCTTCTCCATGCATCCATCCACAGCGAGCGCTGTGTCTTCTTTACCGCTTCGCTCATGCTGCTATAGCCCTCCTTTTCCTGAATCCGGCCTTCTTGTAGAGGCTCCTGATGCGTGGATCAATGAACGCATACACGATATCCACGGCGAGATTGACGAAAGAGAACATGATCGTCATGAAGAGGACGCTTCCAAGGACCATAGGTATATCCTTGCTGTTAAGAGAGTCGATCATGAGCCTTCCAAGCCCTGGCCATGAGAATACGGTCTCGGTGAGCATCGCTCCTCCGAGAAGATGCCCGAACTGTAGGCCGACGGCAGTCACGATAGGGATGAGGGCGTTGCGGAACATATGGCGCTTGGTTATGACCTTCTCAGCCAGGCCCTTCGCCCTTGCTGTCGAGATATAGTCCTGCCTGATGACCTCAAGCATAGAGGACCTGGTCATCCTAGCAACCGTTGCCGCGGATCCTGTCCCAAGGGTTATGGCAGGAAGCACAAGGCTTCTGAGAAGAGGCAGGAATCCCTTTCCCATTCCCTGGGATGGGAACCAGCCCAGCTTGAGCGCGAAAAGGAGCGAGAGAAGGAGCCCAAGCCAGAACACAGGCATCGAGACGCCTATGAGGGAGAAGACCATCGAGACATTGTCCAGGGCAGAATACTGCTTCCGCGCAGAGATTATGCCCACAGGGATTCCTATCGCGAGGGCCACGAGTATTCCAGCTATGGCAAGGATCGCCGTGTTCGGGAACTTATCCAGCACCTGCGATGCAACGCTTATGCCGTTCTTATAGGACTCTCCGAAATCCCCATGCAGCATATCCACGATGTACTGGACATATCTGAGGAGGAGAGGATCGTTGAGACGCAGCTCTTCCCTAAGCTGCGCGATAGCCTCGGGGGTGGCCTGGTCGCCAAGTATGATTGCCGCTGGATCGCCTGGGGTCATGCTCATTATGAAGAACACTATGAAAGTGACTCCAAGCAGGACAGGTATCATCATCAGCAATCGCTTCAGGATGTACTTCCACATTATGTATAGCCTCCAAGTCAAGACGGAAAATCGACGCCTTTCCTTGTTTATAAAGTGATTTCTATATTTTCCTCAAGATTAATATAGTGTTTGTTTTACAATTTTCCTGAATATTTATTCTATTTACTGCATGCAATATGCATGTAACAGGTGAATTCAAGCTATATAGAAAAAGCAAGGCACATACTCATTGACAAAACCGCTCCGTTTCTGCAAAGTAATCAGAGCATTATATAAAGCCCTGGAGAGGTGTCCGAGTGGTCGAAGGTGCACGATTGGAAGTCGTGTATGGTCAAAAGCCATCGGGGGTTCGAATCCCCCCCTCTCCGTATTCAGCAGCAGATCCCCGGCAATGAGTGCCGCCCAACCCCGTCAGGACAGGAATGTAGCAGCGGTAAGCGGAGAGCCATGTGACTGGGACAATTTGCTGCTGTTTTTCTTACTTGATGGAATACTCCCTATAGGGATATACAGATAATATGCATATGAGCAGAAAAGGACACAGCCCTATACGTTCAGGAGCGATTCCTGTCATCCTTCTTGTCCTCATATGCGCGTTTTCAATAGTGATATTCCTCTACGGAAGGTTCGAGCGCTACTCACTGGACATGCTTGAGACATCGAACATCAGCCTGATGGGACAAAGCAGGATCGCGATCAATTATCTCAATGACGTGGTATATGGCGGCGGGAGCCAGATATTCTCGGACTTATACGTGGAAGCTGCCATGAAGACCTCAGATCCTTCCCCCGCCCTTCTCGTGCATGCGTCCCGGGTCCTTGATAAGCTCGGAAACTACGGAATACCTATACATTCGGTCTATGCATACAACAGCAAGGCAGATCTCTTCTGCACATCCTGCGATGTGCCATGGGGAAACGGGGATGAGTTCTTCGATCAGGGGATAATCCCGATACTCAATGACATCAAGTCAGGCAAGCTGGAGAACGGTCCTATATATCGCTATATACCCAAGCCCTACAGCCCAGGCCTCGAGGCCGTATACACATATATCATCCCTCGCTCATCCTCTTCCAGCAAGCTGGCAGGAGCGCTGATTGTCAATGTATCAGCATCATGGTTCGACGATATGCTCTCCCGCCTCTTTCCTGACATGACGATACTCCTGATCAACGAGAATGATCGGGTCATCGCAGACTCCATGGGCCATGATCCTCAGCTCAAAGAGCGGACAGAGGAGATAATGCGCATGCGTACAGCAGGATCAGGACGCTTCGTCGTGCGCTCCGATGAAGGGGATGATATCTTCTTCTATTCAGCGATAAGCGGCACGGGATGGTGCTTCGTGCGCTATGCTCGCTGGGATGACATCTTCGGAACTCTCGATGCCGTGAAGACCTTCACATACCTGGGAATCGTGCTGATATCTGTCTTCGTGGCCGCGGCAGGGCTTGCGAACACGATAAGGCTCTTCAGGCCTCTGAAGAAAATCGAGACAGAGCTCAATACCAGCAATGTATCAAGCCATCCGCTTCCTGTCGTCGACTATGTCGATATGCTGATCGTGTCATCCACGCAGGCCAAGACCGTAGAGAAGAACTATATGAGGCACCTCCGCACGGAGTACTTCCGCCAGCTTCTCTCGCGCACCGGCTCATCAATGCAGACAGTGGAGTCGGAATTCGGTATCTATGGAATATCCTTCGACCATGAAAAACCTTTCGTGATGATCGAGATCGCGACAGCAAGCGAGGAGAAGGCCGCAGAGCTATCGGAGATATTCCACCTGTCGCAGCGTGTCGCTCTAAGAAACGGCAGGACGGTCCTCTTCGTCCAGGAGGAGAATCTGAATCAGAAACAGCTTGAAGAGAAGCTGGCAGAGCTTGGCCTGCAGGCCTCGATAAGCCATCCATTGCCCTGGAACGGGAATATAAGGGAAGCCTTCGACGCAGTGGAAGAGGCGCTCTCCTATCATTTCTTCAGCACATTCCAGAAGACCATATACAGCGTCGATATCCTTGAAAGCAGGCTCTCCGTGCTTCCAGAAAGCATGAATCTCGAGCCCCAGATACTCCAGTCCCTCGCGGCGGCAAGGGAGGACAAGGCCTGGGAAACCTACTCAACTTATATCGAGAGCCTCTCCGCTTGCCGCTTCAGCTCCATCATATTCCTTATAAAGCGCCTATACATGGCCGCGGTAGGACATCCGGATAAAGTCGACGAGACAGTGATGGCAAAGCTCGATGATGCCATAGCCAAATGCGATAGGGCCACGATTGACGAAGTCTTCCGTACGGTTTTCAAGGAACGGATCGAACGGGTCCTGAAATCAAGGGAAAGCCGCATAGGCAACCTTGTGAAGGATGTCGATGCCATGATTGAAAAGGAACATACGGACAAGAATCTCTCTATACAGGGAATTGCCACGAAACTAGGGCTATCCCCTGTATACCTTGGGAAGCTTTACAGGGAAGAGAAAGGCCATTCGGTATCCGATAGCATAAACAGCTGCCGCATAAAGCACGCAAAGGACCTTCTGCGGACCACCGATATGACTGTCAGGGAAGTCTCGGATGCGGCAGGATTCCCTAACTCGAAGTACTTCTACACGCTCTTCAGGAACGCAACTCTGCAGAGCCCTGCGGAATGGAGGGCCAGAAAATGAGAAGAAGGATCGATTGGTACATCGAGGCAATCGCTATCGTACTCCTGCTTTCCGTCACAGCAGCCATCTGCTATATATTCTCAGGCAGCACAGCCAAGGCTGATGGCAGCAGCGACAGCCGCATAAAGCTCGTGCTCTATGCATCGCTTAAGGAAGCCCAGCTGATAGATATCGAGCAAGATTTCGAGGAGACGGCGCCGAATATAGACCTTGTCTGCTACTCCACAGGCAGCGGCAAGGCCGGCTCCGCCCTTCCAGGCCTTGCTGCGGCAAGTGTCTCAGAACCGCCAGACATGATATGGCTGGCAGATCCGGGAGCATTCACGGAACTGCTTGAAAGCGGGCAGGTCGTGCCTTATAGCGGACGATACGCTGAGGAAATCCACAATAGGTATCCTGGAATAGACAGCAGGCTCACTGTTGTACGCCGAATCAGGATGGGCTTCGCGTGCAACCGCTATGAGTTCTCTTCAAATCCCCCTTCATCATGGGCTGAGCTTGAAAGCATAGGCTCCGTGCTATTTGCCGATCCTTACAACTCCGGCACATCGTCCTGCACGCTTTACTCGCTGATCAGTGATGAGAGCTTCGGAGAAGGATACCTCAGACGGCTGAAGGAGAAAGGATCCGCGATCGGCGGCGGCAGCGGAGCTGTGGGCTATCAGGTTGGAAAAGGGAAATTCAGCATAGGCATAATCCCTGATTACATAGCCCGGATGGAAGAAGAGGCTGGGCTTCCTATAATCTTCTCATATCCAGAGGATAAGGAGATAACGATCCCTAGCCCGATAGCTATCCTCAGGTCTTCAAGCCGCAAATGGGCGGCAGAGCGCTTCATTGACTTCCTCCTTAGCCCAGAAGGGACAGCGAAGCTCGAGGAACTAGGGCTGGAAGATGCATTCAGCTCGGATGGAAGCGGAATCGGGCGATCTTTCTCGTCCTCTGAGGAAAGGGATTCCTTCCTCTCCTGGATCGATGGGATCTTCCTCTAATGCTCATTTATGAGCTTTGCCCAGCTCTCCCTGTACATAAGCATGTCATCTATCAGGGCGGACAGCTCATCAGGTCCCATATACTCAAGCGGAATGCTCTGTGACGCAGCCTTTTCCGCAACCTCCGGGTCCTCTACTGCCGTCCTGAAGACATCCGCAAGATAGGATATGATCTCACGGGGCGTCCCGTCAGGAGCAGCAACAGCGCGGGCAGAACCGAAGACTATATCATATCCTAGCTCCCTGGCTGTAGGCACATCGGGGAAATCAGAAAATCTCTTCTCGGCAAACAAGCAGAGGATCCTTACCTTTCCCTCCTTTTCAAGCGACGCGACCTCCGAGACCTTTGCCGCCACGGCATCGATATGCCCGCGTTCAAGCTCTTCCAGCATGTCGGTAGTGCCGGGGAACGGGACATGGGCAAGATCAAGCCCTGTCCTCTTCGCGATCTCCGCAGCCATCAGATGGTCGCTCGCGCCATATCCATTGTTGCCGACCCTGATTGTTCCAGGAGATGACTTGGCCGCCTCGATGAAACCCTGGAAATCCATTATGGGAGAATCTGATCGGACTGCGAGAACTCCCGGATCATAGACAATATTTGCTATAGGTTCTATCCCCTCCACGCTATAGAGCGTGCTGCGGCTCATCGTAATCGAGAGGAATGTCGGGATGTTTATGAAGCCGATCGTGTATCCATCAGGCTTAGCGCTGCATAGTTCCGTGTAGCCAAGCTCCCCATCTGTCCCTACTATGTTCTCGATGACAAAAGGCTCAGGCATATAATCATCCGCGGCAGCGCATATGAGCTTTGCCGCGATGTCCGTTCCCCCTCCTTCCTTATATGCGACTATCATCTTTATGGGCCTGGAAGGATAGGAGCCCTCGCTTTCCGCCTCTATCTGAGATGGAAGGTCAAGGACAGGTGTCTCCACAGCTGTATCCTGCTTGCGGCAGCTGCATGGGAGAAACGCTAGGATAGCTGTCGTGATGATCGTCAGAACCGTTGCCCATCTTTTCATATCGAACAACAAGGATGTTAGCATCGGCACAGTGAGTCCGATAGCTTATTTTTCTGATATATTTATATTTCGAACAATTGTTTAAATTTCTAACTTATTATACTGCAAAGATTTGTTTGACAGCGGATTTCCCATGGTTTACTCTCCCGAATACGAGGCACAGACGAAACATGCATTTTCCTGACAACAAGGGAAAGCCTTCTGGCCTTGAAAAACACAAAGGAGGAACTATGAAGAAGGTTCTTGTGGTATTGATGGCGCTTGCGCTTCTGCTGCCTTCAATGGCATTCGCTGGAGGCAGCAAGGAATCAGGTGGAATGAATCTGATGATCTACACATCGATGAAGGAAAACCTCATCAGCCAGATCGTTGACAAATTCACGGAGCTCCATCCGGAAGTAAGCGTTGACTACTATTCAGCAGGAGCGGGAAAGCTCATGGCCAAGATCGCGACGGAGCGTCAGGCAGGATCTGTCGCATGCGATGTCCTTTGGACTTCCGAAGTCCCTGACTTCATCGGACTGAGGGATGAAGGTGTTCTCCTTCCGTATAAGAGCCCGGAAAGGGAATATGTCGTTTCCACGATAGATGATCCCGATGGATACTTCACGGCAGCGCGTCTTGGAACGCTCGGCATCTGCTACAACACGGATCTGGTAAAAGAGCCGCCGAAGACATGGGATGACCTTCTCGACCCGCTTTATAAGGGTAATTTCTCAATCGCGAACCCGGCCCTATCCGGAACCTCGATGGTATCGGTGGCGATGATGGTGGAGAACCTTGGATGGGACTATATCCAGAAGCTTGCCGATAACGGAGCCCGCATGGGACAGGGATCCGGACAGGTTGTCGATGATACGGCAGCCGGTGATACATATGCAGCCATCGGCGTTGACTACATCACGCTCGACAAGATCGCGAAGGGAGCCACCCTCGGCTTCGCATACACGGACCAGATGCTTGTCATTCCAAGCCCTGTTGCCATCATGGCGGGAACGAAGAACGAAGAGGCTGCAAAGCTCTTTGTCGACTTCCTCCTCTCAAAGGAAGGCCAGGAATGCGTAGCGGCCGCATACACCCTCCCTGTCAGGGAAGATGTTGAGCCTCGCATGGATATGGGCCTTGTGCATCCTGATGAGGCGAAGGCCAGGGCTATGTCCCTTGATTACGATGCTCTCGCCGACAACAAGGAAGCGTACATCGCGAAATTCACAGAGATCATCCAGGGCGGAAACTGATCCGATAAACCAAACCCGCAGCCAGGGAGCGATTCCTGGCTGCACTTAGAAGAGGAATCAGATGTCAGATATTATTTTCAGAAATGTCTCCAAGGCTTTTGAAGGCAAGCAGGTCCTCAAGGATCTGAGCTTCTCCATCAAAAGCGGGGAATGCTTTACGATCCTAGGCCCTTCCGGATGCGGCAAGACCGTCATACTCCGTCTCATTGCAGGCTTCGAGATACCGGACAGCGGGCAGATAATAATCGGGGATGAAGTCGTGGCAGACCCTGAAAAGGGAATCTGCAAGGCTCCGGAGGAGAGGAATCTCGGAGTCGTGTTCCAGGATTATGCCGTATGGCCGCATAAGACCGTAAGGCAGAATGTCACGTATCCGCTGGAGATGCACAATGTGCCGAAGGAAGAAAGGCTCCCGCTCTCGCAGAAAGCGATAGACATGGTGAATCTCCATGGCTACGAGGATCGTCTACCGAACCAGCTTTCAGGCGGACAGCAGCAGAGGGTTGCGCTTGCAAGGGCCCTCGTCATCGATAGCGATATCTTGCTCCTTGACGAGCCGCTGACAAACCTCGATGCGAACCTCAGGGAGGAAATGCGCTTCGAGATCAAGGAAATACAGAAGAAGACCGGAAGGACTATCCTTTACGTCACGCATGACCAGGAAGTCGCCCTTGCTATAAGCGACCGGATAGCGATCATGACCCCAGCCGGGGATTTCTGCCAGATCGCAGATCCTGAGACCGTATATGAGGATCCCGTAAGCGTCTTCAGCTTCCGCTTCCTTGGCGTCGCGGACATACTCGAATGCCACTACAGGAATGGCAAGACCCTGCTGGATAACGACCATGAGTTCACTCCTCTCCCGGAGGACTGCAGAAGCCTTGCATCCTCCCCGAAGTTCATTGCTGGATTCAGGCCGATGGATGTTGAGATCACCAGGGATGGCAACGGGATTGAATGCACGGTCGAAAGGTGCACTCTTCTTGGGAATATAGTGGACTACCTTCTTTCGATAGATGGAATCACGTTCCGTGCTGAGGCACAGACGGAAGAGGCTGTCAGGAAGAATACAATCTTCAGCCCAGGAGACAAGTGCAGAGCTGAATTCGTCGATATCCACTGGTTCCCTGATGACCATCAGTATGAGGAGGTGTTCGTATGAGCAAGGCTGTCAAGGTACAGAAGAAGTTCGGCATGGCAGAGGTGGCACTCATCTTCTCCATCGCCATACTTGTCGTAGTCGTTGCCGTTCCTGTCATCATGATATTCCTCACGGCCTTCTTCAAGGATGGCCACTTCAACCTGGCGGGTGTGGTTGAGGTCCTGAAGCAGAAGGATACATATCTGGCTCTGAAGAACTCGCTGATCATCGCATTCGGCGTCACGCTGTTCTCAACGATCATCGGGGTATTCTTCGCATGGCTGCTCGCGAGGACGGATATCCCATGCAAGAAAGCATTGAACGCAATGTTCATGGTTCCGTTCATGCTTCCTTCCTTCATCTGCGCGATGGCTTGGAAGGTCCTTCTCTCCCCTCGCTCAGGGTACATCAACAAGATGCTTATGGCCATGTTCCATCTTGATTCAGCGCCTATAGACATCATGACGATGGGAGGAATCATAGCAATCGAGACGATGTATCTCTTCCCGTTCGTATTCCTGCAGGTATCAGGAGCGCTGGAAAGGATGGACCCGACGCTGGAGGAAAGCGCAAGGATAAGCGGTGCATCTCTCTGGACGATAACAAGGAAGATCACTCTTCCCCTTGTAATGCCTTCAATAGTCGCGGGAGCTCTCCTTGTATGTCTGTACTCGCTGGCTCACTTCGGCGTTCCATCGATTCTTGGCGTTGAGAAGGGCATATACAACATCCCTACAAAGATCTACGAAAGGATCTACGCATCAGGAGGCTCATACGAGGCAATCAGGGTCGGAACGATACTCGCGACAATCCTCGTCATATGCGCGACGCTGATCCTGAAGCTGCAGAACGTTGTGCTTAAGAAGGGCCGCTTCCAGATCATCGCAGGAAAGAGCATGCGCCCCGTGGTTCTCAAGCTCCGCGGGATGCGCTGGCCTCTCTTCATAATCTGCGTGGTATATCTGCTGCTCACGGTCGTCATGCCTACCGTTACGATTTTCCTCATCGGAGGCCTTAAGACATATGGACTGTCATTCCTGCCTAAGAACATGACGTTCGCCAACTATGCGGAGGTATTCCAGATGAAGATGACAAGGTCCGCGATCTGGAACTCGGTATACCTCTCAACCCTCACGGCATTCGTGACCATGCTGGCAGGAGTGATGATCAGCTACGTCATTGTCAAGATGAAGGTAAAGGGCAAGTTCATACTTGAATTCCTCGGAGTCCTCCCATATTCCCTTCCTGGCACGGTAATAGCGCTTGGCTGTATCCTCACATGGTCCGGAAAGTTCGGTATCAACCTGTATAACACGGCTGGAATCATCTTCGTCGCCTATATAGCGAGGTACATGGCCTTCTCGATCAAGTCAAACTCCGCCGCCCTCGAGCAGGTATCGGACTCGCTTGAGGAGGCGTCAAGAAGCTGTGGAGCCACTCACTGGCAGACGCTTACGCATATCGTCGTGCCTCTTATCAGGCCAGGTATGATAAACGCGTTCTTCCTCATCTTCCTGCCAGCTCTCAGGGAGCTTACGACATCGGTACTGCTCTACGGGCCGACGACAAGGACGATCGGAGTCGCGATCTACGCGCTTAACGAGGATGGAGAGACCGTAAGGGCCGCGGCTCTTGCCGGCATAGCCCTGATCATCATCTTCATCGGAGAGACTTTCATCAAAGGCCTTCTTGCAAGGCTCGATAAAACAAAGAGGAGCGCCTGACTATGTCTGCAGCACTTGAACTAAAGGATGTAACGAAGATCTTCGGCAGCGTTAAGGCTGTAAACAAGCTGAACCTGACCATCGAGCAGGGAGAATGCTTCTCTTTCCTCGGGCCATCAGGCTGCGGCAAGACGACAACGCTCAGGATGATCGCAGGATTCGAGAATCTTGATGAAGGAGAGCTGTACTCTGGCGGCAAGCTCTTCTCCTCAAGCTACAAGCACTATTATCTTCCTCCTGAGAAGAGGGATTTCGGAATGGTATTCCAGGCATTTGCCGTATGGCCGCACATGACGGTATATGACAACGTCGCCTTTCCTCTCAAGATAAAGAAGCTTCCAAAGAATGAGATCGCGGAAAGAACGGAGATGGCACTCAAGGCCACCAGCCTCACGAAAGAGGCAGAGATGTTCCCTCAGAAGCTTTCCGGAGGACAGCAGCAGAGAATCGCGCTTGCACGCGCGGTTGCCATCAATCCGAAGGTGATGCTCCTTGATGAGCCTCTTTCGAACCTCGATCCGCACCTCAGGGAGGAGATGAGATTCGAGATCAAGGCACTGCAGGACAAGTTCGGATTCACGGTCATCTACGTGACGCACGATCAGGCTGAAGCCATGGCCCTGAGCGACAGGATGCTGGTAATGAAGGAAGGGGTGGTACAGCAGGTCGGCGGACCGCTGGACATCTACAACGACCCGGCGAACAAGTTCGTATTCAGCTTCATCGGGCTGTCTGATTTCATACCAGTGAAGGTAAAGAACGGTCAGATATTCGTAGATGGCGGAGAGGAATGCGGTCCGGTCAATGGGGATATCCCAAAGAATCTGGATCCTTCCATCGAGTATGATATCGCATGCCGCCCGAGTGAGATTGACTTCGCTCCGGATGGCGTGAGGGCACAGGTTGTCAGGAGAACCTATCTTGGCGACATCGTCGATTACCTTCTCAAGATAGGCAACGTGGAGCTGAGGGTACAGAAGCCTAGGCGGCATAGCACCGCGCAGCTTGGCGAGACCTGCCATCTTAGATTCAACCGCCTCCTTTGGTATGACAGGAAGGAAGAGACCGCTTCCAAGACCTGATCACATCGATAAAACCAAGCTTTGGGACGTCAGAGAAGAGACTGGCGTCCCTTTCCAATCCAAGGAGAATGCTGCAAGCAATATTCAACATAGACAGCCTTGCTTGCTATTGCGGGAAAGAGTAGGCCCGCCCTTTCGGACAGGCCCCCAAGAAAAGACTTCAGATGGCTCCGTATGCCATTAATAGCTTCTCTATATCTGTATCCTGTATCATTTTCAGCGCTTCCTTCATCGCTATACGCCCCTTCATGCCAAGTTCCATCTCGGTAAGGGGCTTGCCATCCCTCAGGGATACGGAGGCTTTGATCAGATCACGCACGTCAAAGACGCTTCCCCAAACTTCAGGAACGCCTCTCTCCACGTTCATCAGGGTATATACAGCCTCCATGGCGGTCCTGATAGAATACTCGGTTGTGAAGATCGTATCGCGCTCTGTCTCGGCGAACTGGCCGATGAATGCGAAATTGGCAGCTCCTTCAGGAACGACCAGGGGCCTGTCACCTTTCCTCCTCGGCATGAAGAATGCCGTGATATAAGGCATCATGCAGGGAATCGTGTTGCAGCTATCCGCAAGCTCCTCTATCTCACTTTCAGGGACCCCTATATGATAAAGCCACTCCTCAGCTATCTCCTTGCCAGTGCAGTCCCTCATCCTCTTCTTGATGAAATCCCCTTCATTGTCCGGGAATAGGCCATATATCCAGCCGACAAGCTCATTCTTCTTCTGCGTCCTGAACTGCGGTTGCCTATTGAATGTCCAACTCAGGAGCCATGAGGAATCCTTTGCCGTGACTATGCCTCCTGTGACGACCTTGCCGCTGTATGGATCGCGTTTCGTGATCCTCTTGATATAAGGAACGATGCGATCATCGTAAAGCGTTGCCGTCGCGCTCATCCATGTCGTCTTCGCAGGGTCTGAGCAGAATTTCTCAGGGTGTCCGAAATCATCACCCTGGCCTGCAATCCTCTTCCAGAGATCCCAGCCATTTCCCGCCTTGAGCGCTGGATCATATACAGCTGCCCTATCCTGCGAGCCAAGGAAGCTGCTCTCGACACAGCCTCCAGGGGTGATGAAAAGCAGGTCATCCTCAGAGAGAGGAATCATATGCTCCCCGTCCTTGTCCTCAACCGTGATGGCAGAGGCTATCCTCTTCCCTCCTGACTCAGAGAATTGGACATCCGTGACCTTCCTCTCCGTCATTATATCCACGCCATTGTCCTCAAGATACTTCTGCAGAGGGAGGATCATGGACTCATATTGGTTGTACTTGGTGAATCTGAGGGCTTTGAAGTCCGGCAGGCCATCGACATGATGGACATAACGCCGGATGTATATCTTCATCTCAAGGGCGGAATGCCAGTTCTCAAAGGCGAACATCGTCCTCCAGTAAAGCCAGAAATTGCTATCCAGCACTTCTGCTGAAAACACTTCCTCTATGCTCTTGTCATAAAGCTCCTCATCTGGTGTGAAGAAGAGCTTCATTATTTCCTTCTGGGCCTTGTCCGAGAGCGCGAAGAGCCCATCAGTATGGCCATCCTCTCCCCTGTTCTCCGTTGCACGCATGAGAGAGTAGTTCGGATCATCCTTGTTAAGGTAATAGTACTCATCCAGCACGCTCATGCCTTCGTTCTCGATGGATGGAATCGAGCGATACAGGTCCCACATGCATTCGAAGTGGTTATCCATCTCGCGTCCGCCTCTCATGACATAGCCAAGGCTTTCATAGAAAAAGCCATCGCACGCGCCGCCGAGAAGCTTATCCTTCTCTATGATATGGATGCGAGAGCCATCGACATAGGCGTCGCGGATAAGGAAAGCCGCAGCAGAAAGAGCTGCAAGCCCAGATCCTATGATATATGCAGACTTCCTATCTGCATCCGGGTTCTTCCTAGGCTTCAGGAAAGCCTCGTAATTACCGCTTGTATGATACATTTCTTCCTCCTGTCCTGAATGTACGGAAAAGAGGAAGAGCAAGGTACTTACAGCTTGCCGCCGCTGTCAGGAATCCTTACAGGAAGCTTCATCCGTAAGGAAACAAAGCGCGGTATCGCACGCTCGAAGCTTCCGCCGATAACGCATTCTATCTTCTCGACAAGGTCTTCAGGCTTTTCCCTCATTCCGCTGTCGATCCAGTCAAGCATGATTCCTATGAAGGCGTATGAGAAGAATGAGGAGATGAAAGCAGCATCATTGCTGTCAAGCTTCGCGGACTCCGTGCTTTCCTCCAGCACCGATGAGATAAGCCCGGAAACCGGCTTCATCAGGCTTCGCTCAAGCTGCTCGCGGGAAAGGGAGCTGCAGGCATTGAGGACAAAGACATGATTCTTCTCGACAGCCTGGAAGATGGAAAGGAGGCCCTCCTGCCATGTGTCATAGGTCTTCCGCCCGGAAAGGATAGTGAGGATATCAGAGGAGATGATCCACCCGACAAGGTCGTAGATATCACGGAAATGGTAGTAGAATGTCATCCGGCTTATGCCGCAGCGCTCCGAGATGTCGCAGACGGTAATACGGGAAAGAGGCCGCTCAAGCAGAAGCTCCTTCAAGGCCGAGGCTATTGCGTTCCTTGTTATGTCGCTCATGAACGGAAAATATCGATGGAATAGCATGAAAGCAATAGGCCGCCCATTGCTGGACGGCCAAAAGCTTTATGCTCTCTTATCAGAGGACAGTAATGACGGCTGTCTTATCTGCTGTATTGAGACCATCGGAAAGCTGGAATACCACAGGGTACTCACCGCTCTCTGCATCCGAAGGCACTGCCCAGCTGAATACACGGCCATCAAAAGATGCGCCCACTGGAAGCCCTGATGCTGTGACAGTCACAGGATATGCCACACCTTCCTCATGCTGGTCGGCAGGATTGAGAGTCTTCACCTCAAACTCCACTGTATCGCCCTTCTTTGCCTCAACATCCGCAATAGGAGCGAAGAACGGCCTCCAGACTGTCCTTGGAAGCTCTCTTTCCCTGGAGACATATGACTCTACGTATGCTTCATCAAGAAGAGGATTCGTAGGATAGCTATAGAGGGAATCGGAAGGAGTTCCCGGCTCAGGAGCATTCACCACTGCCTTCTCAACAACATGATTTGCCGCGATATCATAATCCTCGACAGACGTGCTGAAATATGGCTCCTCTGGAACGAACTCATGGTTCGTCTCCCTCTTATAGTTCTGCTGGACGAGCACGACATCCGCCACTCCATCAGCGGTCTTGAACTCACTATCCTCATCGATTGTCACGCCGCTTACATCATCAAGGACGACAGCTGGACGCGTATCGGTGATGCTGAATCCAAGCTTGATATTGCTCATCGTAAGCCCATCGACATGGCGGGCGTAGATACCATATGCCGGCAGGATGCCGAGATGTGAAGGCTCCGGGTAATCTCGCACGTTCTCCGGTACGTTATATGGGCTATCGCTCCAGCTTCCGCTCTCGCTATCCCATTCAACCCTTGGAAGCCTTCCATCTGGTGTCGCCATCCATGCGATGGTCTGGGAGTACTCAGGAGAATGTCCTTCATAGAATCTCCAGCTTCCCTGGATCTGCCTCTGGTCAACGGCATCTTCCATCGTTATGCCGCCACGGTATGTGATATCGAAATTCTCAAGAGTGACATTCCTGATCTTGCTCGAGACAAGGCCTACGATCTCGATAGGATAACGCGGATTGACATCAACTGCGGTAAGGTTGCCGATGTAGATATCAGCCGCTGTCGCGAAATCGCCGCCAAGCGCGTTGCCATAGCTATAGAGATCATGCTCAGAAAGCTCATGGCCCCTGTCCACAACATAATCATGGTTCGTCGTATCCCAGCGATAGGCAAAATGCTTTCCTGTGTCAGGATCGGTGTAGAAATTCTGCTGATTGATGTAGATAGGATCAGCTGGATCCGGATACATGAAGTATGACCCATCCTCAAGAGTCACCTCTGCATAGTTCGTCGCTGGCTCATAGCGGTATGCCGGGAATGTATGGTACTCCTCCGGGATATTAGGAAGCACGAATTCAGGATTGTTCTTCCTTACGCTATCAGCAGGCTTGACGGCCTGATCGGTGGAATTGCCCGTGACAGGATACCTTCCCCTATCTCCGATCTGGATATAGACAGGCGAATCCGTGACATCGAACATAGCAAGATCCGTCGCTATGATATTCGTAAGGTTGGAGCAGTCGACAGTCTGCAGGTTCAAGCCTTCGCTATGCGCAAAGACCACGCCCGCGATCGTGATGCGGTCAAAGCCGCATGTCGCTTCTGTTCCCAGCTTGATCCTTCCGTTTGGACCACGTGCATCCCATGCATCGGATTCAAGCCTGTTCTCAAGGAATGTACCCTCAAGCACGGAGCCTGCGTCATATCCGCTGACAACGCAGTTATGGATAAGGACATTCTCGGTCGGGTCGAGCATTCCCGTCCCAAAGGATGCCTTCAGGCAGATAGCATCATCAAGAGGTGCATTGATCCAGCAGTTGCGGATCGTGACATCGCTTGTGCCATCGATATCCATGCCATCACGGTTTGTATCGATGACCATATTCTCGATAAGAAGGTTCGAGCAGCCTTCGGTGATTATAGCGAAGTGCCCGGCTTCCCTCATATCGAAGCCACTGAGGACGATGTTCCTGGAATCGATGATGGCAATGGACTTCGTAGCATTCTTCCAGGTCGGCTGTCCGCCTTCGTTAAGGAAGAAATGATACCCCTGATCCTTGAGGGTATCCACATCATCTGGAGGGTTCCAGACTCCGTTGTATCCAGGCTCTGTCCTGAACTTAGGATCTGCTGTATCACGCCTTGATACGGTGAAATATGTAAATCCTCTCTTATCTATATAGCTGCCAGAGATAAGTCCCTCGCCATAGATCATGACATTCTCAACGCCAATGCCATAGATCATGCTGTTGCGGAAGAATGAATGGCCATGATCCTGAAGTCCGAAATACTTGTTGACCTCCGGCTCAAGATAGTTGCCGCCATCGACTCCCGGACGAGCTCCAAGGATTATCGCATCATCGCTGAGGAAGATGTTCACGTTGCTCTGGAGAACGATCGTGTACATCTTGAAAAGGCCATCAGGGACAATGACAGTACCGCCTCCCATCGCGCTAAGGTCTTCCATTGCCTTGTTTATCGCCTCGGTGTTCTTCACCGCATCAGCCTCGAAACCGGCCTCAGCGCCGTATTCCGTGATGTCGATGACATTGCTTTCCTTCAGGAGGATATCCTTCGTCACAGTAGCTCCCGATGCTACATTGATTCCCCTGAAGACCTTCTGCCCGATAAGATCAGGCTCTTCCGTGAAAACCGGAAGATTATTGAAGCTATCAGCGTTCTCCGGGTGCTGTACAGCTTTGGGGACATACCAGAACTCCCCTCTCCCTTCTGCCCCATCAGCCATCAGAGCGGATGGCACTATGGCAAGCAGAGCCATGAGCAAAACTATTGCTTTCCTCATACAAACCTCCACTCTCAGGATAGGACTGAGGGGCAATATGGACAATTTTCCTTTTTTGAGATTTCCGAAATCCTGCATAGTCCTCCGCCCGATTGGGCTAAAGCCTTTTCCATGCTATACTCCTTAGCGATGGCAGAAGGCATGAGCACATACGAAGTAACGGCTACGAGGAAGAGGCCACAGGATTTCGATTTCCTGGTCGGTCAGGATTTTGTCGTCTCAACGCTTGAGAACGCTATAAAGGAAAAGAGGATCGCGCATGCCTATCTCTTCTCTGGCCCCCGTGGAGTCGGAAAGACCAGCTCCGCCAGGCTCCTCGCGAAAGCCCTCAACTGCCAGGAAGGCATGAGCGCGCATCCTTGCGGAAAGTGCGATTCCTGCGTGGAGATCGCGAAGGGAAAGTCCGTTGATGTGATAGAGATCGACGGCGCGTCCAACACCAGCGTCAATGATATAAGGAACATCAAGGAGGAGATCATGTTCCCTCCTCAGTCCTCAAGGTACAAGATATATATCATCGACGAGGTGCACATGCTCTCCACCTCGGCCTTCAACGCGCTTCTCAAGACCATAGAGGAACCGCCAGAGTATATCATCTTCATCTTCGCGACGACGGAGCTGCAGAAGGTTCCGGCGACGATACGCTCAAGGTGCCAGCAGTTCCGCTTCTCGCTCATAAGCCAGAGCCTCATAATGCAGTGCCTCAAGAGCGCCGCTGATGATATCCATGTCAAGGCGGATGAGGATGCCCTGTTCTGGATCGCGAAGGAAGCCACAGGCTCGATGCGTGACGCCTACACGCTCTTCGACCAGGTCGCGTCATTCTCCGGGGATCATATAACGCTGCAGAAGATCCGGGAAAAGCTCTCGATCGCGGGATTCTCCGCAATCTCAGGCATCGTCACGGAAACGCTCTCAGGAAATCCAGGCAAGGCGCTTGAAAGCCTTGGAAAGCTGTTCGAGGACGGTGTCGCCCCTGAGCAGATAGTCAAGGACAGCGCGGACTTCTTCCGCACGATACTCCTATACAAAGAGGGCATAAGGCGCGTCGATGTGCTCGGTTCCGCGCTCTCTGACATCCCTGAGAGCATCGTAGGAACCCTGTCAAAGGAACAGATAGAGGCGGCTCTCAAGGCTTTCCTCTCCCTATACAGGGACTTGAGATACTCCCTTTCCCCGAGGTTCGAGATAGAGCTTCTATACTCGCGCCTCTCATCGCTTCCTCTCCTTTCGACGCCTGAGTCGCTGGTAAGGAAGCTGGAGGACCTGAAGAACGGGATAGCGGAGGGCCATGTGGTGGTCAAGACCGCGGTGAAGCCTTCCGTGATAGCTTCCCCTGCCGCCGTTCCTGCCGCGCCTTCGGAAACAGCGAAGGCAGCGGTGTATCAGGAGGAAGAGGAAGAAGAGGGAGAGGACGCTGAGGCAGAGCCTCCCCAAGAGGAGAGGAAGCTGACAGCCGGGGATATCCCAACGATAGCTGAATCCCTTGCGAAGATGGGAAAAAGCGTCGAAGCAAGATACATAAGGACAGTGGATGGCATAAGGGAAGAGAATGGAAGCTATTCCCTCCTTATCAAGCAGCCGCTGGCCTACAACAGCCTCAAGAACGCTGAGAAGGATATAGCCAAGGCAATAGCCGCAGCCACTGGCGAGAGCTACCGCATAAAGCTCAGGCTTGAGGGCGGGACAGCCCAGGACGATGATGATTTCTCACCTGAGATGCGGAAGCTCAAGGCCTTCTTCGGTGGCCAATTGATACACAACGATAAGATAATCGCGGCAAAGGAAGCAGACGATGACGATTTCACCATTCGAAATGATGAAGAGACTCAGTTCTCTTGAGAAGAACCTGGACGTCCTTGCGAAGAAGGCGGAAGAGACCACGATAGACGGCGAATCCGGAGCGGGAATGGTCAAGGCGACGCTCAACGCGGACGGGACGATAAAGGACCTGTATATATCTGATGAGGTTTTCGCCATGGATGACAAGGACGCGCTCATAGTGCTTATAAAGAGCGCGATCAACAACGCGTCCGAGAAGAAGAAGGCATATGTCTCATCCCTCATATCCCAGGCCGCGCAGGGTGATATAAATTGAACGCGATAGAGGATCTGGCGAAGCTGTTGAAACGTCTTCCCGGAATGGGCGAGAAATCAGCGACAAGGCTTGCCTACCATCTGATAAGGACAGACAGCTCATTCAACAAGGCTCTCGGGGAAAGCATCGCCACCATCAAGGACAGGATACATCCCTGCCCTATCTGCGGTTGCTATACCGAGGATGATATCTGCGCGTACTGCAGCTCCAGCGACAGGGACAGGACAGAGCTCTGCATCGTCGAGGAGCCCCAGGACGTGCTATCCATAGCCTCATCAGGCGCGTACAACGGGCTTTTCCATGTCCTCGGGGGAGCAATAAACCCGCTTGACGGCGTCGGTCCGGAATCCCTCTCCTTCCCCGCTCTCATGAAGAGGATCAGCGAGGGATGCTTCAAGGAGATCATAATAGCGACAAACCCCACGGAGGAAGGCGATACAACGGCCCTCTACATAAGGCACCTTCTGAAGGATAGGGATGATATAGTGCTCACGCGCCTTGCCTCAGGGCTCCCGATAGGAGGAGACCTCGGCTACGCGGATAAGCTCACGCTCGCGCGCTCAATGAGAGGAAGGGTCAAGCTCTGAGCGCCCGGAAGCCAGAAGCTCCAGCGAAAGCCCGATAAGGAAGAGGAACAAGGCCGGGAATGCAACAAGCCAAGGCGCCTGGCCCATCACGGGACGAGCCTCGGAAAGCATCGATCCCAATGTCGGTATCGTGACCGGCACGCCGCAGCCAAGGAACGAAAGGGAAGCCTCGGAGAGTATGGAGGCTGAGAATATGGAGACAGCCTGCTTCGCTATATACGGCATGATAGCGGGCAGTATGTGATGCAGGTAGACATCCACTCTCCCCTTTCCAAGCCCTATGGCAGAGAGAGTATAATCCTCGCTCCTTGCTACAAGCACCCGTGAATACGCTGTCTCCGCGATATCAGCGGCATGGCCGATGGCTAGCACGGCGGCAAGCTTTATCACGCCAGGCCCGGAAATAGCGCTGAGAAAGAGCGCGAGAAGCACGGGAGGAACGGTCTTGAGAGTCAGTATAGCTGTCAGGAACACCGGCCCAGGCATCCTCCACAAGGAGAAGAAGAAGGAGAGCGCGAGGCCTGCTGCGAGCGCTATCGAGGATGCGGCTGCCGCGATCGAGGCTGAGACGAGGATCCCTGTCCCTATCCGCGACGCGACATCCCGCCCGAACGTATCCGTTCCCATCAGATGCATAGAGGAGGGAGGCAGAAGCCTCTCCGAGACATCCACGAAGCTCTCTCCCCTTAGGAGAAGGGCCGCTATAAGCATCATGGCAAGGATAGCCGCGGCTGCCGCTCTTCTCATCATCTGCCCCTCCTTATCCTGGGGTCTATCAGGGGAAGAAGCCCTTCCAGGACGAAGAATACCAGGGAGGCGGCGATGGATAGGAGGATCATTATGATGCCGGCAAGGCGGCTATCGCGGGAAAGCGCGGCCGAGACCATCAGCGCTCCGATACCGGGAAGGGCAAAGACAGTCTCGATGACAGCCGCGCCTCCAAGCGCCGAGACAAGCGATTGGGCGACAAGCGAGAAAAGAAGCGGCAAGGCGGGCCGGAAGGCGCTGGAGAGCGCGAGCTGCTTTCTTTTCATCCCCGTTGAGAGGGCGAACCTGGAATATGTGCTTCTGATACCATCCGAAAGGGCCTTGCGGAAAACCCTCATGTAAAGGGAGGAATGCAGCAAGGAAAGCGTAAGGGATGGCAGGAACAGCGATTGGATATGCCTCATCACCCCTCTCGATAGCGGAACATAGCCCGCGACCGGAAATAGATCGAGAACGCGGGAGAAAAGCAGCACGAGGAACATCGCCGTCAGGAATGACGGCAGGGCCATGATCGTGACGGAGAGGCCAGAGACGAAGCATCCCGCGGCCCTGCTGCGGCTTCCTGCTATCGAAAGCGGTATGGATATCATCAGGGCGATGGCAAGGGATGAGAGAGAAAGGGAAACAGTTACCGGGGCGCTGTGGAGTATGAGCCCCTTTATATCATGGCCTGAGGCTGATTCGCCCCAGTCCCCCCTCAGGAAGGATGCTATGAATGACGCGTAGCGCAAGAGGAAAGGATCATCCAGACCCATCCCTTCCCTATATGCCGCGATCTCAGCCTCCCCCGCATCCTCGGACAGGATGAACGCGGAGCTATCGCCCTCAGCTAGGGAGGAGAGGGCAAAGACGATGAATGACACCGCGAAGAATGCCATTATCAGCACAGCCGAATATCGTCCAAGTCTTGCAAGCACGCTGAAAGTATAGCGAGAAGATCCTCTCAAGACAAAGAGGCGGACTGGAAATAGAATCCCTCTGCCAGCTCAACGCCCTCAAGATCGCTTCTGACGCCATACACCGTGGTGTAATGCCCCGGCACGATGGCAGGCACGATCTCCCAGAGATAAAGCTGGGCGTCCTTCCACTGCCTGACAGCATCCTCAACGCTTCTCGCTTCATTCAAAGCTTCAAGCAAAGCCAGGGCCTGATCATCATCAAGCCATCCGGGATTGCTCTCGGAAAGATATGACTTGAGCTGCGGCAGCGCCGTCCTGCTGTATGCGGAGATGAAGATATCCCAGGATGATGGATCCTTTCGCCGCTCTATGAACGAAGCCCAGTCAAGGACTATGACCTCGCTCTCCACACCTGCTTTCGCCAGCTCGGAGGAGAGGGCGATGGCTATCTTATCAAGGTTCGATGTGTTGGAGGATAGGATGCGAATCCTCTCCCCTTCAGGAAGGGCTATGCCCTCCTCCTTCCGTCCATATGGATCAAGGGAAGGCTCGACATACCATAATCCATTCTCCATATATGATGAATCAACGGAATAGCCATAATCCCCATAGCACGCCGCCATGAGCTCATTGCGGTCTATCATCAGCGAAAGCGAGCGCCTGTTATCAAGATCGGAGAAGATCCCTTCACTCTTGTTGAGGACCAGGGCTATCGAGCCGCTCTCATCCCCCTCTATAAGCTTTATGCCCTCATTCTCCATGAGCCTTGGGATATCATCGGAAAGCACGCAGTCTATGGCGTCATATAGCCCGCTCTCAAGCCCGAGGCGGCGCGTGGTTCCATCCGGGACGAAGATATAGCGAAGGACAGAGGGGCCGGAGGCATCGCGCTCATGGTAATCCCCGAAGCGCTCGAGCTCGATATAATCACCTGGATACCACTCCGAGATCCTGTATGGCCCTGTGCCGATATACTCCGAAAGACTGTAATCATTGTCCTCTGACAACGTTTCAGATGGCATTATCGCCGCGCACTGCGGAGAGGAGGCCATCATCATAAGCAGCATGAGAAGCGATGAATCTGACTCTATGCGTACTTTCGATCCATCTGCCGAGAAAGTCCCGCTTCCGGCCGCGTCGCGTGCCGCGGGATATACCCTGAGCCACCTGTTGAGCGAGGCCGCGGCATCCTCGGCATCAAGGACGCTGCCATCATGGAAGACAACATCATCGCGAAGCGTGAACTCAAGCGATCTCCCGTCCTCTGAAAGGGAATAGGAAGAGGCGAGGGAGCATGCGATGTCCCCGTTCCCGTCCAGATTGACAAGCTTCTCGAATATGTTGCCGACAGCGATCATCTTCCCGGATATCGAGGAATTGACCTGCACGTCAAGCGTAGGCGGCTCCTGCATCAGGGCTATATCGATAGATGAGTCCTTCTCTGACGGAGAGCATGAGATGAGCAATAAGACCAAAGCGGCCACGGCAAGCTTCTTCATATTATGCAAAAGAGCCAAGGTCGGATCCTTGGCTCTTTCCTCCATCATGCCTGTTACTGCGGCTGCTTTCCGATATAAGCGAGGATTCCGCCATCGACATAGAGAACATGTCCATTGACGAAATTGGACGCGTCGGATGCGAGGAATACCGCTGGTCCCATAAGGTCCTCTGTCTTTCCCCACCTGTGAGCCGGTGTCTTCGCGAGGATGAACTCGTTGAAAGGATGGCCAGGAGTCCTGAGAGGCGCTGTCTGAGGAGTCTCGATATATCCAGGTCCGATTCCGTTGCACTGGATGTTGTACTCGCCATACTCGGAAGCGATGTTCCTTGTAAGCATCTTCAGTCCGCCCTTTGCTGCCGCATACGCGCTGACTGTCTCACGCCCAAGCTCGGACATCATCGAGCAGATGTTGATGATCTTTCCGTGTCCCTGCTTGATCATGCCAGGGATGACTGCCTTCGATACGATGAACGGAGCATTGAGGTCCACATCGATCACCTGGCGGAAATCCTTCGCGGACATCTCGAGCATAGGGATCCTCTTGATGATTCCAGCGTTGTTCACGAGGATATCGATCTTGCCGAGATCCTTGATGATCTTCTCTGTTGTCTCCTGGACCTGCTCCTCGTTGGTTACGTCACAGACATAGCCCTTGGCGTCGATGCCCTCTGCCTTATATGCGGCAAGGCCCTTCTCGACAAGCTCCTCCTTGATATCATTGAACGCGATCTTGGCTCCTGCCTTATGCATAGCCGTGGCGATAGCGAATCCGATGCCATAGGAAGCACCAGTAATCCATGCAACCTTCCCTTCAAGGGAAAAATCCTTCATTTCCATAAAACAATACCTCCTGCCCGAAGGCGCCGAGTCTTATTCTAGTCCACAACCATGCAGATAGCAACAAAGAAAATGGAACGAGGTTCCACAATCAGAGCTTGTCGATCAGCATGGAGCACTTGCCGGATGGGATAGGAAGAGTCTTCTTCTTGTCCTCATCCAGAAGGTGTATCGTGAAGTAATAGAGCTTCTCGCTCTCAAGCCTTATCTCCCATCCCCTCGCGTTCTTGTTGGAGAGGATAGTGATGTTGTTCTTCTTGAGAGAGAGGTCCTCTATGCCCATCTCCTCCAACGACTGCATCGTCCAGTTTACGGTCTTCCGCGGCAAGGATATCTCAAGCCCGATGATATTCTCGATCACCAGGGCTATCGTCACGAGCCCGAGCATAGGAAGATAGCGCTTCCTGTTCTCGAAGCCCTCCGCGTTATCCGCGGCGCCCTCGCCCATCGGCCTATATGACTCCCAGGCGTCCCCCTGCTTCTCCGCATCCGGATGGAGTGTGTCGAGAATGAAATACATATGCCTGATGGCGCACTCGCGCGCGAAGACGAACGAGCCGTAGTTCAGGAGGCCCTTGATGACCATGTACGTGCAGAACGGAACGACGCCGCCGCGGTATCCATCGCCGCTTTCAGAGAAATAAGAGGAAGAGCGAGGGACCGTCGGGAACGGATTCTCAGTGCCGAACTCCCCCTCATCCTTCAGCTTCTCTATCATGAATGAGGCATACTCGTCGTTAGGAATCTCCGCGAGAAGCGTCCAATACGCTCCGATATGCTTGTTCCTTATGCGCTTCTCATCCGCGTCAAGGTCATAATAGAACTGGTCCTCGCTATCCCACATCATCGAGTTGATCCTCGTCTTGACCGAGAAATAGATCCTCTTGTAGCGGAACGCGAGCTCCTTGTCGTTGAGGATGTCCCCGATGTTCGACATATAGAGGGCGAATATAGCCACAGCGGCATTGTAGTCGACGGTATATTCAGCATTCTCGCGAGGGAGATTGCCCATGTGCGTCGCAGCGTAAGGGACGCTGTAGAGGCCGTTCTGCTTCATCGCGGACTTCTGTATCCAAGCAAAGTACTTCTCAAGATACGGAAGGATATCCTTGAGCCTCTTCTTATTGCCGATCTTATGGTAGAAGACGAACTCCACATATGAGAGAAGCGGCAGTGACAGCCCAAGAGGATTGTCCTCCGTGAAGACAGGCAAGCCCGTAGCTATGTCATAGCATTCCGCGATCTGCCCATCCTCTCCCTGCTTGGAGTAGAAGTAATCTATCAGAGAATATGGGTTGTAGTTCTGATTGCTATATACAAGGAACAGCGATGAAATCGATGCATCGAAGAGATTGATGATACCGCTGTCTGCATGGGTGAAATAGCCATCAGGGAAAAGCCCATCCTTATCCCCCTGATGCCACATCTCATCCAGCCATACCCAGGTCCTGTCATACATGTCGACAAAATCCTGATCATAAAAATGAATGCGTGGAACTAAATCCTTAACCACCGTTTTTCTCCGTTTTTCGAAGGAAAAAACCCTGATTTTTGTCCTTGAATCTCATCATACATATTATCGCAGGGGCCTTGATAAGTCAAACTAATTTTAATGTCTGCTTTCCCTTGCAGATAAAGAAATTAACAAATCAACATTTTTCTTTGCCATGTATCAGTTCAAGAGCGGAAGGCTGAATGGTGAGCTCAAAGCGCGATCCGGCGCGGGAAAACACCTCCCCATCGCAATGCGCCTCCATGTTGCCCTCTGCCGACTCTATGAGCACATGCCTGGCATTCATGTAGGCAAAGTCATCGCTGTCTGAGACATGGGAGCCTCGGAGGAACGCAAGGGCGGCCCTGAGTATCTCCCCGGTGGAGGAGAATGGATGGGTCGTGTACATCACGTCGAAAAGGCCGTCATTGAGCCTCGCCTTCGGCGCAAGGAGGAAGGAGGAGCCCATCCTTCGCCCGTTGCATACAGATATCTGCTGCGTCACCAGCGTCCTCTCCTCCCCGTCTATCGTGATGTTCACATGGTAAGGGGAAGGGAAATGGAAGAGGATATAGATGAAGGCCGCCACATAGCTCGGCATGCCGTTAAGATGCCTGTATCCCATCGCCCTGAAGTTTACCACTGGCTCGAAGCCGAAGCCTGCGCCATTGAAGAAGTAGAGGCCTTCCTTGTGATCGGTACCGACGCATAGCCCAACATCGACCTTCTCCGATCTGTTGGAGAGGATCAGCTTCACGGCCTTATCGATATTGTTAGGTATCCCCGCGCTCCAGGCGAAGTCATTGCCGCGTCCGATCGGAATTATACCCATGGTCACGCGCTCATGGCCTTCCGCGGTCATGATTCCGTTGAGAACCTCGTTGACCGTGCCATCTCCACCGGCTGCCACGATCACGTTGTACTCATACAGCACGCCCTTCCTCGCAAGTATCGAGGCATGCCCCGGGCCCTTGGTATAGGCGATGGTGCATTGGCGTGAATTGCGCTGGAAAGCATCCTTGATCTCATGGGCCTTCTTCCGGCCTTTGCCCTTTGACGCGTTGGGATTTATGATCAGGAGGATATCTTTCTCGAGCATAGCGTGCAAAGTATATCCCGAGAGAGGGGTAAATACAATCGGAATATGATGTATTTGATAGCATCAAGCTATCATTTTTCATGAAAGATGGCCCTGCATCACGCCTTATTACCGTGCTATACTTCTATGTATGTTGACATGCATAAGGAACGTTAATGCGGTAATCAATGGGCAGACAGCCAGGACTGATCTGTATTTCGAGGACGGCATCATGAAAAGCAGCGCCAAGGCAACGCCTGACGCGGTCATAGACGGGACCGGGCTCCTTGCCATTCCCGGCTTCATAGATACCCACATACATGGCTTCGGCGGACAGGGAACGGAGGATGGCACGGAAGAGGCTATCCTCACGATGTCCAGGGAGCTTGGAAAGGTGGGTGTGACGACATTCTTCCCCACGATCTACACCGACACGATGGAAAGGATATTGATGGATGAGAAGGCGATCGTCAGCGCCATCGGCAAGGAAGAGGGAGCTGATATCGGAGGTATCCATGTGGAGGGCCCGTTCATCTCCCCGAACAAGATCGGCGCGCAGAATCCTCTTGGCAGGAAGGATCCATCACCGGAGATATTCTCCCAGATCATCGAGGAAGGAAAGGGATATGTCAGGGCGATGACATGCGCCCCGGAGCTTCCCGGGATAGAGAAGATAGCCAAGATGGCCGCGGAACGCTCTGTCGTGCTGCTTATGGGGCATACAGACGCAACGTATGACGAGGCGCAGAGAGGCATCGAGCTCGGGATAAGGCATACCACCCATCTCTTCAACGCGATGACAGGACTGGTCCATAGATATCCTGGAGCTGTCGGAGCGGCCCTTATGAACGATAAGGCGAACGTTGAGATAATCGGGGACGGGAAGCACGTACATAAGGACATAATCATGTTCACCATAAAGGTGAAGGGCGTGGACAAGGTCGCCATCATCACCGACTCGCTCCGCCCGACGAACCAAACAAGCGGAAAGCTCACGGCCAATGGCGTCGAGGTCGAGATGGGCGATGGCCTCTGGGTGACAAAGGGCAATACAGATCTCATCCAGGGATCCGCGCTCAACATGCACAAGGCTTTCAGGAATCTCGTGGAATGGGGCCTTCCTATCGAAAAGGCTTCTGCTGTAACATCGACAACGCCGGCAGCCATATACGGCCTTGACGACAGAGGCAGCCTCGAGGAAGACAAGAGGGCCGATATCGTGCTGCTTGACGGCAATCTCGATATCAGCAAGGTAATAATCGGAGGAAAGCAGTATGTGGTATAGCAAGCTCGGGAACAAAGGCCTTTGGAAGGCTTTCAATGAGATATCAAAGCACCCGCGCGAAAGCGGCAACGAGGAAGGGGTAAGGAACTACATCCTCTCATGGGCGGAGAAGCACTCATTCGAGGCCAGGACAGACCAGACGGGAAACGTGGTGATCTACGCCCCGGCGACGAAAGGCCTTGAGGATCTTCCTCCTGTAGCGCTTCAGGGCCACATGGACATGGTATGCGTCAAGAAGCCATCATCAAAGCACGACTTCCTCACCGATCCCATCGCGATAGTGACTGATGGCGTGACCGTCAGGGCAAAGGGAACATCGCTCGGCGCTGACAACGGCATAGCCATAGCGATGGTGATGGACATCCTCACGGACAAGAGCGTCAAGCATGGCCCGATTGAGGCTATCTTCACCGTCGAGGAGGAGACGGGGCTCACTGGCGTATACGGACTCGATACGGAGCTTGTAAGCGCGCGGCGCCTGATAAACCTCGACAGCGAGGAAGAGGGCCTGATCTATATCGGATGCGCAGGAGGCCTAGACCTTCAGGCGACGATGAAATACAAGACGGAGGCAGCGGTGGGAACGCCTCTCAAGGTCACCGTATCCGGCCTCCTAGGCGGCCACAGCGGAAGCGAGATCGGGAAGGAAAGAGGCAACGCGATAAAGATCCTCGCGAGGTATCTCAACAGGCTTCCTTCCGTCTCTATCGCGTCAATCGAGGGCGGCACGAGGCACAACGTGATCCCGTCATCGGCATCCGCGGTCATAACGGTAGAGAACAAGGACATAGCGCTCTCGATAGCCTCCGCCCTCCAGGAAGAGCTCTCGAACGAGTATAAGGTATCGGATCCAGGAGTGACGCTCTCTGTCGAGGATACGGAGATGCCTCTCGTGACGATGAAGAGGAAGAAGAGCCTCAGGCTTATAGACCTGCTCTTCTCCGCTCCTCACGGCGTGAAGGCCATGAGCACGACAGTAAAGGCTGTCGTGGAGACCTCTGACAACCTCGCTATCGTTAAGATGGAGAACGGCAAGGTGATCGTTGACTTCTCGATCAGGAGCAATGTCGATTCAAGGAAGATGCTCCTTTCGTACGAGATCCAGTGCATCGCCGAGAACCTTGGCTTCAAGACAAAAGCCGCGGGCAGCTATCCCGCATGGGAGCCTGATCCGAAGTCCAGGTTCACGAAGGAAGTTGTGAAGGCATACTCCCAGATCGTCGGAAAGCGCCCTGTAGTAACCGCGATACACGCGGGACTTGAGTGCGGGATAATCAATGACCGCATACCAGGCATGGAATCCATATCCATCGGCCCTGATCTCAGGGACGTGCACTCGGTGAACGAGAACCTGGGCGTTGAATCGGCAGAGAGGATCTGCGACTTCGTCAAGAAGCTTCTTCCGACGCTCAGATGACGCTCACCCTCTCCTCTCCTATCGCATACAGGCCAACGGAGCTATCCTTTGACCAGCTCGTAGCCAAGGCTGCCCAAGCAGCCCCTGGCTATGACGCTGCCGTGCTTTACCGCATCTCGCTCGGCGATGCCTTGTCGCTATCGAGGATCGCGGGAGGGGAACGCGATGGATATACGGAAGAGGAAAGGAAGATGATCGAGAAAGGAATGGCGATAGCCCCGAAGCCTTATGAGACATTCCGCATCGAGGCTGCTTCATATCAGTTCGAGCAGCTTCCCGCGGCATTTGAGGAGAAGGACCTCCCGCGTCTGCTCCTGCCATACGCGGGCAGGGAGCGCAGCGTCTATGTGCGTATCTTCCATGAGAATATGCTGGAGACCGTCATGCAGTTCTTCCTCGCGTGAGATGTTGCCCTTAGTTTTCCCCATAGCTATACTTTCATATCATGCAGATAGAGACAATCAGCGATACCTTTCACCGCGTGAGCTTCTCCAATGGCAGCCAGGTGCTGCTTGTAGGCACGGCTCATGTCTCGAAGACAAGCGTTGAAGAGGTTGCTTCGATAATAGAGAACGAGATTCCAGACAGGGTTTGCATAGAGCTTGATGCCTCCAGGATGGCAAGCAAGACGAAGAAGAACAGCTGGGAGGACATGGACATAAGGAAGGTCTTCAAGGAAAAGAAGGGCTTTCTCCTCCTGGCCAATACCGCCCTTGCATCATTCCAGCGGAGGCTCGGGGCCCAGACCGGCGCGAATCCTGGAGACGAGATCCTAGGAGCCGCGAAGCTTGCTGAGGAGAAGGAGATTCCCGTGTCGCTCTGCGATAGGGATATACAGACGACATTCAGGAGAGCCTGGGCAAAGAGCTCCCTCTGGAACAAGTGCAAGCTCCTCGGCACCTTGATATCCGCGGCATTCTCCGATGAGGAGATCACGCCTGAGGAGCTGGAAGAGCTGAAGAAGCAGGAAACGCTTGAAGGCATGCTCAACGAGGTCGCGAAGGAGCTTCCCTCGATAAAGGAAGTCCTCATAGATGAGCGTGACACATACCTCGCGTCCAAGATATATGCGGCGCCCGGGACGAAGAAGCTCGCGGTCATAGGCGCCGGGCACACAAAGGGAGTGCTCGCGACATTCGAGAAGCTTGAGGCCAACGCGTATGTAGCCTCCCCCGAATCACTGGAGGAGATCCCTCCATCAAAAGGCTTCGGAAAGGCGGTAAGCTATCTCATCCCGACGCTGATCGTCGCCCTTATCCTCTACGGGATCTTCGCCAATGGATGGGACCAGGGAATAAGGACATTCATCTACTGGATACTAGTCAATGCAGGCTGCACGCTTGTCGCGACGGCAATCGCCGCGGCCCATCCTCTGAACATAATACTCTGCGCTGTCACGGCGCCGTTCTTCGCGCTCAACCCGGTGCTTGGCGTGGGGATGCTCGGAGGAATACTCGAGGCAACGTTCCGCAAGCCTAAGGTAAGGGATTTCCAGACTCTCAACGACGAGGCCATGACGCTCAAGGGATGGTATAGGAACAGGATCCTCCACTGTCTGCTGGTTTTCTTCCTGAGCTCCCTAGGAAGCATGCTTGGAACGTTCGTCGCATTCCCTCTCCTGATTGCCCGTCTCTGATAATCAGGAGAGCTAACTATTTGTTTTTCCTTCCAAAAGCCGCAATCAATGCGGTTTTTATATTATTCACAGCTATCTCATCAATCTTCGGATCCAGCGACTTCTCGGATACTATAGCCTTTTTGTAACCCAGGCTGACTAATGATTTGATGCGCCTCTCATGGAACGGCACGGGCCTGACCTCCCCCGCCAGGGACAGCTCTCCGAACGCCGCGACATCCTTGGCAAGAGGGATCTCAAGCTTGGATGAATAAAGGGCCAGGGCCAAAGCCAGCTCGATCGAGACCTCGGATAGCCTCATGCCTCCCGCGACATTCACATAGATATCCTGATCCGCGAGCTGAAGCCCCGCATGGCGCTGCAATATGGCGGCGACACGGCTGACACGGGCGCTGTCTATACGCTCTGAGTAGATACGCTGCAGGCTTGATTTCGCCGGCACGACAAGGGCCTGGATCTCAACGGTGAATACACGTGAGCCTTCAACGACAGGGGTGAAGGCGATACCGGAAGGAAGCTCCTCTCCGTCCCTTGCCGAAAGGAAAGCCCCTGATGGATCGCTAATGCCCTGCAGTCCCCGGTCCCCCATCGTGAAGAGCCCTATCTCATCAACCGAGCCGAACCTGTTCTTGCTGGCCCGGAGAAGCCTCATGCCGGACTCCGCGCTCTCGAAGTACAGGACGGTATCGACCATATGCTCAACGATCTTCGGCCCCGCTATATTCCCGTCCTTCGTGACATGCCCGACAAAGAAGATTGCGCTTCCGATCTTCTTCGCAAGAAGCGAAAGCTCCATGCAGCAGGCCCTTACCTGATTCGGGGATCCCGCCATAGAGGCCACAGAAGCGCTGTAGAGCGTCTGCAGCGAGTCTATGACTATGTAATCAGGGCGGAGGCGCTCCATGACGTCCGCAAGGGCCTCAAGGCGCGTATCGCAGAATATCGAGATCCTATCACATGAAAGCCCCAGCCGTTCCGCTCTCAGCTTCACCTGCGATGGCGATTCCTCCCCTGATACATAAAGGACCTCGGCGGATGCCGAGAGATTCGAGAGCATCTGCTCCATGATCGTGGATTTGCCGATGCCTGGCTCACCCCCGACAAGGACGGACGAAGGGCGCATCACGCCTCCTCCAAGAACCCTATCAAGCTCGTTTATCCCGGAGGAGACACGCATGGCCTTCTCATAGGGGATATCAGAAAGCCTGCGGACGCTCTCATCGATGACAGGAGCGCCTTCAGCCTTACCCTTCTGCCGGGGAACGACCTTCTCCTCCGCAAATGAATTCCAGCTGCCGCATTCAGGGCATCTGCCATTCCATTTTGTCTCAACGTGCCCGCACTCGGTGCAGACATACCTGACAGGGCTTTCCTTCATCGTTTTCCTCAGAAATCCAGGAGCTCGACATCAAAGATGAGATAGGAATCTGGAGGGATCACACCTGGATATCCATACTCGCCATACCCGAGCTCTGGTGGGATTATAAGGGTTCTCTTCTCCCCTTTCTTCATGGTCATCAGGGCTTCATTCCACCCTTCGATAACCTGCCCGATATTAAAGACAGCAGGCTCCTTCCTGACAAGGGATGAATCGAAGATCTTTCCATTGAGAAGCTGGCCCTGGTAATGGACCTTGACAGGATGTCCCATCTTCGGGCTCTCTGTTCCAGTTCCCTTCTTTGTTATAATATACCGTAACCCGGTAGGGGTAATTTCAGCGTTAGGATATCTATTCTCGATCTCCTGCTCAATCCTCTTCTTGGCTTCCTTCTTCGCTTCCTGCTCTCTTTTCTCGACAGTATCGACAAGTGTGGCGAAAGCATCACCGGAAGCATCAAAAGACTCGGCATCAGCGCCGATGCGCAGGATTTCCACGGAATTTATGCGATCTCCCTGCTCAATGCTGTTAACAACATCCTGCCCTTCGATCACATGGCCAAAGACCGTATGCTTTCCATCAAGCCACGGTGTCGGGACATGCGTGATGAAGAACTGGCTACCATTCGTGCCGGGACCAGCATTTGCCATTGAAAGAACTCCCGGTCCATCATGCTTAAGCTCCGGATTGAATTCATCAGGGAATCTGTATCCGGGACCACCTGTACCATCACCTTTCGGGCAACCGCCCTGTATCATGAAATCCTTGATTACGCGATGGAAATTCAATCCATCATAGAAAGGCGTGCCAAGATCAGACATATTCAGCGTACCCTCAGCAAGCCCAACGAAATTGCAGACCGTCATAGGGCATCTTTTATATTCAAGTTCAAGAACGATATCACCTTTATCGGTGTGGATAACGGCATAAATGCCATCCTTAAGCTGTGCTTTATCCATATATAAAACTCCTCTAGATTAATATAGCATAAAAAAGCCCCTATGTTTCACGTGAAACACAGGGGTTATCGATTAATCGAACAATTGAGATCCGCCAGAGAGCAGTGAATAGATTCTTTCGAGATCCTGCTGTGATCTGAACTTGATCAACAGCTTTCCTCTATCAAGGGTTCCCTTGATTTCGCATCTAGATCCAGTCGCTGATACGAATCTCTCGACAACCTCAGATACTTCCGGATCCTCTTCCTTGCCCTTCTTCTTTGGCTCTACCTTATGTCCCTTATTATATTCATCCGCAAGCCTCTCTGCCTCTCTTACAGAAAGCTCGCCATCAACGATCTTCTCACGGAGAAGCTGCTGATCCGCTGGATTGACCAATGAAAGTATCGCCCTTGCGTGACCTGCAGAGATCTGTCCGGATATAACGTCATCCTTGAGCTTGTCGGGAAGAGAAAGCAGGCGGATCGAATTAGCTATCGCAGAACGTGACTTACCAACCTTCGCAGCGACCTCTTCCTGAGTCAGATTTGACCTCTGGATAAGATACTGGTAAGCATACGCCTCTTCTATAGGATTCAGATTCTCCCTTTGGATATTCTCAATCAGGGACATCTGTATCCTCTGGAGCTCCGTAAGGGATTTGATTATCACAGGAACTGTATCAAGCTTTGCTATCTGAGCGGCCCTGAACCTACGCTCGCCCGCTACTATCGAATAATGTCCTGGAACAATCTCCTCAACGATCAGGGGCTGAATGACTCCCTGCTCCTTGATAGACGCGGCAAGCTCATTGAGCGCTTCCTCATCAAATGTCTTCCTAGGCTGATTTGGATTGGGAGAGATCGAGGAAACAGGGACATAAATCGCCCTGATCATATCTTTCTGATCCTCCTTTCCCTTGATCTCAGCCACAGGCTTTGACTCTTCTTTCTTTGCGGCAGGCTTCACCGCTTCCTTTTTGATATTGATTTCAGATACTTTTGAAACCTTAGCGACAAGAGCTTCTTCAGCATCATAATCGAAATTACCGAACAAGGCTCCCATGCCCTTACCTAAACCATGTTTCTTATCAGGCACGATCAATCACCTCCAAAGCCAGATCAGCAAAAGCCTTCGAACCCTTGCTGCTCTTATCATAATAATTAATGGGAAGCCCATGAGATGGAGCTTCTGCCAGCCTGACATTCCGCGGGATGATGGTCTTGAAAACCATATCTCCGAAGAACTGGGTTATATCCTCAACAACCTGCTCATTGAGCAATGCTCTTTTCTTATACATAGTGAAAAGAATACCGAGCACACGCAGATTCGGATTCAACTCCTTCCTTATGTTCGTGATTGTTCTCATAAGGAGGTTCAGTCCCTCCATAGCGAAATACTCGCACTGAAGAGGAATGATTATGGAATCAGCCCAAACAAGAGCGTTCATGGTCTCCAACCCCAAAGATGGACAGCAATCCATAAGGATGAAATCATAATCCGCATCCAGGGACTCCAATACAGTCTTCAGGAGCAGCTCCCTGTTATTCTCATTGACAAGCTCAATCGAAAGCCCTGAAACATCAACAGAACCAGGAATCAAGAAAAGATTCTTGAATATCGTGCTCTGCACAGCATTAGAAGCAGGAATTTCACCTGTGACAACCTGATATATATTTGCCTTTTTCGGATTGCCAGATACAGCACCAGTAAGATTGCACTGCGCATCAAAGTCAATAAGAAGGACCTTCTTATCCAATGCCGCAAGCGCTGATCCTAGATTGACGCATGAAGTAGTCTTTCCGACTCCTCCCTTCTGGTTATAGAAAACAATCTTATGCGCGTTCATACCTCAACATTATACGAAATATATTGGAGATGTCAGCAAAAATAAACGCGCAAATCGAAATTTTGTAAAATCAAAATATAACAATAAAAAGAAATAGCAGCCACAACGAAGACAAACCTTGACCGCAGAACAATGTTATTGTACCCTTCAGATATATAAAAGGAGCTTGATTTATGGAAAATATTTCAAACGAACAGGCTATCAAGGAAGCAATCAACGCTATCAGGCCTGCTCTCCAGAACGATGGTGGTGATATCGAATACATCAGCTATGACGCCGAGAACAAGAATGTCCACGTGAAGCTTGTCGGAGCATGCGCGGGCTGCCCAATGAGCCAGCTCACGTTGACAAACGGAGTACAAAGATACATCCGTGAGACAGTCGATAAGGAAATCACCGTAATCAACGACAACCAGCTTTAAGAGACACAAAGCACGGGGAACAGCGGGAAAACAAAAATCCCGCTGTTTTTTATAGTTCCAACATCTCAGTCAGATCAAAACCACCCACATACAAATCAAAAAATGAATGATATTGCAGCCGATACAGCTGCTAGTAAAACTTAACACACGCAGAAAGACCAACCTCAGCGAATTATGCTCCATTGGTCTTATATAGCGTTAAAATCTAATCAGACATAAAAGATACAACAAATAATTCAAGAAAGAGCCAAGCTTCAGAAACCAAATAAGCAATTATCAGCATTTCGGGACAAACCCCAAAACCCAAACCAAAATCGCTTAAAACAATAAACAACACACATCTAAAAGAAACAGCCAAAACAAATCTAGCATATATTACACAAATTCGAAATCAGATATTAGACTTTCCTTATTCACATCCTGACAGATGATGTTCCACGTGAAACATCGCAAAATATTGCAGCATCATACAAACATTGTTTCACGTGAAACACTCATTTTTATTGAATAAGATATTGTTGACTTTCATCAATTATTCAGTAAGATTTACAGGTGGATTGAGGCAAAAAGCGACTAGGCTGCTTCACGTTTTGATTTAACTGTTTTTCATGGCCGATTGATCCTGAAAACCGCAAATAAACGCTTTATTTAAGGTTTTTCCTTGATTTCTTTCTATCTATAGAAACAGAATCTTTTGGGATTTCATTCTATTTTACCCTATTTAATAGGTGGAAAATTACATGCTTTCATGTGTTTGATTATTCTATTGGAAAACATGCCAGTAAAATGATTTTTTCAAACTTCTGAATCTACGTTTCACGCATTTATTCGCTGTTTTCAGAGCTTTCATAAACAGAAACAGAATCCTTTAGAACTGTATTTTGGACTACATTTAAGCTTAATATTATAATTCTTTATATTATAAGTATTTATAAAATTTATTAGAAATTTTTCTTATTATCTTTTGGGCAATATAGCTTGAGACGCTATTATATGTTCCCGAAAAACTGGATCATTGTCCATGATATAGTTCATAGGCAATGAATGATATTGAAGTTGATCAGTAAAGAGTCAATCGAAATCTAGATGCTTCCACATGTATGCAAATATGGTTACAGCGAAAGGGCTTGCACATATCCGTACATTATTCTCAGACTTTGGGACTAATGCTGCCGGCAAGGCTTCTTGCTGGACACATATCAACGACAGGATTCTGCCTTTTGTAATGATAGACAGTCTTCTTCCTAGCCAGATGTTCATCCCGTATGCACGCATATTGGGTTTTCAACATGGGAATTTGTGATGCAAAGAAATATGCTCAGAATAAGCAGGGTCCATTCCCTTGTGGCAATGATCATTTGCTTTTGACGAGGAGCAAATAAACCGCCAACCCGAAGGAAGGCGGTTAGCATAGGGCAGGGGAGGAATCACTCCTTGGACTCCTCCGCATTCCCTTCCTGGACTTCAGGATTCTCGGTCTCAGAGGATTCTTCCTCCTCTTCCTGGTATCCGGTGACGGCGATGGCATTCACGGTATCATCCTTCTTCTTGAACGACGCTACCTTCACGCCCATGGCAGCCCTGCCCTGGATCGAGATATCCTTTGCATGGACCCTTATGGTCTGGCCCTTCATCGTGATGAACACGACATCGGAATCATCATCGACGGAGACAGCTCCGACAAGTCCGGAATCCTCCACCGTATAGATCTTCTGCCCCATCGTGCCTCTTCCATGGGCATTGAACTGATCGAATCTGACCTGCTTTCCCTTGCCCTTGTCGGTGACCATCAGGATCCTCTTGGAATCATCGACAGCCACGACTCCGATGACCACATCGTCTCCGATAAGCCTTATGCCCCTTACGCCATGAGTGGCCCTTCCCATCGTCCTTACATCCTCCGCATGGATCCTGAGGCCCTTGCCTCCGCGCGTGATGAGCATCACGTCATCATCGTTCTTCACGAATATAGCGGACTGGAGGAAGTCACCCTCGTCGAGGATAATGGCCTTAACGCCTCTCACCTTGGCATTGCGGAAGTCATTGAGCATGACCTTCTTCGCGACACCGTACTTAGTCACCATCATGAGGTAAAGATCGTCGGAGAATGCCGGGAACGTGATCACTGATGTCACCTTCTCATTGTTCTCTATCTGCAGGAAGTTCTTTATATTCGCTCCCTTGGTGTTCTTTGCCCCTTCAGGGATCTCGAAGGCCTTGATGTAATAGGCCTTTCCGAAATCCGTGACGAACATCACGATATCGTGGGAGGAGCAGATGAAGAGATGATCGATGTAATCGCCATCGACAAGCTTAGCGCCGATCGTTCCCTTTCCGCCTCTTGCCTGGGCCTTGTACTCAGTAGTGCTCAGCCTCTTGGCGAATCCCTTCTTGGAGATGCTTATGACCACATCTTCCTTCTTTATGAAGTCCTCTGGGGAGGCATCATCAAGCTCCTGCTCGATTATCTCAGTGCGCCTTCTGTCGCCATAATCCTCGCCGATCTTCCTGATCTCATCGCGGACAACGCCGAGGATCTTGTTCCTGTCAGCAAGGAGATCCTTATAGTAAGCGATCTTCGCCTCAAGCTCGGAAAGCTCGTTGAGTATCTTATCTGTCTCAAGATGCGAAAGACGTCCAAGCTTCATATCGATGATCGCATCGGCCTGGATCTTCGTGAGCTGGAAAGCCTTCTGCAGCTCAAGGGACGCGATATTATTGTCCTCGCTTTCCTTTATGATCCTGATTACCTCATCGATATTCTCAAGTCCGATCTTCAGTCCAAGGAGGATATGCGCTCTCTCCTCAGCCTTCTTCAGATCGAATCTCGTGCGCCTCTCGATAACCTGCTCCCTATGGTTGACGTAGATGGAGACCATGTCCTTGAGGTTCATAAGGACAGGCTTGCCCTCGACAAGCGCCAGGTTATAGGCATTGAAGTTGCTCTGAAGGGCAGTGCGGCTGAAGAGCATGTTGAGGACGATCTTCGGAACAGCGCCCTGCTTGAGCTCTATTACCACGCGTATGCCGTCCCTTCCGCTCTCATCCCTTACCTGGGAGATATTCGGGATTATGTTGTCCTTCCTCAGGTCATCGATCTTCTTCACGAGCTCTGCCTTGTTCACCTGATACGGCAGCTCCGTGAAGATGATTGAATCGTGGCCCTTGTCATTCTCCTCGATCTCATAGCGTGAGCGGATTATGATCTTGCCCTTGCCTGTGGTGTAGGCATCCATTATGCCTTTTCTTCCGCAGATTACGCCGTATGAAGGAAAATCAGGTCCCTTTATATAGTTCATAAGCTCGGGGATCGTTATATCCGGATTGTCGATATATGCGCAGATGCCATCAACGACCTCCTGGAGGTTATGAGGCGCAAGGTTTGTCGCCATGCCTACGGCTATTCCCGATGAACCGTTTGTAAGAAGGAACGGGAATGCGGCAGGAAGGACAGAAGGCTCATTGGTCGACTCATCGTAGTTAGGGACGAAATCAACGGTATCCTTCTGTATATCCGCAAGCATCTCCTCGCCGATGCGGCTCATCCTGGCTTCCGTATACCTCATGGCAGCCGGTGGGTCGCCATCGATCGATCCGAAGTTTCCCTGAGGCGATACGACAGGGTAGCGGAGCGAGAAGTCCTGGCCCAGGCGGACAAGCGCATCATATACCGACGCGTCCCCATGCGGATGGTACTTACCGAGCACATCACCTACGATACGCGCGCACTTCTTGTTCGGCGTATTGTACCTGATGCCCTGTTCCCACATATCATAGAGGATCCTTCTATGCACAGGCTTGAGGCCGTCCCTCGCGTCTGGAAGGGCACGGCTTATGATTACTGACATCGCATAGTTTATATAGCTGGTGCGCATCTCCTCCGAGATATCGGCATTAAGGACACGCCCAGTGAGTTCCTGATTATCTTCCATATGATCCCCTAAATATCAAGCGTCCTTACAAAGGTCGCATTCTCTTCGATGAAGGCTCGCCTTGGCTCGACTTCCTCTCCCATGAGCATCGAGAAAACGCGGTCAGCTTCCTCCGCGTCTGAAAGGCAGATCTTGCTTATCATCCTCGTCTCAGGATTCATCGTCGTCTCCCAGAGCTGCTCAGGATTCATCTCTCCAAGACCCTTGTATCGCTGTATAGGTATCTTGTTCTCATCGACTCCAGCCGCATGCTCGGCAAGTATCTTCTTCTTATCGATCTCATCGTACGCGTAGAAGATCTTCTTGCCGATCGTGATCTTGTATAGAGGAGGCATCGCGAAGTACACATAGCCTGCCTCGATAAGTGGGCGCATATACCTGAAGAAGAAGGTCAGGAGAAGCGTCCTGATATGGGATCCATCGACATCAGCATCAGCCATTATGATGACCTTATGATACCTTACCTTGCTAAGATCGAACGTCTTCTCCTTGCTCGGACCATCATTCTCCTCATCATCGCTGTCGCTTCCACCCATATCGTTATAGCGGGTTATGCCGGCTCCGATGGTCTGGATGACTGGCTGGAGCTTATCGTTGTTGAGGACCTTCGCCTCCTGTGACTTCTCGACGTTCAGCATCTTTCCCCAGAGAGGGAGTATAGCCTGGAACTGCCTGTCGCGTCCCTGCTTCGCGGATCCGCCTGCGCTATCACCCTCGACGATGAATACCTCACACTTCTCAGGATCGCGCTCGGTGCAGTCGGCAAGCTTTCCCGGAAGCCCGCCTCCCTCGCTCTTCTTGCGTATATTCTCCCTCGCCTTGCGGGCAGCGACCCTTCCAAGGGCCGCGTTGGTGACCTTATCGAGAAGCTTGTCTATCGAATCAGGGAACTCATCGAAATAGTTGGTGAGGTTCTCGTACACCAGGGAATCGACAATGCCCTTCACGTTGGAGTTTCCGAGCTTCATCTTCGTCTGACCCTCGAACTGCGGGTTAGGGATCTTGACGGATATGACGGCGGTAAGACCTTCGGAGATATCAGAGCCCTCAAGGCTTTCCGAGTACTTCTTCATGTACTTAACGCTCTTCTTAAGCTGGTTGTTGAGGCACCTTGAAAGAGCCGCCCTGAAGCCTGAGAGGTGAGTACCTCCCTCACGGGTATTGATGTTGTTGACGAATGTGAAGATCTTCTCGTCGTACTTGTCGTTGTACTGAAGCGATACCTCCACAGATACATCATCCTTCTGGCACTCGAACGCAATTGGATCGAAAAGGACCGTCTTGTATTCGTTGAGGTACTTCACGAATGAGGAGAGGCCTCCCTCGGCATGGAATGTCTCGCTCTTCTCCTCAACGCCACGGTAGTCCGTGATGGAGATCGTGATCCCCTTGTTCAGGTATGAAAGCTCCTTGAAGCGGGCTGCAAGGGTATCATAGCTGAATGAGTTCCTTTCCATTATCTCGAAGTCAGGGGTGAACTTGACGATCGTTCCGGTCCTGTCGGTGGTGCCGATGACCTCCACAGGCTTCTCAGGGATTCCCTGATGGTATACCTGCCTGTAGACATTCGGGGCCCTATGCACAGTGACCTCCATCCATGATGAGAGGGCGTTGACGCATGAGACTCCGACTCCGTGGAGTCCTCCAGACACCTTATACGCGTTATGGTCGAACTTGCCTCCCGCGTGAAGCTGGGTAAGAACGACCTCAAGCGAGCTCTTGCCTTCTTCCGGATGGATATCGACAGGGATGCCTCGGCCATTGTCCTCGACCGTGCAGATCTCGCCATCAGGCCCATCCTCAAGGAAGACCTTTATGGCATTGCAGTATCCAGCCATAGCCTCATCGATAGAGTTGTCAACAACCTCATAGACAAGATGGTGAAGCCCGTCTATTCCAGTGGATCCTATATACATTCCAGGTCTCAGGCGCACCGCCTCGAGTCCCTTAAGAACCGTGATGCCGCTGGAATTATAATCCTCGCTCGCCTTGATCTCAGCCTCTAGCTCGGCTTTGTCATGGCCAGCGATCCTCAATTCTTCATCTTTCATAAAACATACCTCGGTTATGAACACAGCAAAGGCTAGGCTAAAGCACAGCCATATATGGTGTTGCAGCTTTTTTATTATACATTCCAACGCATTTTTCATCAAGCTGGGCAGATAAAATGACCCGATATCTAATTTTTTCCACGATATATAATTGCAATAGGATGCAAAAGCTTTTCGGTTACATGCCGGTACACGGTGCCGATATGTATGCTATACTCACATCGATATGGCAAATCTTGAGAGTGTATGGAAAGAGGCGGAAGAGCGCCTCGAGCAGTCATTGCCGTCTGCCAAGAGGCAGTGGTTCGATAGGATCTCATACTGCGGTGAGAATGATGGGAAGCTCATTCTTTCCCTCCCTTCGGAGTTCTTCAGGGACAATGCCGAGAAAAGCTGCGGAGACGAGATAAGGAACACGATAGAGGCTATCGCCGAGGAAAGCATAGAGGTCGCTTTCATCGTTGACAGCAACGCAAAGCCAGCAGCAAGGAAGAAGGCGGCATCGGCAAAGCCACAGAAAGCGCCTGAAGCGCCGGCATCGAAGAACACCACGCTCAATAAGGCATATTCATTCGATAACTTCATAGCGGGGGACAACAGCAGCTTCGCGTTCAATGCGGCGAAGGTCATAGCGCAGAATCCAGGCATAAGCTACAACCCTTGCCTGATCTATGGAGGAGTAGGGCTTGGAAAGACGCACCTATTGCAGTCGATCGGAAACTACATCGATGAGCATAACCCGAAGATGAAGATAATCTACGTGACGGCCGAGAGTTTCACGAATGAATTCATAAACTCCCTATCCGCTAATCAGGCAAGCGCTTTCAAGGCCAAGTACAGGAATGTCGATGTGCTTCTGATCGATGACATACATTTCCTGCAGAAGAAGGACCAGACACAGGAAGAGCTGTTCCATACCTTCAATGAGCTATATGACAACCATAAGCAGATCGTGCTCACGTGCGATAGGCCCATAACAGAGCTTTCCGACATAACCGACAGGCTCAAGACAAGGTTCAGGAAAGGCCTGAACGTGGACCTGCAGCCGCCCGCATATGAGACAAGGGTGGCGATAGCCATGCAGAAATGCAGGGAGAGAAACTATTCGATAGACAGCAAGGTACTGGAGTACATCTGCCAGAACATAGATACCAACATAAGGGACCTTGAAGGTGCTCTTACCACGCTCAGCTCATTCGCAAGCCTTGTAGGCAAGCCCATAACGATAGAGATAGCGCGTGAGCAGCTCAAGAACTTCATAGTCTCTCCAGCCATAAGGAACAATGACATAACCATTGATTCCATAATCCGCAAGACTGCTGATTACTTCAACGTAACTGATTACGATATAAAGGGAAAGAGCCGCAACAAGAACATAATACTTGCCCGTCATATCTCCATATACCTCGCTTCCAAGCTCACATCGTACTCGCTCTCGGAGATAGGCAAGTCGATGAATGGCAAGGACCACACGACGATCATGCATTCAGTGGACAGGATAAAGTCTCTTCTGGAAACTGATGAGTCGATAAAGACAGCTGTCTCGGCGATAGAGAGCGATCTTACAGGCTTCTGAGTTTTCCACAGGTGGTGGAAAACTCTGTGGAAAACCCTGTGCAAAACGTGTTGAAAAGACGTTGATAGGCGTTGGAAAACAAGTGGAAAAGACATGGGTTTTCCACAGCCTCCGGAAGACGGTCTCAAAGCGCTGTGGAAACTGTGGAAAAGCCGCGGTGTTTATCCACAAGGTTATCCACAGGCCAATGCATTGGAAGATAAGGAAATAAGGAGTTTTTCCACTTTTCCACATAGACTATTACTACTGCTACAACTTATAGATATGTTATAATATTGATAATAGAAGGAGCTGCTGCTACATGAAATTCAGATGTTCAGGAAATGCCTTAAGGCAGGAAATAGATTACGCTAACAACTTCTCAAGCTCGAAGAACTCGCTATCGATAATAAGCAATGTTCTTCTCGAAGCCTCAAATGACATGCTAACCATAAAGGCATCGGACAACAACATGGGATTCACTTCCTCTATTCCCGTATCAGTGACGATCCCAGGAAGCACCACTGTATTCTGCGAGAAGCTTTCAGCAGTGCTTAAGAACATACCTGATGTAGATCTTGAGATAACCGAAGAGAATGGTGTGCTGAACATCTCCCCGGCAGATAATGGATCAGCTGACTTCACGATAAACATAAAGACAATCGACGCATCGAAGTTCCCTGAGCTGGAGAGCATGGACGATGATAGCTTCTTCTCAATCACGCAGCGCGATTACTTCGATATGATAGACAAGACATCCTTTGCCGTAGCCGATAACGACTCCCGCCACTTCCTTACCGGAGTCTATATGGAGAAGAAGGATGATAAGCTCGTGATGGTCGCTACAGATGGAAAGAAGCTCGCGTGCGTCCGCCGCCAGTTCGAGCAGGATATACCTGATTTCCAGCCATCTATCATTCCCGTAAGGTTCCTGAACCTCATAAAGAGCATAGGAAGCGGAGAAGGTGTATTCTCCATAGCCATAAGCGAGGGCAGGATGTTCGTGAAGATAGAGTCCAGGCTGATCTATTCATCGCTCATAACGGGAAACTACCCTAACTACGAGAAGGTCATACCTAAGAATCTCGAGCATAGCCTTGTCATGAAGACAGAGGATCTCGAGAAGGCCATCACGCTTATCTCGATCCTTGCCGAGAACAACTCGAAGAGGATATTCATAACGCTCCATGCCAATGAGCTCACGGTCTCTGGCGAGAATACCGAGTTTGGAGACAGCAAGCAGGATCTTCCCTGTGATTACAATGGTCCGGAGAACACGATCTCATTCAATTTCGCCGTTCTTCAGAATCCAATAAAGAAGATGGGAAGCGAGATGTTCCGCCTTATGTACACATCTCCACTGAATGCCATGGTATTCCTTCCAGAGCCTGAGAAGGATTACCTCTTTGTCCTTATGCCTATGCAGGTATGAGATTCAGCAGCATAGAGATACATGATTTCAGGAACATATCCTCTGCGTCAGCGTCATCTGATTCAGAGGATATAGTGCTTGTAGGCACGAATGGACAGGGAAAGACAAGCTTTCTTGAGGCTGTCTATATGCTTTGCTATGGATCTTCATTCCGTACTCCCCATCTGAGGGAGGCCGTGATGCATGGCAAGCTTGGCTTCTCCATAAGTGCTGAATTCGAGGATGAGGGATTCAGGGAGAGGATCACCACATCGTACATCGAAGGCAAGAGAAGGATAGCTATAGATGGAAAGGAAGTTAAGGACCGCAAGGATCTTATATACCGCTTTCCCTGCATAGCCTTCATACATGAGGACATAGGCTTCATAAAGGGAGAGCCAGAGGAGAGAAGAAGGTTCTTCGACCAGATGATGAGTCTCCATTCTCCGTTCTTCTTCGATGACTCGCGTTCCTATAGAGCAGTCCTGATGCAGCGTAACGCCGCGGTGAAGACAGGCGATAGATCGCTTATATCCCTCTATAACGGGCGCCTCGCGTCATATGGCCTTGAGATAATGAAGGCCAGGGCAGAGGCTGTATATGAGTTCAATAGGATATTCCCGTCTCTTTTCAGGAAGATATCAGGGCTTGATATGGATCTTGAGATAAGGTACCAGCCATCATGGGCCGGAATGGAGGATGCTGAGGATATATCAGGATATCTTGAGGAGAATACCGAAAGGGATATCATACTGAAGACCACTACAAGCGGCGTCCATAGGGATAGATTCACGGTGATGTCGCCTATGGGTCCTTTCCAGTCGATAGGATCCACAGGACAGATAAGGCTTTGCTCGATAATCTTCCGCATAGCGGAGGCCGAGTATTTCAGGAAGATGACAGGGCGTAAGCCTATACTTCTGATAGATGATGTCCTTCTTGAGCTTGATGACGTTAAGAGGGCACGTGTCCTTTCCTCCCTTGAGGGATACTCTCAGGCGTTCTATACTTTCCTTCCAAGGGAAAGCTATTTCGGCGATAATGACCATGCCCTCTATTACGATGTCGAGGGCGGGAATATAAGGAAGAGGGCTGAATATGAAGGGAGTGGTGCAGATAAATGAGCTTCTTGACAGATATATGGAGAAGCTTCGTGACAATGACACACTCCGCATGATCTCTTCCTGGCCGGGAATAGCTGGAAGCCAGCTGTATGGGGTTACTGAGTTCTGGAAGGTAGAGGATGGGGTTCTTTATCTCAGGGTGAAAAGCCCCGCTGCCCGTAATCTCGTGACACTCAGCTCCCGCCGCATCATCCGTGATTTCAATAATGCCTTCCCCAATCATCAGATAAAGGCGATACGCACTGCGCGCATGTCTTGACGGCTTAGACTACACTCTGATAGAATCCCAAAGCTGGGCATTTGCCCTTTGATCGATAATAACCGCTTTACAGCGTTGAAATTGGAGTAATCGATATGAGCTACAAGGGAAAGAGAACCTATCATCCAAGCAAGATGAAGAGGACAAGGAAGTTCGGTTTCCGCGCAAGAATGGCTACCAAGGGTGGACGCCAGGTGCTTGCTCGCCGCAGAGCCAAGGGCAGACACAGCCTTACGGCAAGCGATGAGAAGAAGCCTTACTAAGACTGAGATCATCAGGAGAAAAGAGGATATCAATCGCATATTCCGCGATGGTAGGTCATACCATATGCCGGGAATGCGATTGATCAGTCTTGATAACGGATTGGGCTTTGATCGCTTCATAATTATCCCAGCCAAGCATTATGGAAGGGCTGTGGACAGGAATCTCCTAAGGCGAAGGGCCAAGGAGATATTCAGATGCTATGATAAGCGCATAAGCTCATTCGAGCCCGTAGAGGGCAAAGGCCATGATCTGGCCTTGATAGTGTATCCAGGGAAGGTCTCTGATTTTTCCTTGCTTGAGTCCGGATTCATAAAGCTTCTGGACAGGACTAGTCTGAGATAGTTCATTTTCCTCATCAGCAGAGTCTTCCTATTCCAGCTTCCCGGATACATATGATCCTCCCAAGGAGAGACAATGGATAGGAATACCATAATAGCCATTGTGCTTTCCGTTGTCGTAATAGTTGTCGGAATGACGCTCCAGACATTGTTCATGGAGCCTCAGATGGCAGCTGCAGCAGCGGAAGCAGAGGTATCTGAAAGCATCGATACCGATGGTGTGCAGCCACTTACAGGCAGCATTGATCTTCGTGCCGTGGGCGATGTCACGGATACGTCAGAATTCAGCGTCCAGACAGATAATTTCGATATAACGTTCAATCCGAACGGCGGAACGATCTCATCGATAAAGACAGCCAAGCATCTGGAGAACGGCAATCCTGTAGAGCTTCTCTACAGGGACGCGGATGATCCTGATGCCTTTACTCTTTATTATGGCGCTGATAACTCATTCGAGGTTGACGTGCCGTTCAGCTACACGACAAGGACATCAGTCGATGGAAGCCTGAGGCAGGTCATCTTCTCACGTGATTTCGAGAAGGAGGATGGAAGCGGAAGGTTCACTCTCGAGAAGACCTATACGATACCTTCATCCGATGAATACATGATCCGCATGGACATAAAGGCCTATACCGCGGATGGATCCGCGCTTCCTCTTGATAGGGGATATACGGTATCCGTTGGTCCTCAGGTAGGCCCTTCCTTCGATTCACTTGGCAATAACTACGATTACAGAAGGGTCGAGGTGATGTATGAGGATCATGGCAGCAAGAGCAACGCGAGGTTCAGCAGGAACGGCGTGTTCACGGCCGATGAGGATGAGATCGTCCATTGGCTTGCTGTATCCGGCAAGTATTTCTCACTCATACTGATCCCTGATGGCGTTGATATCATATCCGCGGGAGCGACCCAGTCCACAAGCGACACCGGCATAACGCAGAAGGATACCGTGTATATCACAGGCAGCAGCGATGCGGCTGGAATCGATGATACATACTATCTCTATGCGGGACCTAAGGTGGCTGAGAACCTGAGGCTCTACGATACGGCTGACAGCAACGTGTTCGACCTATCGGATATGAAGCTTGATGAGGTCATAGACGGCAACTGGCTTTCCTGGCTTGAGGCCATCCTCAAGTGGATACTCCAGCTTTTCTATAAGCTGATACCAAACTACGGCGTCGCCATCATCCTCCTTACGATCCTTATAAAGCTCCTTCTCCAGCCTATTGCTAAGAAGGGTATGGATTCAACCGCGAAGATGAGCGCCCTCGCTCCTAAGATCGAGGAGATAAAGCAGAAGTTCCCTGATAACCCGGAGGCTCAGAACGCGGCTATGGCCAAGCTCTACAAGGAAGAGAAGATCAGCCCGATGGGATCATGCATACCTATGTTCGTGCAGTTCCCGATATTCATAGCGCTCTATGGCCTTCTGAATACCAACTTCGATCTCCGCGGATCGATGTTCATACCAGGATGGATCCCTGATCTCTCCATTCCTGATACGATCTATACGCTTCCGTTCGCCATACCTTTCATAGGCGCGCAGATACATCTGCTTCCGATCCTTTACGTTATCTCAATGATCTTCTCAATGAAGATAACGCAGAGCACGAACACCGCGGGATCGCAGGCTGGCATGATCAAGTTCATGACCTATGGAATGCCGATAATATTCTTCTTCATCATGTATAACGCTCCTTCCGGTCTTCTTCTCTACTGGTCGACCGTCAACGTCATATCGATAGGGCAGCAGGTGCTCGTGAACAGGAAGAAGAAGGACGTCTACGCTAAGGAGATAGCGGAGAAGGATGCTGAGAAGGAAGCCAGGAAAGAGGCGAAGAGGAAAGGCAGGAGAAGATAAGATGCAGAGCGAATTCGAAGGAAGAACCGAGCAGGAAGCTATAGATAAGGCGATTGAGGCGCTCAATCTTGAGCGCGACCAGTTCGATGTCGAGGTGATAGAGACATCAAGGAAGGGACTATTCAAGAAGGGCAGCGTCAAGATCCGCGTATATTATGGCGATGACAGCGGCGAGGAATACGCTGAGGAAGAAGAGGATGGAGAGGATTCCCAGTCATACAATGTTCCTGAGAGCGATGTCGAGAGGAAGGTCATCGAGTTCGTCGAGACATTGATAAGCAAGATGGGTTACGAGGGAGAGGCCGCAATCAGCTACCGCAGGGAGAGCAAGGTCGGGATATCGATCGATAGCCCTGATTCATCGATCATCATCGGAAGGAAGGGCAAGAACCTCGACGCCATACAGCTTGTGACCAATGTATATGCGGGAAACCTCGATCCTGATATCAAGGTCGTGATAGACAGCGAGAACTACAGGATGAGGCATGAGGAGCAGATCATACGCTCCGCGTACAGGGTCGCTGAGTCCGTAAGGCGCACAGGACGCTCGAAGCTCCTGGATCCTATGAATCCTTTCGAGAGGCGCCTCGTGCACACCGCGCTCAATGATTTCGAGGGTGTCGAGACAAAGAGCGAGGGAGAGGGCCTTTACAAGCAGGTAAGGATCATACCGCGCAGCGATCAGTGATTAATCCGCTGAAGCTTGGCAGGGAGAGCGATCTCCCTGTTTCTTATTGACAAACGGTAATAATAATTATACCTTATTGATAATAGATATCATTATGAAGGACAGAAGGAATACGATGCAGAGGGAGCTTACATATGAGGCTGTCTTCTCTTATCCAGGTCATCCAAGCGCAGATGATGTGTATAGGGTGATATCATCAAGATACAGCACGATATCCAAGGCTACGGTATACCGTAACCTCAATTCGCTGTATGAGGATGGCAGGATAGGAAAGGTCCCTTCCGTATTCGGATATGAAGCTCATTATGATCATCGGACAGATCATCACTGCCATGCCGTCTGCATAAAATGCGGCAAGGTCGTCGATGTTGATGTACAATACGATAAGGATCTTTTTGATAATGCGGTATCCATGGAGGAAGGATTCTCTCTTTCCTCTCATGATCTGATATTCGAAGGCACCTGCAGGAACTGCGGGAATAAGGAGAAAGGCTATGGAACTGAAGGGATCAAGGACTGAGAAGAATCTTCAGACGGCATTTGCAGGCGAGAGCCAGGCAAGGAACAAGTACACTTACTTCGCATCTAAGGCAAAGAAGGAAGGATATGAGCAGATCGCTGCTATCTTCCTTGAGACTGCTGAGAACGAGAAGGAGCATGCAAAGCTCTGGTTCAAGTATCTTGAGGGCGGTGACATCAAGGGTACAGCAGAGAACCTCAAGGCAGCGGCAGAGGGTGAGAACTACGAGTGGACAGACATGTATGCCGAGTTTGCCAAGGTCGCTGAGGAGGAAGGCTTCAAGGAGATCGCCGCTAAGTTCAGGGGCGTAGCTGCTATCGAGAAGCATCATGAGGAGAGGTATCTTGCCCTTCTCAAGAATGTCGAGGAAGGCCTTGTGTTCTCAAGGGACGGAGAGATGATCTGGAAGTGCAGGAACTGCGGCCATATCGTAGTCGGCAAGAAGGCTCCAGGCGTCTGCCCTGTCTGCGCGCATCCTCAGGCATATTTCGAGCTTGTTGGACAGAACTACTAAGATACAGGCATCGCTTGATTGGGAGGGCCCTCGTATGAGGGCTCTTTCATATGCCGAATTCCTTCCTTATGCTTTCCCTTATAGCTGCTATCCTCTCCTTGCCGAACTGAGCCCCGATCTGGCTTATTATTTCACCGGCCAGGTATGAGGCTATCTTTCCAGAAGTCTCCACAGAGCACCCTGAAAGGTATCCGAAGAGAAAGCCGGCAGCATATGTGTCCCCGGCTCCAGTCGTGTCCACAGGCTTGGTGGTGCCATAAAGCGGTATTGAGAGCATGTTCCTCTCGTTTGATATATAAGATCCGTTCCTGCCGTTCTTGACCACGGCTATGCGTGTAAGCTTACCCATGGATCTCGCGCATTCATAGGCGTCGTAGTTGTCGAAGAGGAACCTTGCCTCCTCGCTGTTCGCGAACACTATCGAGGCGTAATCGCTTATTATGTCCAGGAAGTCGTCCCTGTATCTCGCTACCGCAAAAGGATCGGCAATATCGAAAGCGACTGTTATGTTGTTCCTCCTGGCTATTTCAAGAGCTTTCCTTACGGCTCTTCTCTGGCTTTCGGTATCCCACATGTAGCCCGTGAAGTAAAAGAGCGACGCGCTTTCCGCGGTCCTTTCGTTGACATAGGCGCTATCGAAAAGCCTGTTGGCACCGAGGAAGGTATTCATCGTCCTCTCCTTGTCATCGGTGAGGAGGATTATGGATGTCCCGGTAGGGCTGTCGAATGAGACCAGCTCATCATTCACGCCGCTCTCCCTGAGCCTCTTTCTGTATATTTCTCCTTCTTCATCGTTTCCGATGCCTCCGGCAAGGGTAGTATCGATCCCGAGCATCCTGAGCGTGACCATGGTGTTTGGGCAGGATCCTCCGCAGGAGTATTTAGTATCCCTGTTCTTTATAGCCTCAAGGATCTCCTGCCTCTTCTCCTTATCGACAAGGAGCATTGTCCCTTTCGTGAGCGATAGCTTATCGAGCTCCTTCTCGCTTACCTTTGAAAGGCAGTCTATCAATGGGTTTCCTATTCCGTATACAGAGGCCATGGCCTGATTATAGCTGTAGTGGGGAAAGTACGCTAGATATGGTTTTTCCACAGGTTTTCCACAATCTGGTGTATAACTTGTGGAAAGACGTGGAAAACCTGTGTGCAGCTTGTTTTTCCATAGCATTATGTATATTATCTATCATGTATATAATTTCTTTATATATAATAAATTAAAAGTCATCGCATAAATAAGAAGATAATCTTTTCTATATAAGAATCCAATATGTGGAAAACTAATCGGACAGCTGTGGAAAAGGCTTTTCGGGGGTAGTTTTCCACAGGTTTTCCACAGGGTAGGTGATTTATCCGCCAAGCTTGTTAATTGCTATTGGATTATCGAGTTATGCAGATGAGTAGGCAAAGGCAGGCGATGGTGCTGTAGTGTCCTAGCAGGGCATGATGCCCACATGGTACATCTCAACCGCGTTGAAAAGCTCCCTTACGTTTCCCTTCCAGGCCCTGTTCATGAATGGAGTGAAGTCGGTGATGCGCTCAGTGACGTTCTTTCCAAGCTTCTCCTCCTCGAGTTCTATCAGCCTCGGGATGTCCTCCATATGCTCGGAGAGGCTAGGCATCCTTATCGTTATGCCTGATATCCTGTGGAAGAAGTCAGCCCTCATCCTTTTCTCCTCGACAAGCGTCCCTATATCGACATTCGATGCCGTTATGAAGAGGAACGAGGATTTCTTCATCCTGTCGTCGCCGATTGACCTATACTCACCAGTCTCTATGAGATGGAGCATCTTCGACTGCATGCCGATAGAGAGATCCTCTATCTCATCAAGGAAGAGCGTGCCTCCGTCAGCGATCGCGACTATGCCCTCAACCGCTTCAGTGGCTCCTGTATAGGCGCCCTTCGCGTGTCCGAAGAACCTGGATTCCGCAAGCTCGCCATCAAGCGCGCTGCATGATTCATATATGTCCTTCTTGCTTTTGGAACGCAGGGAAAGATGCACGAACCTCGCTATGAGATTCTTTCCTGTCCCTGTCTCTCCCGCTATGTGGAAGATCCTGACCTTTGACTTGATTATCAGGCCGATTGTCTTCCGTATCCTTTCCATCACGGCGGAGTCCCCGACGAGGATATCCTTCAGCGTACCGATCTCTTCAGCCGTGGACTCCGCCTTATCAAGCGCCGCCGCGAGCTCCTCCTCGCTGTAGTCATATGGAAGATAGACCGTATGCTGATAGCTTAGGAGCGCGGGGATCTCCTTTATGCTCCTGTCGTACAGCGCTATCACAGAGTGTATGGCTGAGAGTATGCCGCTGACAGTCTTCGGCACCATCTCCTTGTAATCTATGATCACGATGTCATCCTTATTCATAGGCAAGGACCTGAGAGCTGATGCTGATGAAGAGCGTATAGGATTGAGGTTCCTTATATCTTCCTCGATCCTCGAAAGGGACGTATTGCTGTGCGAATACAGGATGAATTTCATGTTTCCCCCCATTTGACGGATGTACTCTTGTAGTTATACCCCTAATCTCTCAGAAGTCAATCAAAATGTTGAATTTCATACATTAATAGATGGGTTTGGACAGGAATACCATGAGTCAGGACAATGTTTCCTGCAATATCGTCTGGATAGCTGATGCGGCGTATACAGCGGCTGTCTCAGAGCGAAGGATATTCGTCTTGAGCAGCACGGGGATGGCCCCAGCTCTTTCTGCCTCCTCGCATTCGCTGTCTGAGAAGCCACCCTCGGGGCCTATCATGGCTGTGGCTGAGGATGAGCCTTCCATTGCCCTGATAATGGATGAGGAATCCTTCCTTATTCCCTGATGTAGGATCATGAGGCGCCCATCTGCCTCCTTGAGCGCCTCGCTGAAGGAGATAGGGCCGACAAGCTCAGGCAGATCCGCTCCGGACTGCTGCACGGCTTCGCGCATTATAAGCGAGAGCCTTTCCTTCTGATGGTCATTGAGATAGCCCTCGGTGAACTCCGTGTTCATGAGCACTATCTTCCTGACGCCCATCTCGGTCAGCATCCTGATCTCCGTCTCGTTCTTCTTGTTCTTCAGTACGGATACCATCATCGTTATAGGAAGAAAAGGTCCCTTGTATGATGAAAGGGAATCCAGGAGCGTGTTCTCCGGATCCTCTGTCCGCTCAAGCGTCATGCTGTCCTCGGAGAAGAGGAAGGCCTTGTAGAAATCGCCATTCTTGTCCTTTGCGGTGAATACGTCGTTGACGTTCAGCCTGAGGACAGAGAAGAGGTATCTCCTTTCCTTCTGGCTCAGCTTGTATATGCCTCCATCTGCGTTGCCTGAAAGAAGGAATACCCTCATGAAAGTGCCTCCAGCGCCGCTGTAAGGGCCTCATCGTACATGGGCTCTGCCACTGGCCTCTCGTCCCAGTCCATCCTGTACAGGTACTCGTTCCTCACGAGAAGCTCGAGAAGGGAAGAGGGGACGCCGCTTTCATCGTTCTCGCTGACGAAGCTCTCTACGTTCTCATGGCTATATTCAGGATGCTCATCGACAAATGGGCCGATCAGGTCCTCCTTCATGAATATGCTGTAGGCCTCCATATCCTCCTCGCTGTATTCCTCCTCTTCTATCGCGATATCCGGAGAGATACCGACGTGGTGGATATCATCGCCTGATGGGGTATAGAAGTGTCCGGTGGTTATCTGGACATAGCCCTCGCTGAATGGCCTTACTTCCTGGGATATCCCCTTGCCGAATGTCTTCGATCCGACCGTTATCGCCCTGCCGTTATCAGAGAGGGCGCCGGTGAGTATCTCGCTTGATGACGCGGTTCCTCCGTTTATGAGTATCGCGATAGGCATATCCATAGGAACTGCCGTGCCTGCCGCGGCGTTCAGTATCGATTCGTTCCTTCCTGATCCTTCCTTGAACCTTATGCGGAGCATCATCCCTTCATCTAGGAACATGTCCGCGATCTTCAGAGCGCTGTCGATGATCCCTCCGCCATTGTTCCTCAGGTCTATGACAAGCTTCTCCATGCCCTCATCGATGAGCGTTTCGAGATCCTTCTTGAAGCTGTCCGCCGTCGTCTGGGAGAAATTGTATATCCTTATGTATCCCGCGCAGCCTTCAAGCATCGTAGACGAGGTGGAAGGATTGGTGACGCGTTCCGGACGGAGCGTCACGTCGAATACCGCATCGCCTCTATGCACTGTCACCGTTATGTCCTCCCCAGGCGTTCCCCTGAGCTTCTTCGAGGCCTCCACGGCCGTGAGCGGCGAGACATCCTCCCCATCGATATGGCTGATCATGTCGTTTGGCCTGAGGCCCGCGCGGTCGGCAGGTCCACCGGGAAAAGGGGACTGGATCGTGATCATATATGACTTTGGATCGGATGGATCGATATATGATGGGTTCATCTTCGTCAGATAGAGCCCGAGCCCTATGTAGCTTCCCTTTGAGAACTCATCGAACTCCTCGACATCATCTGAGGGGATGTAGTAGGAGTATTCATCTCCGAGCGAGTCTATCATGGCGGCCACCAGCTCTTCCTCCATTGCCTTGTTGTCTATATCGCCGAGGAAGTATGTATCCAGGAATGAATAGAGATTGCCCAGTGAGTAGAGCATGCTTGAGATGCTTACTGAACGCTCTATCGTGCTTTCCGCCGATAGCTCCGGATGGCTATGCAGGCTTACCGGGGTGAATTCCCTTCCGCCTCCTGAGTATGCTGGAGAGAGCGATAGTATTGCGCATAGGGCAGCGATTGCTTTCTTCATATGGGTGATTATAGTACATCGCCGGCTTGCAATCATCTCTCCAAGCGTATAGATTCATCTCATGTTCGCGCTTTTCGTGGAATATCCCTCGTGGATAGATCCCTATGTAATAGATGGGCTTCCCATAAGATGGTACGCGGTGATGTATCTCGTCGCCTTCTTCGTAGCCTATCTTCTCTTCAGGTACCAGTGCCGCCATGATGGCGTGATAGAGATGAATGCCTCAGAAAGCCAGGACTTCTTCTTCATCGCCATACTGCTTCTCTTGGTGTTCGCAAGGCTTTTCTCGGTGCTTTTCTACTCTGACCCCGTGTACTACCTTACCCATCCATGGATGATCTTCTGGCCGTTCAGGGACGGACGCTTCGTGGGACTGCCAGGGATGAGCTACCATGGAGGCGTCGTCGGATGCGTGCTGGGCGGCTATATCTACGCGAGAAGGCATAAGCGGAGCCTCTTGCAGCTGACTGATATCGTGACGGCGGGAATCCCCCTTGGATATACGTTCGGACGCCTTGGAAACTTCATAAACGCGGAGCTTTATGGACGCGTGACGACAAAGCCCTGGGGGATGATATTCCCGGGTGCATCTCCTTTCCCCGCGGATGAGGCCTGGGTGCAGGAGATTGCCAGGAAGGTCGGGCTTGAAGCTGCCAGCGGAAGCCTTATAAACCTTCCGCGCCATCCATCGCAGCTCTATGAGGCCCTTTTCGAAGGCATAGTCCTCTTCCTTATCCTTTTCTTCATAATCCGTCCGATAAAGAAAAAGAAGGGAATGCCTCATGGCTTCGTGTTCTCGTTCTATCTCATCGGGTACGGCGTATTCCGCTTCTTCATCGAGTACTGCCGTCAGCCTGACAGCAATATAGGGTATGTGATCAATGGAGGCGGCGGGGGGAATATCGCTCTCTTCGAATCGTTCCTGAATATATCCGAAGGGCAGATCTTCTGCCTTCTGATGATAGCGGCAGGGGCACTGCTGCTTGCTTTCGTTCTTGCAAGGAGGGGCACATATGATAGCGGAAAGGGTGGAAAGGCTAAGAAAGGCGCTAAGGGAAAGAGGGCTTGAGGCCTATATCATAACGGGAACGGATCCCCATCAGAGCGAGTATGTCTCTCCAAGGTGGAGAAGCCGCGAGTTCATATCAGGATTCACAGGTTCTGCCGGAACCGTGGTGATCACCCTTGATGAGGCCTTGCTTTGGACAGACAGCAGGTATTGGATCCAGGCGAAGGCAGAGCTCGAGGGCTCTCCTTTCTCATTGATGAGAGATGGGGATACAGGCGTTCCATCCCCATTTGAATGGCTTGCCGCGAAAGGCCTTAGAGCGGGAGCGGACGGAAGCACCATATCGATATCGGACTTCAGGAAGCTGGAGGGAAAGGGCATCTCCATATCCATAACAGATGATCTTCTCTCCTCTTTCTGGGATAACCGTCCATCCATCCCTGCGACAAAAGCCTATGATGTGCCTATTCAATACGCGGGATGCAGCCTTGAGGAGAAGATCGGCAGGATACGAGAAGGGCTTAGAGAGAAAGGGGCCTCTTGGACATTCATTTCCTCCCTTGATGATATAGCATGGACTCTAAATCTCCGGGCATCTGATGTCCCGTACAATCCCGTATTCGTCTCGTATCTCTTCATATCGCAGGATGAGGCTATCCTTTTCGCGGACAGGAGCCGCTTCGAGCCTGAGCTTGCATCAAGGCTCTCCTCTGCGGTAACGATCATGGCTTATGAGGAGGCCTGGATAGCTTTGAGGGAAAAGGCTGCCGGCAAGGGGTACATAGCGCCTGACCGCACCGCTGCCACATTCCTCGGCATCTCCTCATCATTCCTATCCGGTCGGGATATCTCCATGGACCTGAAGGCAAGGAAGAACGAGGCTGAGATGGAAGGCATGAGGAAGGCACATCTTCTTGATGGGGTTGCCTATGTGAGGTTCCTGTCATCGCTTGACAGGAATGGCCAGTATACCGAGATGGAGCTTTCCAGGATGCTTGAGAGGGAGAGGGAGAAGCTTGATGGATACATAGAGCCCTCTTTCAGGCCTATCTCCGCGTGGAAGGAGCATGGCGCTATCGTGCACTACTCTGCATCCGAGAAGAGCAACGCAGCTGTCGAGGGGGATGGCCTCTTGGTCCTTGATACAGGATCGCAGTTCCGGTTCGGCACCACGGATATAACAAGGACGCTTCTCTTCGGACGCCCGACGGAGGAGGAGAGGAGGGATTATACCCTTGTCCTCAAGGGGCATCTTGCCCTTGCTCGCTCCCGTTTCATAGAGGGGACAAGGGGCGTGCAGCTTGATGTCCTTGCCAAGCAGTTCCTATGGAATGAGGGCGAGAGCTTCTTCCACGGAACGGGCCATGGCGTCGGCTGCCATCTTTCCGTTCACGAAGGTCCGCTGAGGATATCATCAGCGCTGATCGATGTCCCGCTCCTTCCTGGGATGGTCGTCTCGGATGAGCCCGGGGTATATAAGGAAGGGCGGCATGGCATAAGGATAGAGAACCTTGTCACGGTCATTCCTGACCGCTCGACCGAGTTCGGGAATTTCTACAGGTTCGAGACGCTGACCCTTGTGCCTTATGAGAAGGATCTGATAGATATAGATCTGCTGACAGACGAGGAAATTAATCAGATAAACTGCTATCATGAGGTAGTAAGGGAGAGGCTTTCCCAGTATCTTGAAGGAGAGGCCCTTGGTTATCTTGAGAGAGCTTCCTCTCCGATAGTGAGATAGTATATAAGGTTGTTAGGAGGATATTATGGTTGAGCCGCTGAAGAGAAATGGCAAGATCGAACGCAAGGGACCTGTTGTCCTTGTGATCATGGATGGCGTAGGTTTCGGCAAATACAAGGAAGGGGACGCTGTTGCATCCGCTCTCACAGGCAATCTGGATAAGCTTTATGCTTCATGCCCATGGACGAAGCTCAAGGCCCATGGAGTCGCGGTAGGGCTTCCTTCCGATGCGGATATGGGAAACAGCGAGGTAGGCCATAACGCGATGGGCGCGGGCCGCGTATTCGCGCAGGGGGCGAAGCTTGTCTCAAACGCCATCTCCTCTGGTGATATGTACAAGGGAGCGACATGGCAGAAGCTGGTGAAGAACGCTAAGGACCATGGCTCGACGCTTCATTTCATAGGTCTTCTCTCAGATGGAAACGTGCATTCCCACATCGACCACCTGAAGGCAATGGTCGCGGAGGCCAAGAAGGAAGGCGTGAAGAAGGTGCGTGTCCATGCCCTTCTCGATGGGCGTGACGTAGGCGAGGTATCCGCGCTTGATTACTTCGATCCATTCGCGGAGTATCTTGCAGAGCTCTCGGCAGATGGCACATTCGATGCCCAGATCGCATCAGGCGGCGGAAGGATGGTCATCACCATGGACCGCTACAATGCTGATTGGGATATGGTTAAGAAGGGCTGGTATACCCATGTTCTCGGAGAGGGCAGGCAGTTCGCGAGCGCTCACGAGGCTATAGAGACGCTCAGGACCGAGACTGGCGCTATCGACCAGGATCTTCCTCCGTTCGTCGTCGCTAAGGACGGCAAGCCAGTCGGAGCAATCGAGGACGGTGATTCCGTGATCCTCTTCAACTTCCGCGGAGACAGGGCCATCGAGCTTTCACGCGCATTCGATGAGAAGGATTTCAAGGAGTTTGACAGGAAGAGATATCCATCGGTGGAATACGCTGGAATGATGGAGTATGACGGAGACCTTCATATCCCTAACCAGTATCTTGTGTCCCCTCCGGCTATCGACAGGACGATGGCTGAGTACCTCTGCGCATCAGGCGTGAAGCAGTTCTCGATCTCCGAGACGCAGAAGTTCGGCCATGTCACATACTTCTTCAACGGAAACAAGTCCGGCATGTTCGACCCGAAGCTCGAGGAGTATGTGGAGATTCCTTCGGATAAGGTTCCTTTCGAGCAGAGGCCATGGATGAAGTGCGCCGAGATTGCGGACCGCGTGATCGCGGAGATTGAGGGTGGCAAGTGGGATTTCATAAAGCTCAACTTCCCTAATGGCGATATGGTTGGACACACAGGCGTGTTCGAGGCTGTCGTATGCTCGATGGAGGGCATGGACCTCCAGATCGGAAGGATAAGGGATGCTGTCGAGAAGGCCGGCGGCGTTATGGTGATCACTGCAGACCATGGAAACGCTGATGACATGTATGAGCACGCGAAGGACGGCTCGGTCAAGAAGTATGAGGATGGAGAGCCTAAGGCGAAGACATCCCACTCTCTAAACCCTGTTCCATGCATCATCTACGATCCTTGCTACAATGGTGAGTATTCCACGAAGCTTGAGGAAGGCCTTGGGATATCATCGATCGCGGCAACATGCATGACGCTGCTTGGGTTCGTACCGCCAGCTGATTACGATAAGAGCGTGGTCACGCTTGCCTGATCTGACTGAAGCATGAATCCTACGGGGATGCCGGGTTATAACGGTATCCCCGTTTTTCGTCAGGTTCATATCATTGGAATATTTTTTATCTTTTTTCCTCTGGAAGTTGGCAGAAAACGGGACTTGCGGCGTATATGGTATAGGAGGAAGTCAGAATGGATACTCTAACAACGACTGAGGCGAGGCGAGCCCTTTCCGACATGACGCTCATGGACG
>CALXLT010000012.1 GCA_944389275.1 uncultured Spirochaetaceae bacterium
TGCTTTTTCTTTTTTTCCAGCAAGAAGTATATTTCGCGGACACCTGCTTGAGATGTCCTTTTTCCATGATGATAAGAGTGGGGAAATCCCTATGATAAAACTGTCCCTTTAAAGACTATTACAAACAGTAGCAGGCAATGCCAGAGATACTGCAACGGACTCATTTCAGCCGTTTGCCATAGTTACTGCACGACTCACATCCCTTGGTGATGCACTTACTTTGTCATTTGAATTTAATGCATAACTTCTGCCGGTATAGATACCAATACTGAGATTACTATGTTATTCTCATGTATTGAGGTGGTGACGTGAGAGGACTGTGCGTATATGTTGATGGTGGAAAGGGCCACTATGTTCCTGCAAAGGCCGTTCAGGAAGAGCTGCAGGCTATGGGCATCGATACAGTCCTCGAGGAGTTCTTCGATTATCTTGATATCCGCTGGATGGGAAGGATAAACAAGTCTTTCTGGCGGACGATGCTTCGTATGCCTGCATTAGAGAGGCACATCTCTAAGTTCAATGATAGTGATTCCAATGGAATGGAGTGGGCTATAAGGTTCGCTGATAAGCATTGCACGCGGATGCTGCAGGCTAATCTGGAGGAATTCCGTCCGGATTTCGTTTTCGCAACCCATCCTTATGCAAGCACTGTGCTTTCTGAGATGTTTGATTACCTTGGGATAGACATCCCTGTGTATTATTTCGCTACCGATGTGTTCTCTGCTCCTGTAGCGGCAGTCTGTGATAAGCTTCGCCGGTTCTATATCTCAACAGAGGAGGGTGTGGAGGTCGTCAGATCCATGGGGCAGGCGAGGAATACGATTGAGCTGGCGCCGTTTCCGCTGCAGCGCTCCGTCGCGGATGTCCGGAAGCTCGATAAGAAGGCGACAAGGAAAAAGCTAGGGCTTGATGCGGATCTCTTCACGCTTCAGATAAATCTCGGAGGAGAAGGGCTTGGATCTTTGTATCTTCTTGAGTCGCTTATCAAGAAGAATATTCCGATGCAGATTGTGATACTTGGTGGCATGGACAAGAATATGTCCAAGAAGATCAATGGCATTATCGATAAGTCCAGGAATACCGATGTAAGGGTTTATTGCAAAGGCTTCGTCAATAACGTTGATGAGTATCTGGCTGCTTCGGATATCATAGCGGGAAGGGCTGGCATAAATACGATAGTCGAAGCGATGTATGCCCATCGCCCGTTCCTTATCACTGAGCTGGTATATACAGTGATTCCTTCGGCAGACTATGTGGAGAAATACAAAGTCGGCTGGAATTGCACCGGTAAGCGCAAGGAGAGCGTTGAGATAGTCCTTGATTATGCAGAGCATCTGGAAAAACTTGCTGAACTGGACGCTAATTTTAACGGTATTCCAATAGAATTCAGCGCAAGACACTTGGCAGAAAAAGTAGCTTCTGATGCTATCTATAAACATTCGGAGAATTAAATCCATTCGTATGGATATATTAAAACATTTGTATAATGTATCATGATAATTAGCTTATTAGCTTAATAAGGAGACCTGATTAGATATGCAGGCAATAATATTAGCTGCAGGTATGGGGCGAAGATTAGGAGAATTCACGCAGAATAATACGAAATGTATGGTTTCAGTAAATGGAGAAACTTTGATTTCCAGATTATTGAAACAGTTGAGACAACATCCATGTATAGATAAAGTTGTTATAGTTGTTGGGTATAAAGGCGATATTCTCAAAAATTATATTGCTAATTTGCATATAGCCCTCCCTATTGAATATGTTGAAAATCCCGATTATGAAAAAACAAATAATATATATTCCCTTTATTTAGCCAAAGAGTTTCTTTGTAAGGATGATACATTACTATTCGAATCAGATTTAATATTTGAAGATTCCGTATTGGATTTATTATTGAATGACAATCGTGAAACTTTAGCTTTGGTTGATAAGTTTCAAAGTTGGATGGATGGTACTTGCGTAGAACTTTCGGAGAATTACAAGATCAAGCGGTTTGTTGCCAGAAGCAAGTTTGATTTTAAGCTAATTGACAGATATTACAAGACAGTAAATATATATAAATTTAGTAAGGACTTCTCCTACAGGTATTATGTTCCATTCTTAGAGGCTTACTGCCAGGCTTTAGGTAAAAATGAGTATTATGAACAGGTGTTGCGTGTTATTGCCATGCTAGATAATCCTCCTATTACAGCATTGTGCTTATCTGGTCAGCATTGGTATGAAATTGATGATGTAAATGATCTTAATATTGCATCAACTATATTTGCGGATCCTGAAACAAAACTGAAGAGAATGGAAAGCAGTTATGGTGGATTCTGGCGCTATCCTGATGTTAAGGATTTCTGTTATCTAGTAAATCCTTATTATCCTACAAAAGAAATAATCGATGAGATAAAGTCATGTAGTGATATTCTAATTCGAACATATCCATCAGGACAGCAGCAGAATTCTTTGCTTGCTTCAAGGAATTTTGATGTTCATATCGATAATATTATTGTTGGAAATGGTGCTGCAGAGCTTATTAAATCCGTGATGAATTTTATTTACGGTAAGACAGGGGTAATCAGACCTACATTTGAAGAATATCCTTCGCGTATTTGCGATAAGAGTGATGAAATTGTTTTCCAGCCCGTTGATTTTACTTATTCTTCAGATGATGTTATCCGATTCTTTGATGATAAGGAAATCTCAAATCTTATCCTTATCAATCCTGATAACCCGTCTGGAAATTTCATCGAGAAGGAAGAAATGCTACATCTTTGTGATTGGGCAGTTAAAAAGCAAATTCATATCATTGTTGATGAATCGTTTATAGATTTTGCAGAAGGAACGATTGAATCCAATTCGATACTATCACAGCGTATTATTGATGCCTATGAGAATTTGATTGTTGTAAAGAGTATATCAAAATCATATGGTGTTCCCGGACTGAGATTGGGAATCCTAGCTTCCGGAGATAAAGATCTGATTGCAAGAATGAAAAAAGATGTGGCCATATGGAACATAAACTCATTAGCGGAGTTTTATATGCAGATTTATCTTAAATATAAGAAATCATATGTTGAGTCATTATCTCAAATAAAAGAAGAACGGACTAGATTTGTACAAGAGCTATCTAAGATTAATGGGTTACATATTTATCCTTCAGCGGCGAATTATATTATGATAAAACTTCCAGAAGGAATAACTTCTCATGACATTAGTTTACGGTTGCTTGCAGATCATTCTATATTAATCAAGGATCTTTCATCTAAGATTAAGAATGGTCAATTCATACGTGTTGCTGTAAAAAATAAAGAAGAAGATGATTTGTTTTTAAGTGCATTTAATGAATGTATTTGTTTTTGAGGAAGTGATATGAATATAACAATAGTTGGAGCTGGTAATATAGGCACGCAAATTGCTGTTCATGCAGCAGCAAAGGGGCATAGCGTTACTATTTTTACTAAGAATTTTGTAAAGTTTGCCAAAAGATTAATTATAGTAAATGAATGCAATAAAGTAATGCTTGAAGGTGATATAAAAGATGTTACAGATGATCCTGATCAAGCTTTTAGCTGTGCTGATGTAATAATCATTACCTTACCATCATTTTGTCAAAATGATTTTGCAAATAAATATGAAAGATATGCGAGGAATAAACTTTATGTTGGTTTTTTCCCTGGTACTGGTGGTAGTGAATGTATTTTTGATAAATGGTTATTTAAAGGGGTAACTCTTTTTGGATTGCAGAGAGTTCCCTCTGTTGCTCGGCTTATTGAGTATGGCTCTAAGGTCAGAGCTACTGGTTATCGTGATAATTTATTTTTAGGGGCGCTACCCAATGATGACACAGAGTTATGCTGTCATTTTATTTCTAGCTTGTTTGATATCCAGTGTTTTCCTCTTCCAAATTATCTTAATGTTACTCTCACTCCTTCTAATTCAATCTTACATACATCAAGGATGTATTGTCTTTTTAAGGAATACAGTAAGAGTGTTCCTTTCTATGATTCTATCCCTTTATTCTATGAGGACTGGGATATTGAATCTGCAGAGTTGTTGTTGAACTGTGACGCTGAAGTACAGGCGATACGATTGATTTTAGAAGCATATGGTTTTGATTTGAGTTACGTTAAATCATTACGAGATCATTATGAGAGTTATACTCCATCTGAAATGGTCCAAAAACTAACATCTATTAAAGGATTTAAAGGGTTAGAAACGCCTCACATTAAACTAGAAAATGGGAAATATATTCCTGATTTGAATTCTAGGTATTTTAAAGCAGATTTTCCTTATGGTTTGCATATCCTTCAGCAAATTGGAGATATTGTTAATGTGGATACTCCTTTTATCGATCGAATATGGCGGTGGTATGAAGGAGTTCGTTTAACAAGTGATTCTTTTAGCTTTGCTGATTATGGTATTAATACCGTAAATGATTTTCTTTCATTTTATAGTCCGTAAGTAAGTACTTTCTAGTCTCTTGATAATATTAGGAAGATGAAGTATCAAATCATCTTATTTATTGGTTTCCATCATCTTTCGTTGCTTTCGTTTGTCCATGAACGCAATCTTGACGGTCCTTACTATCGTGATGGCCTCAGGATTCTTCCTGTAGACGATGAGGAAAACAGCGCAGATAATAGCTATGGTTACCGCAGCCTTGATTACTATTCCCAGGATCCCGCTAAATGGTATGAATGAATTCACGTAGTATGCTATTGCGGCAATAGCGGCAGAGAGGACGAATCTTCCTATAGCTGTAACATAGTACCAGAAAGCTGAGCTGCTCAGTCCGCTATGGAATATGACCCTCGGTTCAATCATGAGATTGATGAATACCTGCGTGAATATGGTCCCTATGATGATTCCATTGAATCCCCACCAATAGCCTAGGATTATTGACACGATAAGATTTGTCAGTCCTTCTGCAAGTGGACGTTTCCTATCTTCCCAATAAAGCCCCAATGATGATTTGAATGTGAGGAGGATTTCTCTTTGGTTGCTTAGATAGAAGCTTATGAAGATAAGGATCACCTGATCCATACCTAAAGCTCTGTCTTTTCCGAAGAATGTGCTTATTATCGGATTTGATATATTTATCAGCAGGATTGTCAGAGTGCTGTAAATGAAGAATGATGCGAGGTTGAGTGCATCGAAGCTTCTGGCTATGGTTCGCTTTGATTCTGTGACTCCCGCATTCCCGACTCCCGCCGTGATTGATTTCGGGAGCAGCGTAGAGAGCGTCATGAGCCCTGCTGTTATCATCTGGTAGTTTGAGTATTTGCCCAGAAAGGCTGTTCCAACCATTGCGCTTATGAGTATTGAATCCGTAGTGCTCACAAGTATCGTGGAGAGTTTTGTTATTATCAGGCCCTTTGTATTCCTGATCAGGTGCCTGATATTCTCTGGATCGATCCTTGCCTCTTTATACTTCCTCATCTCCGGGAATTGCCTCGAAGTCATTATGTTGAGGATGATTGCCCTGATAAGGTTTATGGCAAAGATACTTATCGAATAAAGAAGGAAGTTCTGTGTGAATATAGCAATCAGGATATCTACGATATATAGGATCGTCCAGGCTATATTGTTCACAAGGTTGATCTTGTACTGTTCTTGGTTTGCGGCAAGAAGCGTTTCCTTGTATCCGAAATAATAGTTTGATACCGTCTTGAACAGGAAGAACAGGAAATACAGCCTGACATTCGCCATCGGTATATCTGTATTCAGCAGGAATCGCATGAATGGCATGAATGCAACGCCACCAATCAGGATTATCGAGCCGACAATCCTATAAGCCTTGCGGTAGAAACGCATTATGGCAGCAATCTGGTCTTCCTGCCTAAGCTCAAGCGGAGCATAGAGAGCAAATGCGATGGATGTGCTTATTCCAAGCTCTGCAGCGCTTAGTACTCCGATGACATTGTTGAAGAAGCTGTAGAGGCCTAGATAATCAGCTATGAAGAATCTATTGAAGATGGTTCTTTCAACAAAGCTGAATACCCCCATAACGATAGCTGTTACCAGCGTTATAGTCGTATTGAGCTTTGCTTTCTCGATTCTGTTGAGCCGACGCTCTACGGTCCTGCTATCCATAAGCAAAGATATAACATACTAAAAGGGCAAAAGTTTCAATATTAAGTTAAGATCCCTGAAAACACAGCAGTTTGAGTTTTTTGTCATATTCGCCTATATTCTGAGAACATATAAGCAGACTGTGCAGTATACTGTGGATTAGGATTATGAATACGAAATGGCTCATCAAGAATTGGTTTAGGGTAGGGCGGAAGATATCCTGGAAACTCAGCTTCGAGACGCTGGCATCTCTCTTATATTTCATTCCTGCATTCAAGAAAGATTCAATATACAGGATAGTCCAGAAGAAACATGAGTTTGTCCTTTCATATTTAAGAGAAGCCTATTCGTATCGCATAGAGCAATATAAAAATATAAAGGCTGTTACCAATATTCCTGAACATCATTACATCTGGGTCATGTGGTGGCAAGGGGAGGACAATGCTCCTGATCTGGTGAAGATGTGCATAAATAGCATCCGCAAGAATGCCAATGGCGCAGAGGTCGTTGTCATAAGCGAGAGCAATTTCCGTGATTATGCGGATATCCCAGAATATATAATCGAGAAGCATAGGCGAGGGATAGTCTCATTTGCGCAGCTATCAGACATAATGCGTATATTCCTTATTTCAGAGCATGGTGGATTGTGGCTTGATTCTACTATTTACGTTTCACAGCCGATACCTCAGGCTATATTCACGAAACCATTGTATTCTCTTCATACATCATTGAAGAAGACTCCTTTTATCCAGAATGATCGTATCCATTGCTTTGTCCTTGGTGGTACTCCTGGATCAAAGCCGATTATGTTTGAGCGTGATTTCCTATCAGACTACTGGAAGGATCATGAAGTCATAATTGATTACTATCTTCTAGATTATTCAATCATGCTCCAGTATTTTGAGTTGCCTGATGTCAAGGCAATGATAGATGGCTTGGAATATACAAGCGAAGGTCTTTATGATCTAGTCTCGATCCTCGATAAACCGTATGACAAGGAAAAGCTAGAGAAGATATTGGCAGACAACATCTTCTCTAAGCTTGTCTGGAATCAGAAGCATAAGGCAGATGGTGCGAATACTAATTATCAGTATCTGCTGAATTATTGATTCTGTAAGCTGAGTACGTATTCTTCTATTCGTTCAATGATCTCACGATCCGTATCTTCGTTGAATTTCCTGGCAAACAGCAAGTCCGATGAAATGAGTTCATTGTAGTCCAAATTTCTGAATGTATATGGTTCTCCCCTTGTCCAATCTATGAAACGCATATTGGCATGCATATCACCTTCAAAGGTCTTTATATATAGCCTGTCACGGAATTTCGAGTTATGGACAAGTAACGGCAGGAACGATTCATCGCTTGCTCTTGTCATCCTGAATTGCTTGATTATCCAGTTGGATTTTGACAGTACATATTCAGCAAGCTCGTCTGTAATATCAAACCATTGGGATCCTCTGGCGAATTCCAGTCCTTTTATCCTATTGATCCCAATTAGCATCTGGAAGAACATAGCCGTATACTCAATTCCTACGAAAAAGTAATCTCGCATCAGCTTGAATCGTCCAGAATGCCGATAATGCCTGCTAAATAGATGGTAGTATTTTACTCTGCTGTAGTAAGGCTTTGAAAGGAATTTACCTGGAATCTGGTATTCCACGAATTCCTTTCCCTGATTTCTCTCGAAGAAATCAAGTATTTCTTTCTGTGGTTTCAGCGGCAAATCAGAGCCTGAAAGCAAGTGATAATAGCAATAGGTACCAGTTTCCTTTGCTTTTCTTAAAAGGAAAAGCTCTACCTCTGTTAAGGAGATGTCTGACCAATATACCTTGATCTCTTTGAAAATGTATACGTTGGAAACCAAGCTTTCAGTATCTATATCAGCAGCAGTCATTTTCGACTTAGCGTCTATATGGATGAAAATATCATTGCGCTCGTTGTCTAAGAGTTTCAACAGAGTATGCAATTGGGCTGGATGCTTATCAATAATAAGCAAATATGCATGTTTATGATTCATTTGTTAGTTTCCATGTTACTTTTGGATAATGTTCTCCATGTCTTTTGTTTTCAGGAGGTAATTGCATGTAATCACCATAAGCTGTAGTCAATATCTCATCATAACCAATAGGTGCCATCAATTTATGTCCCTCAAAATCTAATTCAATTGCTTCCTCATACCATTTTGCATTGAATAAAAGCCTATCAATTTGTGGCTCTAGCCCAAATGCTACTAAGATAGAATCTGCATTCTTCTCTTTTGGTGAAAGTGATTTTTGATACTCATTGAATTTAATATTATTTTCTGCGGCATCCTTAAATAAATAAGAAAACCTGTTCTTTCCTTTGTAGATAACAAGATTCCAAAAATTACATATTTTCCATTGCAGCGGGGCATAGCGAAAATCTGTTATCATTTGTCTTCTATTGAAAAGTAATAAATTATCCTGAATAGCTAATTTTTCTTTTTCAGAACTGATTTGTACGTAATCAAATGGAAAAATATCGACAAATAACCCGTACTCAAAAGGAGGTTTCAACCTATTTTCGATTAATGTTGTCTCAGTATTTATTACTTTTGCATATCCCCATAAGTAATTGCGTTCAGTATAGGGGGATATAAGCTTGAATTTGGGGTTCGCTAAATTATTGAATTCCGAAAGCAGTTTTTCATATTCACTGCGTTCTATGCATATATCTACATCATCATCCCAAGGAATAAAACCTTTGTGCCTAACGGCCCCCAACAATGTTCCTGCATATAAAAAGTATTTAATTCCAATGATCTTTGCGACCCGGTCAATTTCTAGGAGAATTGCCGTTAATTCATTTCTTATATCAGCTTTAGTTAACTCAATTTCATGTTTTTTTTTCATATATTTTATTTACCTCGTTTTGATGTTTACCTAAAAATGGGGAAATTTATTCTATTGTGCATATTATTTCTTTTTTATAGCTATCATCGATGTCTTTTTCTACAAGGGTTTTATACCCCCCTGCTTCATTTACAAATTTGTTCTTGACTGGAACTTTGGTTGTTGCTCGCATTTTCCACCATTCATATTCTATATCCATATGTCCAATATCCAAGGCTCTATATCCTGCTTTATGAAGCCTATAAGCCAAGACAGTAGCCGTCGGCCCTAATGCAAGCAAGAATAGGGTATCTTTTGGAAATGACTTTGCTTTTTCTTCAATTTGATCAATTCGAGAATATGCATTTGTTGTTGGACCAAGAATCCTTTTTACGCTTTTTGCTTTCTTTAAAAAATCATTGCCTACACCAATTCGAGATTTTGTTCCTTCAATTAGGACAACATCTTTTCCTTCCCATTCATCAGAAAGCATAGAAAAGCACATATTTGCAATGCTATCACTTTGAGTATTCAACCAAGGCCTTGTAATTTGGGCATCTCCATAGCTGTTTCCTGAAGAAAAATAATGTTTCCAAATAACTCCCATTAATCTTAAGTTGGCTTTCCACCATTTTTGGGATGACGCAACAAAATCAGATGAATCAGTTATTGCAATTGGAATACAAACAAGGAATGATGGATCATTTTCCTTTGTTATTTCGATTAATTCCTTTCTAAGTCGCCAAGAGGGGCGCTGAAAACCAATTCCAATCATGGTCATCAAAGATACTTCACCATCTCCGAAGCGACCGATGGAACAACCCGTTTTCTTTATGTATTCCAAAGTTTCCTTCTTGTTTAGAATCTTTGGCGGCCATGTTTTCCTTTTCATATTTTCTCCAGCTTTAGATGTATGCAGTTTAGCATATAAAGTGTCTTATTTATATCCAAATAGAGTGGATATCCTTTATGGAAAGGCTTGATGGTTTCGGCGAGATTTAGCAACGCTGTACAAATATAGGTATTTTATTTTCTAGAACGATTGTTATCCCTATTTTGCTTTACATACAGGGGATAACAGGTATAATTGATTTATGATGGACAAAAGAGCCAGGCTTGAATCTGAAATCAATGCGCTTCCTAAGGGGACAGTTTCTGCAAAGCATATAAAAGGAAAAGAGTATCTCTATCATCGCTGGTATGAGGATGGGGTGCGGAAAGAACAGTATGTCTCAGAGACTGAGGCCGTTTATCTATCTGAGCAGATAGCGAAAAGGAAAGAACTGGAGGCCGAGCTGAAGAAACTCGGGCTTTCACGTCGACAAGGACACGATAGGTATGATTTTTCCTCTTCTGTCATTGTCGGTGATGGCTTGGCCGCATTCTCGGAGCCCGTGAGGAAGCTGAAGAAGCGAGAATGCTTTAGTCAGCTTCATGACTATATATATGGAGATAACGATGGCAAGGTACTGGTCCTTTTTGGATTGAGGCGTACAGGCAAGACCACTCTCATACGGCAATTAATTGAAGAAATGGATTATAGCATCATCGCCCGTACTGCTTTCATGCAGATCATGCCTTCTAATACCCTTGCTGATATAAACAAGGATCTTATTCATCTGTTTCATGATGGATACCGTTATGTTTTCATAGATGAGGTGACCATGCTCTCCGATTTTATCGAAGGCGGGGCTTTGTTTGCCGATCTATTTGCGTCAAGCGGCATGAAGATAATCCTCTCCGGTACAGACTCGCTTGGGTTTGTCTTCGCGGGGGATGAGCAGCTGTATGACCGCATGATAATGGTCCATACGACATTCATACCTTATAGGGAGTTCGTTTCCGTGCTTGGAATCAGGGGTGTCGATGAATACATCCGCTTTGGCGGTACGATGAGCTTATCCGGCATCAATTATAATGAAGGCTCTCCTTTTGCAGCTTCATCGTCTGCTGGTGAGTATGTTGATACGGCTATTGCCAGAAATATCCAGCATTCGCTTAAAAATTATCAGGATGGAAGGCATTTCCGTCTTCTGCTGGAACTGTATGAGAAGAATGAGCTGACAAGCGCCATAAACCGTGTCGTTGAGGATATGAATCATAGGTTCACCCTGGAAGTCCTTACAAGGGATTTCAGGTCAAATGACCTGTCGTTCTCAGCAAGGAATCTCCGCAAGGATCGTGATAACCCGACAACTATCCTGGATGATGTGGATGTTGCGGCTGTCACTGAGAGATTGAGAAGAAGATTGGAGATCCGGAATCAGGAGGAGATGGCTGTATCTTTATCAACAGAGCATGCTGCGGAGATAAAGGAATATTTTGAGCTTCTTGATCTGATTCATGAAATTCCGATTGCCTTGATGGACAGCAGCACGCAGAGGTTGTTCCGTACGGCTGTCTCTCAGCCAGGCTTGCGTTACTCCCAGGCGGATGCGTTGGTAAGCAGCTTGCTTGAGGATGAGATGATGGATAATCTGCCGGCAGAGGAGCGAAGCCGGATATTGGAACGGATACGTAGTGAGATCAAAGGCCGGATGCTGGAGGATATCGTGCTCTTGGAAACAACTTTCGCCTTGCCGGGCAGGAAGGTGTTCTCGTTCCAGTTTGATGTCGGAGAGTTCGATATGGTGGTGCAGGATCCTGAGGCCATCACCTGCCAGATATATGAGATAAAGCACAGTGATAAGATTGATGAACGGCAATACCGGCATTTGCTGGATAGCCGGAAATGCGAGGCTGCAGAATTCCGTTATGGCCGAATCACGGGTAAATACGTCCTTTATCGGGGAGATGATGCGGATATAAACGGTATCCACTACATCAATGTAGAGGAATATCTAATGCACCTAAAGGATTCATGAATCCGTATGTCCGATATCCTGTGTCAGCATATATTTCCTATTCCTTGTCATTCCTTCAGCTTTTACAGACTCTTCTGATACCAGCTTTGATGTGATGGGGCGGAGGGATGATGCGTTGGTTACCATTGCCTTGCTTAATGCGCGAGAAGGATGGCTTGCTACATGAACTTCTTGTCCTTGTCAGCTTGTATCTTTGTATATATCCATTAAGGACAATCTAGAATCGCTTGAGATGCCCCGTAAAAAAATTACGGCATGTTGACTTTGCGTTGCTTTGCCTTGATAATCAAGAAGAGGGGAATGCACATGCTGAAGAAATTTGCGGTAACTGGTTTCAAGGGATTCAAGGATCGGATAGAGCTCGATCTCTCTAAGCATCGCAATTATGAATTCAACGGGTTTGCCATAAAGAATGGAATCATAAAGGATGGAATCATTTATGGCCCTAATGGGTCCGGCAAATCAAATCTTGGCTTTGCTATCTTTGATATCCTTAATCATTTGTCCCAGAAGACCAAAGAGCCGCATCATTATGTGAATGCAGCGTATGCTGGGGATCCGAATGGGGTTATGCTCTTTGAATATACCTTTGATTTCAGCGGATGCTTGCTGGAGTATTCCTATGAGAAGGATGCAAAGAATATAATAAGGAAAGAAGCTCTTCTCGTTGATGGACGGTATGCCTTCAATCGTGACAATGGCTTTGAGATAGATCGTGCTCAATTCCCTTTGGCTGAAGATAATGTAAAGGCTCTGAGAGAGAATCCTAACAATATCTCCATAGTCAATTATCTTGCAGCCACCTTTCCTTTGCCTGAGGATCATTATCTGAATCAGCTGCTTCGTTTCGTTGATTCCATGCTTTGGTTCAGATGCCTTGAAAGCAGAGGGTTCATGGGGCTTAGAGCTCAGGGGGAGCCGATAAGTGAATTCATCATCAATAATGGACTGGTTGATGATTTCAAGGCATTCCTGCTTGAAGTAAGCGATCAGGATTATGATTTCTCTGAGCCTTTGCCTGGAGAGAAGCTGCTTTATTGCTTTATTGGTGGCAATAAAGTCTCGTTCATCGATGTGATGTCCATTGGTACAAGTTCTCTGTATCTGCTTTATTATTGGCTGCAGAATATAAAGGATGCCAAATTCCTTTTTATCGATGAATTTGATGCATTCTATCATTTCAAGCTTGCTGCTGCCGTATGCAGGCGTCTGTTCAGATATGATTGCCAGATCCTTCTGACTTCTCATAATACATTCCTTATGTCGAATGATATCCTGCGTCCTGATTGCAATTTCATCCTGAATCATAATGAGATAAAAGCATTGTGTGATTGCACGGACAAGGATCTTCGGTTCGGGCATAACATCGAGAAGCTTTTCCGGGGTGGGGCTTTTGACATATGATCTTGTTTGTATTCGAGGGAAAAGAAAGAGAGCCTGCCATATTCAAGACAATCGAATATCTTTTCTTCAAGGACAAGATGGATAGGATCATCTGTTCATATTGCAATAATATCTACGGATTATATAAGCAGATGACAGATGATGGCCGTATTACGGACGAAAGATATTATCTTGACCTGGTATCAGTCTTGAGGACGCGTCTTGCCGCTGATCCTGATAATCCACTGAGGGATATCGAGGATTCTTCGGAGATATCTGAGATTTATCTCTTTTTTGATTATGATATCCATAATCAGAACAAAGATGGGACATTCTCATATGCGGAGTTGAATGACCAGTTACGGACAATGGTTGAATTCTTTGATGATGAGACCGGGCATGGCAAGCTTTATGTGAATTACCCTATGGTGGAGTCAATCAGGTATACGAAGAAACTCCCTGATCCTGATTATCATCTGCATACATTTCCCGTATCATCATTGAAATACTTCAAATCAAGATCCGCGGATTTCTCTCATTATGATAATCTTGATTTTGCATCCTTCCGTCTTGGTAGGAATAAGGCTATCTCTGAGAAAGATAAGGTACGATCTGCTGAACTATTTGTAAATTGGAAGCATTTGATAACGCAGAATACTGAGAAGGCAAATTATATTTGCAGTGGCCACAAGAGCATTCCTTTAGACCTGGATGCTGTTTCCCAATCTTGCATATTTGAAAATCAGCGAGGGAAATTCATTTCTGAAGATAAGGTAGCCGTTCTTAATTCCTTTCCATTATTCCTGTTTGAATATTTCGGGTGTAATTTTGCTGATTCCTGAGAATGTCTGGAAAGCTTTTTTAACTGTTGCATTGATTGACGTAGTTCAAGAGAAAGCAGAGGGAAAATCCCATAGTATTCATGATAGATTTGATCATGAAATCAGATTCAAGCTTTGATTTCCTTATAATATAAGATTATATCTATTAGTGCCCTGCAATCATCGCATTCTCATGCCTCATGCCGGTTTCTCTTTTTCCCCATTCCCTATATACTGACGCCGGAGAATCGATAGATGTACAGGATAGTTTCGAAAGAGCAGTTTTCCCCGGAGGTCTTCTCCATGGAGATTGAGGCCCCGATGATCGCAAGGGAAAGGAAGGCCGGCCAGTTCGTTATCATACAGAAGGGCGGTGACTTCAATGAGCGCGTCCCTCTCACCATCGCTGATGCGGATGAGGAGAAGGGTACGATAACGATAGTCTTCCAGCGTGTCGGCGCCAGCACGTACCTGCTGGCCGAGATGAACGTTGGCGATTATATAGAGAATGTCCTCGGCCCACTTGGATCGCCGACGCATATCGAGAACTTCGGACGTGTCGTCTGCGTCGGGGGCGGAATCGGAGTAGCTCCGCTTTTCCCGATCGCCCAGGCTCTTAAGAATGCCGGCAATGACGTGAAGATCATAATAGGCGCGCGCACCAAGGATCTTATAATCGAGGAAGCGAAGATGCGCACCATCGATCCGGATCTCACAATCATAACCGATGATGGATCCTATGGCCTAAAGGGAGTGGTGACAGAGCCGCTGAAGGCACTTCTCGAGAAGGGCGATGTGGATCAGGTCGTGGCTATCGGACCGGGAATCATGATGAAGTTCTGCACGAAGACAGCAGCTGAGTTCAATACGCCTATCATCGTATCGCTCAATACGATCATGATCGATGGCACGGGAATGTGCGGCGGCTGCCGCGTGAGCGTTGGCGGCGAGACGAAGTTCGTCTGCGTCGATGGCCCTGAGTTCGATGGCCATCTTGTTGATTGGGACAATATGCTGATGAGACAGCGCACATACAAGGATCAGGAGGCGGAGGCCAATCACCGCTGCCGCCTGGAGGGAGCTGGAAGATGAAGAGCGCGGATGTTCTTGAGAGAGAGGCACAGGCTGCCCTGGGCATGATACATGATGGCATGAGTGCGAAGGAGAGGGCCGCGATCCCTCATCAGGATATGCCTCAGCAGGATCCCAAGGTCAGGATAACCAATATGTCTGAGGTCGCGCTTGGCTATACCGAGGATGAGGCTGTCGTTGAGGCCAACCGCTGTCTGCAGTGCAAGACGAAGCCATGCGTGAATGGCTGCCCTGTAGGGATTGATATCCCGGCATTCATCCATGAGATCACGAAGAAGGATTACAAGGCAGCGCTTTCCGTTATCCAGGAGAGCAGCCTTCTTCCTTCAATCTGCGGCCGTGTCTGCCCGCAGGAGAACCAGTGCCAGAAGTTCTGCACGGTAGGCAAGATGCTCAAGGATGTGGATCAGGCTGTCGGCATCGGGCGCCTGGAGCGCTTTGTCGCGGATCATGAGAGCGATAGCGCGTCCCTTCCGGAGATAGCTCCGGCTACAGGCAAGAGGGTCGCTGTCGTTGGCTCGGGGCCTGCGTCGATCGCCTGCGCGGCTGACGTGAGGAGAGCCGGCCATGACGTGACCATATTCGAGGCCCTGCATAAGATGGGCGGAGTCCTCAGCTATGGTATCCCTGAGTTCAGGCTTCCCAAGCGTCTTGTCGATAAGGAGCTTTCCAAGCTTTCGGATATGGGCATAAAGCTTGAGAAGAACGTGCTGGTAGGGCGCACGAGGACCATAAAGGAGCTGATGGAGGAGGATGGATTCGACGCTGTGTTCATCGGAACAGGCGCAGGGCTTCCTAAGTTCATGAATATCCCGGGGGAGAACCTTGGCTCGGTATTCTCGGCCAATGAGTATCTCACGCGCTCGAACCTTATGAAGGCCTATGACCAGGAGCATTCGATGACTCCGTTCTTCCACTCAAGGCGCGTTGCTGTCTTCGGTGGCGGAAACGTCGCTATGGACGCAGCCCGTACGGCCCTCAGGCTCGGCGCGGAGACCGTGGATATCATATACAGGAGGACGCGGAGCGAGATGCCTGCCAGGAAGGAGGAGATCGAGCACGCTGTTGAGGAGGGATGTAATCTCCGCCTCCTTTCACAGCCTGTCGAGATCCTTGGCGATGAGAAGGGCAATGTCCGCGCCGTGGTGATCAGGAAGTGCGAGCTGGGCGAGCCTGATGCCTCCGGCCGCCGCTCTCCTGTGGAGATTCCGGGCTCTGACTATACCGTCGAGTATGATACGGTCATAGTCTCGATCGGCAACGCGTCCAATCCTCTCATAAAGAAGACTACGCCTGAGATTGAGACCAACAGGCGCGGCAACTTCATCGTCGATGAAGAGACCTGCAGGACATCCATGGAAGGGGTGTATGCAGGCGGTGATATCGTGCTTGGCGCTGCGACAGTCATACTTGCCATGGGGCAGGGACGCAAGGCCGCGCGCGCCATCAATGAGTATCTTGCGGAGAAGAAGTGAGAGACAGGGACAGCGTATTCTGCATCGTTGATGAGAAGGATAAGCATGAGGCGATAGACCATATCATCGCCGCATGCTCTATCTTCGATGAGCTTCCGGACAAGAAGCGCTTTGCTGATGCTGTGCATAGGCGTGAGCGAGTGCAGTCGACCGGAATCGGGCACGGGGTCGCCATCGCGCATGGCAAGTGCCCGGGAATCGAGGATCCTTCGATTGCCCTGGGGATATCTCCTGAGGGGATCATCTTCGATGACCGCTTTCCAGATCCCGTGCATATCATCTTCGTCATAGCATCGTCCCCGACGAAGGAGAGCCTTTATCTCAGGGCTGTCGCTTCAATACTTTCCTGGGTGCATGATGCCGATTTCCGCGCTATGCTGCTCTCTGGAGAGGAATGCGGGGACGTCATGCGCTTTTTCAATATGCTGAGGACGCAGACATTCGTCCCGAGGGCGTGAGGACCGCGTCAAGCGTTGCATCATGCTCCTCTTCGGAGAAATCAGGGAAGAATGATGCTGAGAAAGCCAGCCCTATGGTCCTGATCCTATCCCTGTTCTCCCTTATGTATCTGTCATAGTATCCGCCGCCGCGGCCAAGCCTGCAGAGCTTGCTGTTGTACCCAAGAAGCGGGACAAGCATCAGCGCCTTTTCGTAATCTGCTTCACTCATCTCCGGCTCCAGGAATCCCATAGGTGACCTATGGAATCTCCTTGACGAGGAGAATGCCATCCGGCCCGCATGGATGAATGGAAGCAGAACCCTCTCGTCAGATAGAAGCGGCGTGATGTCAGGCTCGTCAGCAAGCGGGCAGAATGCCAGGATCGTGCTGGCTGAGTGGAATTCAGGAAGCGCCCTGAGGCTCTCGACGATCATAGCTGACTCAGCTTCCCTGTCGATGCCTAGGATCCTACGCTTTGCTTCCTTTCTTAGCTCGTTCTTGCTCATTGATCATTACCTCAATGCCCGATGAGGAAATCAAGCACGTTGAGGGCCGTGGAGGAATCGCTTCTGTAGAACTCCGTATAGCCGCAGTTGCTGCATGAGATCGCGACGAACTTCTTGTTCTGCACATCAAAGAGCTTCGAGAAGTTCCCTCCTGTCGTCTGTATAGTATCCGAAATGTATTCCGTGCAGCCGCACTTCGGGCATCTGTATGTATCCATGGCTATATTGTAATGCATCAGCGGCTGTATGCGTAGTTTGCGTATATGGCATTCCAGCCATTCACATTAGCCGCTCAATCCGTTAGATTATCCTATGTGAAAAGGGCGATCGCATTCTCATTGGCTTTGGTTCTCGTCATCTCCTCGCTGTGGTCAAACACGATGCGGACATACACGGCGCGCGATGATATATACAAGGATCTATCCAGGCTATGCCGCATGGCTGGCGTGATAGGCCCATCCGGCTATGCTCCCGTGACGGCGGAGGAGCTTAGGATTGCCCTTGAGAGAATCGACCGCTCATCGCTTTCGCCGTCCCTTGCCGCGGAGTATGACCGCATAGAGCGCGAGCTTGCGGGCCGCGATCCTCTTTTCCGGTCAGGCGCGTTCGGCCTTGACCTCACCGGCGGCGTGAACATTCAGGCGAATATCGCCGATGAGCGCGACTTTGACTTTGCCAATGAGTTCTCTGACGCCCCTGCAAAGGACAGGCGCAATGAGACGCTGATCCCATATAGGTATCAGGAGCCTGCCCTTTATGGACAGGCTAGGGTGTATTTTGGTGACCATGTCCAGCTTGAAGGTGACATCCAGTTTGGCAACAACCAGCATCATCTCTATGAGACATCTTTCGGCTGGCTTCTGACGCATCACGGAGGAGCGTGGCTTTTCCTCAATGATGCCATGGAGACGAAGACGACATCGGCGCCCGTGCAGTTCCCGTACAGGGCGGGGATTGCGGCAGGCAACGATTTCTTCACGTTCATCCTCGGACGCTTCCCGCACAGCATGGGAAACGGCGTTACCGGCAATCTCCTTGTCGGCGACAACTTCGTGTATCAGGAAGTCGCGAGCATGTCATTTGCAAGCAGGTACTTCACGTACAGGATCTCTGCCACGCGCTTTGACATGCAGTTCGATGGCTGGGATACGGAGAAAGGGATAGAGAGCGGCCATTATGATGGCAATGAGGGATCGTTCTCCCGACGTGAGTTCACCGGGCCGCAGCAGATGCGCATCGTCCACAGCTTTGATATAGCTATCCTCGATAAGCTCCGCATCGAGGTTGATTTCGGCACGATGCTTGTCACCGATTCCCTTTTCGACCTGCGCTTCTTCTCCCCGTTCCTGATCCTTCATGATTACTATAACTACACGAATGAGCTTTCGCTTGAGTATTTCGATGAGGCGAACAATATCATGGCGCTATCCATCGAAGGAGCGCTTGGAGGAGGATTCTCCGCTTATGCCTCATTCGTGCTTGACCAGTTCCAGATCCCGGGGCTGGAGGAGGCCACCGTGCCTCTCTCGTTCGGGGTGCTTGGGAATCTGAAGCATACCGCCATGATCGGCGATGGCTCTCTCGATTCCTACATTGAGGTCGTATATACCAACCCGTATCTCTATCTCAACGGCAAGTATAGGAGAGGGGAGAACGGCGAGAAGTTCTATGCCCACAATCTGGACTTCATCGTCGGCTATCATATGGAATCGATAGATGACTATGCCTTCTCCGGGTATATCTATGGCCCTGACGCGGTGGTCCTCTCGCTTGGAACCATGTATACATCCTCTGATTCTGTCTGGGCGTGCGGAGGCTCGCTTACATACAGGCTCCAGGGAGACAACGTGGTGAAGCATAAATGGCTTGGAGCGGACCAGACCGCGATCGATGAGCCATTCGTGGGCGAGGACTCGGGCGTGAATACCGAGACAACCCCATCGGGAGGAATGGATAGGGCGGAGCATATGTTCTCTGTATCGCTTTATGGCTATTACAGCTTCTTCCCGGGCTTCAGGCTCTATGGCGGGGTGCAGGTGAATTCCTATATAAATTATGGGAATATCCCGGGAAATGACGGGATAGTGCATCCGATGGCAACCATCGGGGTCTCATACAGAGGCCCCTCGAGGTAGATCAGGAATATTTCCTGTAAAGCTCGCTTATGATCCTTATGCCTTCCTCCGTCAGGTCATCCGGGCCTGAGTAATTGAGGCGGAGGCACTTGTCATAGTGCTCATGGGGGTAAGGCTTCTCGTCGGAGCCGAAGAAGAAGTACTCGCCCGGTACCGTGACTACGCCATGCTCCATCAGGATCGAATAGAACCTGAGCGTTGGGATTGAAAGGGATGGCAGGTAAAGCCATGTGAATATCGAGCCTTCGATCCTGTGGAAGAAGTATTCCGTCCCCTCGAAGTATCTTCGTATCCAGCTTTCAGCTTTCCTGGCCTTCTCCTGATAGAAAGGCCTCACGCTTCTCTCCGCGGCGTCCACAAGCTCTCCTGAGGCTATGAGGTTCTCCGAGAGCACCTGTCCCATAGTGCATGACGCGAGGGCGGCGATCGCGTTGAGATTGGAAAGAGCTGTGGCTATCTCCTTCCTTGCGATGACGATTCCTGTGCGTATCGATGGAAGCCCTATCTTCGAGAGGCTCATCGATAGCACTATATCCTCGTTCCATATAGGCTCGGCGTTCTCCGTGAATATGATATGCGGGAACGGCAGGCCGTACGCGTTGTCCACTATAAGAGGGATGGAATGGCGTTTTGCAAGGGACGCGAGGAAATTTATCTCATCATCGGTGAGCACGTTGCCTGATGGGTTCGTCGGCCTTGATACGGCGATCGCACCGACCTCCTCACGCTGATCCAGATAAGCCGCGACAGCTTCCTTGTCCAGCGTGTACTTGAATGTCCTGTCCGGAAAATACTCGCACCTGGCAGCGACGCTCCTGAACGTGCCATCCTCGATGCCCTGGTCCGCATATCCTATATATTCCGGCATCAAAGGGAAGAGTATTGTCTGCTCACTGCCGCCTGTCTTTCCAGAGAACAGGTTCAGCAGATAGAACATGGCGCTCTGGCTGCCGTTTGTGATGGCGATGTTCTCATCCGTTATGTCCCAGCCATAGCGGGAGCGGAAGAAGGAGGCGACTGCGTGGATGAAACGGCCTCTTCCCTGCGGCGCGTCGTAGTGCGATATGATATCCTCGAATTCCTCGCAATCCGCGAGGATCCTCTCCATCTCCCTTCTGTAGAGAGCCTCTGTCTCCGGCACCCTCGCCGGATTGCCGCCTCCAAGAGGATATGTCTTGATCCCATCCGGAAGCGGCCGGCCTATGTCATCCATCAGCTGGAGTATCCCTGAGTGCGATGTAAGTTTCTTTCCGAAATCACTGAAGCGCATGCATCTATGATAGGGAGAAATCAATCCATGGTGAAGATTAGGAGAGGCTTATCCGGCCTTTTTCCATCCTCGCTATCCTGTCTGATATCCCCGCTGCGGCCTTCTCGTCATGCTCGACTATCATGAGCGTTATGCCGAGGCTGCCACGGATGCTGAGAAAGAGGTTGAGCATGCTGGCCTTGAGAGATGCGTCAAGAGAGGACACTGGCTCATCGGCAAGGATGATGGAGGGCCGTGCCGCTATCGCCCTGGCCAGAGCAACACGCTGCATCTCTCCTCCGGAGAGCTCTGCTGGCCTTTTATCAAGCACCTTCGGCCCAAGCTTCACCGCGTCAAGATAGCATGCGGGATCTGCTTCGTCCTCGATGGCCTCCTTTATGATATCCTTTACTCTCATCCTTGGATCCAGGGATTGGGATGGGGACTGGAAGATGAGCTGTATTTCCCTCCGTGTCCTTCTCAGCTTCTTTCCTTTTAGCGAGAGGAGATCCTGATCATTGTAGATAACGGTGCCAGAATCAGGAGGAAGGTAGGCCGCGATTATCCTCAGGAGCGTTGACTTGCCGCATCCGGATTCCCCTATGATCGAGAGTATCTCGCCTCTGCAAAGCGAGAATGATGCGTCAGCGAGGACTTCCTTCTCCCCGAGCCTCTTGCATATGCCTTCTACTGCCAGGATCGTATTGCCTTCCATATGCTCTGATTATAGACAGCAACAGTCCCTTGATATATCTTTTTCCTATGCGTTTCCTTTCGATTCTTCTGTTAGCGCTTATGATGCTTTCATCGTGCGGCCGGGATGATGAGGTCGTGTCGACATCTGATTCCTCAATGTATGAGCTGCCATCTCCTTCTTCCCTAGGAGAGCGGTTCAGCTATGCCTTCGGCTATCTTCTCGCTTCCTCGGCTGAGAGGGAATATGGACATGACGCTGATCTTGGCTACATAGTGCGTGGCGCCATGGATTATGCCGAGGGGCGCGTTCAGATGTCCGCCGGCGAGATGAACCAGGCTGTTATCGAGTTCCAGCAGATGCAGGCTGAATCGAATGCGGAAAGGACCGCGGAGAAGACCGCTGAGAATGCTGCGGCTGCTTCTTCGTTCCTGGAAGCCAATAAGAAAAGAAGCGTTGTCGGGGTGACTTCTTCCGGGCTGCAGTACGAGGTTGTCGAGGAGGGGGATGGCAAGCTTGCCAAGCATGCTGAGGATGTTGAGGTTGATTACCAGCTCACGCTCCTTGATGGCAGCATCGCCGATTCCTCCTATGAGCGCGGCAGGAGCTCACGCTTCTCCCTTTCCTCTGTCATCCCTGGCTTCGCGGAAGGCATAAGGCTCATGAGGGAAGGCTCAAGCTATCGTTTCTGGATCCCGCCTGAGCTTGGCTACGGGGAGCTTGGGGCAGGGGATTCCATCGAGCCTAATTCCCTCTTGATATTCGATGTGCATCTTATCGAGGTCCTCGACTGAGGCGCTGACAATAAGCTAGACTCTTAAGCAAGGAGATTGAAGATGAGCGATAACAAACGTCCTGAAGATCTTATGAGGATCGAGACAGAGGAACAGGCCCTTGCCTTCATCAGCAGGGAAGTCGAGGCTGTAAAGGCACAGGTTGGCAATGGCAAGGTGCTTCTTGCCCTTTCCGGAGGAGTCGACTCATCCGTAGTTGCCGCTCTCCTGATAAAGGCCATAGGCAAGAACCTTGTCTGCGTGCATGTCAATCATGGGCTTCTCAGGAAGGGAGAGCCAGAGCAGGTCGTGAAGGTCTTCAGGCATGAGATGGATGCCAACCTAATATATGTCGATGCCGTTGACCGCTTCCTTGATAAGCTCAGCGGGGTATCTGACCCAGAGCAGAAGAGGAAGATAATCGGCGCGGAGTTCATCAGGGTATTCGAGGAAGAGGCCAGGAAGCTTGAAGGCATAGATTTCCTTGCTCAGGGCACTATCTATCCTGATATCCTCGAAAGCGATGGCGTTAAGGCCCATCATAACGTGGGAGGTCTTCCTGAGGACCTGAAGTTCGAGCTTGTCGAGCCGCTTAAGTTCCTCTATAAGGATGAGGTAAGGGTTGTAGGAAAGGCTCTTGGCCTTCCTGACAGCATGGTATATCGCCAGCCGTTCCCAGGTCCAGGACTCGGTGTCAGATGCCTTGGCGCAATCACGCGCGACAGGCTTGAGTGCGTCCGCGAGTCCGACGCGATCCTCCGCGAGGAGTTTGCCGCGAATGGCCTTGAAGGCAATGTCTGGCAGTACTTCACCGTTGTCCCTGATTTCAAGTCAGTCGGCGTCAGGGATAGCAAGAGGAGCTTTGAGTATCCTGTGATCATCAGGGCTGTCAACACCAAGGATGCCATGACCGCCACCGTCGAGGATGTCCCGTTCGCGCTCCTGCAGCATATAACCGACAGGATCCTCAAGGAAGTGAAAGGCGTCAACCGTGTCTGCTATGATATGACGCCGAAGCCGGTGGGCACGATTGAGTGGGAGTAATAATTGCTCATAATATAAGCAGTTAAATATCAAAATACTGTGCTAAAGGCCCCTGCATGCCTCTCCTTTTGAAGTGTATCATGCAGGGGTCGAACTTTTGAAAATTTTTCTTATAAAAATATATGAATATTCTTCCGCTATTAATGATGAAAAGTCTTTTTGATTATATTTGTTATTAACTGGTGGGCAGAATGTTTTGTAAAATCCATTCCTAAGGTTATGCTATAATTGAATGAGGAGGAGATAAGATGCCAACCATATCTATGTTTTTCGGGATATTGATAAGGATGTATTATGATGAACATAATCCTCCGCATTTCCATGCTTCGTACCAAGGGAATCAAGCAACTTTTGATATGGATGGCAATATTCTAGATGGTGATTTCCCGGACAGACAGAAGAAATTGGTTGCTGCATGGGCCGTGTTGCATAAGGATGAGCTGTTAGCAAACTGGGAGCTCGCCAGAGAAGATCAATCTCTGTTCAGGATTGATCCTCTTAGATAGGACGGAGGCTGTATGGGAAATCCCGCCTGGGTTGTTAAAAAAGTCATTCCACGAAGAGACTACACCCTTCTTCTTACTTTTGAAGATGGAAAGCATGGTATTTATGATTTCCGTCCCGATCTATCACGCCCAATATTCAGAAAGCAGCAGAACATAGATTTCTTCATGCAGGCAAAGGTTCTATATGGGACAGTTGTATGGCCTGATGACAGTGATATAGCACCAGAGCACCTTTACGAGAAATCAATACCAATCAATAGGAATGTGCTTATGTGTTAACCTGATTATTATGATGGTGATTTATTTCCATCATTCTATGGCCAAATGATGGAGATATGGAGGGGGATGAGATTTGCATGAGAAGATCCGATTATGCTCCGGTAATTAGCGCATTATTTTCATTCTTGCACAGAAACATGCATTCTTCTTTTCATCTCATTCAGGAGCTTTCTGTCAAATGATATGATTTCCGTGCTTGGAGATAATCCTTCGGCAATCAGCAGACAGTCGACATAATCCAGCCTTGTTTCGCGGTATATACCTAGGGCTATCCTGATTGCTTCCTTTCTTTCGACTGAGATTTCATATAGAAGGGTGAACATGGCCTCTGCGGCTGCTGGCCTTGGAATAGCGTATAAAGCTTTGCTGGTTAGCACATATAGGGTTTCCGGAATTGTTTCAGGAACAATTTCGACACCCTTCCTGATGTTTTCCATTTCTGCTATCTCGACAATCGCATCTTCGGCAGGGGAGCATCTGCCATTCTGATCTCTCAGGTGAAAGCTCTCATGCACATAATGATTACCGCTTATGTCCTATACTTCTTTTGCAGGAGTGTTTCATCCTCTTGCAAGATACTTAGGAGGATTATATGGGACAATTTTATCGTGTGATTTGGGAGGAGGAAGGTAATCGTAGGGTTTTCGACTATGGCGGCAAGCTGATGGAATTTTCAAGCATGTATAATTATAATTTTTCACTGCTGGTTGACCACATCGCGAAAATAAAGAAGCCAGTACGCCTTGCAATCATGGGAGATTATGCGAATAAAGAATTGGTCTACAATGATGATTCACTTTCGAAGGAGATGATTGCTGAGCTGTATCAGGAAGCATGGGATAGCGACGATACGGATGAAATCAATACTGATTCAGCTGCACCAGTCCATCGGTATATCATCAATCACACGAAACATCTTTATGTTGACGTTGTTGATTCTATCAATCTAGCAGGCTTCTTGGAGGGGCGAGACAGAGAGTATTTCCGTAACAACACCATTAGAAAATTCATGTTAGGAGAATGCCTCGAGAGAATACAAGGTGCTGATGTTATCAATCCCCTGATAATCCTGACAGCTGTAGGCAATGGCTGGGGTATTGGCGATTACTGTGGGATTAAGTCAGAATATGCAGGATGGTGGGCATGGGATAAGATATCTGTTAGCGATGATTACTCAGATATCCCAAGAGATTACGCTAGGTTCAATATTGCCTTTACGGAGTTCGCTCGAAGCTAGGTAGCAGATATACCGAAAGCGTATATCCAAATTATATCTGACATGATAACAGGCCGGTAGATCCGGCCTGTCATCGGGTCTCATAAAGCTATCTGATGATCAGACATAGTTCTCAAGCGGGTATGTTGGATAGGATAGGGTATCCAGCTGATCGCTTGTCACATAGCCTGCGGGTGCGTTGAGCAGCGAAGGGATCCGGTTGACGATAGTTGCGCAGGTGTGCTCGACTGTCGCTGGCTTCACGATATGGAACTCCGTATCCGGCTCGCCGGTGATCCACCAGTCGCACATATCCCCATCATCAGGTCCATAGACCTTTCCGATAGTCTCCTCCTCGATGGTTATTCCCTGCATTGTCTCGATTGTCACCACCGCGGACATTCCAATGCAGCGGCCGGCCTTGATCGTCTTGCCAAGTGTTTCGCTGTAGACATCATGGTCCACGATGCATGGGACATGCTTCTGCTCGATTGACTTTATGGTAAGCCCAAGCTTGCTGCAGATCGCCTCGCTGGCATTCCAGGCGTATGATGGCTCGAACTCAGCGGGGTGGGCGATCTTCTTCTCGAACTCCTCTGGTGTGAGGTCACATCCGTGCGCGTTTGCCAGTGCGATTCCGTATTCATCCACGTTATAGGAGTAGGCGCCCTTGATCTTGTCGATCCTGTTGCATGACGCGGCGACGAGGCCTACCATGTTGATCCAGAATGTGTCCTGCATGCCACTGCCTGTGATTGTGCATCCGTTTTCTTTCGCGAGCGCGTCGAGGCGGTTTGTCATCGCGGCAGCTGTTGTCCATGGATAGATGGCCTCTTCACATGTTGTGATAACGTTGATGCCTCTTGTCACGCACTTCTCGACATGGTCATAGATATCCTTGATGAACGAGAACAATGTAACGACCGCGACATCAGCATCGCACTCATCCAGAACCTTATCCGCGTCATTTGAGATGATGATGCCTGTCTTCACTCCCAGCCCCGCGTAGTCACCGACATCCATGCCGACAATCGCTGGATTGAGGTCAATCGCTCCGACGATCTGCGCGCCATGCTCATGAAGATAGCGAAGGATATACTTGCTCATCTTTCCGCAGCCATACTGTACGACTCTGATCTTTTCCATGTGGAATCTCCTTTTCGCTTATATTCTGAAGTCTGCTGCAGGATGAGAGTCAAATTCTTTTTCTGCTGAAGTCCACAGGAACTTGAAGGCGCAGGAACATCCCCCGCTTCTCATCATCGAATACGTTGAATTCTGTAAGTACCTCGCATATGTAGTCACCGCAGATGGATAGCCCCTCGCTTTTGCAGTGGCTTAGAAGCATGGACGCGCCTTCGATTTCCTTGTCATAGCTGTCTAGGTATATGCAGGCGTACATGCCGCTGTCGATGATATCCATCGATAGATGGTAGTCCTCAAGAGCTTTGTCTGCGAATATGAATACGCGGTCTGCCCGGAAGATACCGGAAGCATAATCATCTTTCTTTATGCTTGTCCCAACGCTGTAGGTATGTATCTGCGGGATGCCTTTGTCCATCAGGTCATGGCGTAAATAGAGCAAGTCACGCTCATATGAGGAGATATCGTGGGCATAGAAGTCCTCAGGGCAGGGAATTCCATAGATCAGGCGCCTGTCTATGTATTCCAGGGATATCGTTCCTGTCGCAGGTGATTTCCTATACCTTTCCAAGCTCGATATAGCACGCTCGATAGCATCATGGCGCAGCTTCAGTCCCCTGATCTGACGGTGTATCTGCTCATTCTTCTGTGCGAGTATCGTCTCGACCAGAGCGCTGTCATGGCAGTCCAGGACTGAGGCTATCTCTTTGAGGCTCATGCCGAGCTCCTTCATGTATTCTATCAGGTCAAAGCGTGCGTTCTGCTGTATGTCATAATATCTATAGCCTGTATTGATATCCACATGGCTGGGCTTGAGCAGCCCAAGCTTGTCATAATGCCTAAGGGTTGGGATAGTCGTATGGTTCATCGCCGCCATCTTGCCGATTGAAAGAAGGCTGCCCTCGATTCTGCATCTCATGAAACTCTCACCTTGCGATAGGGTTTTCTCGTTCTTATTGTATCATGGATAGCGGGTGGATGGCGCTTTGGAAGAATGCGAGGCCGGTTCCCCGGCCTCGGCATCGGTCATGATATAAGTGCGTCAGCGGCTTTCCTCAAGGCCTCTATCGCGTCATCGTCCGGAGCTTCATTCGCGATGACCGGCTCTGACGCAAGGACAGCCCCGTCTGCAAGGCATCTGTCCTCCCAGTTCCTCATCCACTCCCCGTCGCCCCATCCATAGGAGCCGAAGAGCATTATCCTCTTTCCCGAAAGGCTTTTCTCGATCGACGCGAACATAGGCTCGAACACATCCTCTTCCAGGACCTCCGCTCCCATTGCCGGGCAGCCGAAAGCGAATGCGTCATATGATGCTATATCCCCAGGCCCGAACGCTGCTGGATCGATGGTCTCCACATCAGCCTTTCCCTGTAGCTCATCTGCAATGGCGTTCGCCATCGCTTCCGTGTTGCCTGTTCCTGAATAGTAAACAAGCGCAATCTTCATCTTTCCTCCTCAGGCTGTCACGCACAGCCTTGCTATATCTGTTCCGCTGGAAAAGCATTCAAGATACTTCCTGCGGCATTTTGCCCATTTCTGCAGGATCCGCTCCGCGTTCTCCTTATCCGAATAGACTTTCCATAGTCCTGAATAGAGAGCGTTGCGTCCTTTGTTCTCAATGAATCCCTTCACATCCTCTGGCGGGTAGCCCAGGAAAAGCCCGACTTCATGCGGGCATGGCGTTGAAAGGAATCTCGCCCTTAGGAATTCAAGTTTCCCGTCAATTGATTCAGGGTAGCCAAGATGCCCCAGGATCCAGGAAGAGAGGGGAGAGGATAGAGCTTTCTCAAGCTTATCCTTCCTATACACGAGTATGAGTCCCTGTCCTTTCCTGTTTGCCAGCGTGAAGAACTGCAGGCCTCTCTTTTCCAGTTTGATCATACACGTCTCCATATTCTCTGCATTAGCTATGGAAAGCAGCGAAGCTGGCTTCATATTTGCCAGTGTCGGCGAAGCGTGCGTGACAAGAAGTTCCTCGAATCCCATTCGTCCTCCATGTTAGCTGCGGCTAACCCATCTGCGTTGAATATTGGATATCCATGACGCGGAAGAGAAGGATAGGATCCTCCTGCGATAGATATCCAAAGGCATCATAGCATATTTAGTTAGCAATTGCTAACCATATTTGCTGTTTTTCTCTTCCTTTTTTCTGAAAGCTGAAGTGGTAGAAGCTTTCAAAGGTCCAGGATGGATTTTCCGGTATATTCTGATCAGGATAATTTCAATCCATGGGTTGTCTTGAATTTGTTGAATCTAAATTCATTGAAATTAAATTCAATGATTGTGCGTGAGCTGGATTTCTTATATGATTATATTGAAATCAGATTCATTGAAATTGAGTTCAATGACTGGGAGGTGCTTATGTTCCTTTCTCGTAGGGCAGAGCTGCAGCGTATGGAATCCTTTTTTGCATCGAGTGGCAGGGCCGCGTTGGTTTATGGGAAAAGAAGAGTTGGGAAAACCCGCCTTGTTTCCGAGTCGTCAAAAGCCTATCCCGGTAAGATAATAAGTTATCTCTGTACCAAGGAAAGCTATGATGTCAATCTTGCAGATCTTATAAGCGAATATTGCTTTATCTTCAATGATTCCAATCGTTCTTTTAGCTCGTTTCCTGACTTCTTCCGATTCCTGAAGAACCTCGATGAGGAGATTCTGGTGATTCTTGATGAATATAACAATCTCAAGGAGGGATACGGTGGTGTTCAGACTGATTCGATGATGCAGAGGATCCTTGATGTTTTGGCTGGAAGCAAGGTGAAGGTGGTCCTGCTGGGTTCAGAAATCACGATGATGAAGGAATTGCTGGATAGCGATAATCCGCTTTTTGATCGTTTTGATCTTACCATCCATCTTGAGCCTTTCGATTACTATGATAGCGCGTTATTCTTTCCTGATTCAGCTTTGCGATGGAAAGTGGATACTATTGCGGTTTTCGGTGGCTTGCCTGCTGCTCTGGAACAGGTTGATATCTCATCATCGCTTGCTTCGAACATAAAGGAATTGTTTCTGGAGCCCGAGGGAAGAGTCCGTACTCTGGTAGAGCGGACTATTATGCAGGAGTATCGTAAGCTTGGATCTGTCTTCTCGTTGCTGACACAGCTTGGCAACGGGAAGAAGACATATGGGGAATTGAAGGAGAAGATCGATCCTCATAACACGGGGAATCTTTCAAAGCTTCTAAAGAAGCTTATTGATAATGAAACTGTTGTATGTATCCATCCGATAAATCGGAAGGAGGATAGGAAAACCACATTCTATGCCATCAGCGATAATCTGCTGAGATTCTATTTCACATATGTCCATCCAAATCGTTCCCGTATACAGCAATTCGGTGTGGATGCCGTATTCGAGCAGTTCGTGGAGCCTTCATTATCTACTTACCTGAGCTATCGCTTTGAGGATATTGCCCGTTCCTATTTCTCTCGTTCCGTAAAAAGCGGATCGCTGAAAGGCGTGATTGATGTCGGAACATATTGGTATGACGATAAGAAGAGACATAAGAATGGTGATTTCGATTGCGCTGTTTCGTATGGAGATGGATATGATATCTTCGAAGTGAAGCATCTTTCAGCGCCGATGGATCGTACTTTGGCTGATGCGGAGATCAGGAAAATCCAGGAGATCGGCGCAATGAATGTAAAGCATATCGGCTTCGTTTCCCTTGAAGGTTTCTCCTTCACCGATCCTGATTATGTCCTTATATCAGGCAAGGAGCTTTTCTCCCCAGAGCTGGAAACGCCTGCTTGCAGGAAAAAGCATGATCAGCTTGGCTGAAGCTGTTAATCAGTTCCTGCTGTCCTCTTTCGGAAGGATCAGATTCAGGATGATCGCGACGATGGCGGAGATGACAACGGGGGATGAGGCGAATACCAGCGTCACCCATTCCGGGAACTGCGCCAGGGATTCGCTGACCATGCTCACTCCCATTCCCAGCGCCGCGGAGAGGCCTACTATAGACGTGTTGCGATAGCTCATCGGCTGCATCGCGACAAGCTTCATCCCTGTCATCGCTATTGATGCGAAGACTGAGACGGTCGCGCCGCCGAGAACGCATTGCGGTATTGTCGTAAGAAGAGCCGAGAACCTCGGAACAAGCCCAGCTGCCAGAAGCATCAATGCAGTCAATGCCAATGTTCTCCTATTCACCACTTTCGTGGAGGAGACGATTCCCACATTCTGTGAATACGTTGCATTCGGCAGTCCTCCAAAGATTGCGGATATCATATTCGATACCCCGAATCCTATGATGCCTCCTCTCAGCTCATCCCCGCTTGGCTCCCTGTCCATCCCTCCGATTGTCGTTGCCGACATATCGCCTATGGCCTGGACCGCGTTGATGGCGAAGAGCAACGAGAAGGCAAGGGAAGAGGAGAATTCGAACTTTATTCCGAATGGGGCTATCTTAGGCAGCGAGAATAGTCCGGATGTCCCTATCGCGCTGAGATCGATCATGCCAAAGCACGCGGAGAGCACATAGCCTGCGGCAATGCCGATAAGGATCGATGCCAGCTTAAGCATTCCTTTTCCGAAATGATTGAGTACCGTGACCGTTATGAGCGTGAAGATCGATACCAGCCAGTTCTGCCACGAACCGAACGCGGCGTTGCCTGTCCCTCCGGCCATATAGCTTATCGCGGTAGGGTACAGTGAGAGCCCGATCGTGAAGACGACGGTTCCGGTAATGAGCGGGGGAAAAAGCTTCTGCAAGTGCTTTGCGAAGATACCGATCACGATCGCTATAGCGCCACCTATGAGCTGCGCCCCGAAGATCTCGGCAATGCCTGATTTCCCTGCGATATCCTGCATCGTCGCGAGGTACGCGAAGCTTACTCCCATTATGATAGGAAGCCTTGCTCCGCAGATCCCTTTCACTCCGAAGAGCTGAAGCAAGGTGGAGACAGCGGCACAGAAAAGGGATGACTGTATCAGCAGTATCCTCATGTCGCTTGCCAGTCCTGCAGCCGATGAGATTATTATCGCAGGCGTGACGCAGCCCACGATCATCGCAACGAGGTGCTGCAATGCAAGAGGCAATGAGTACCTGAGAGAAGGGAGCCTGCCGTTTTCCTGGAAAAGAAGATATCTGCTGTCATCCATTTTCCTATTGTATCACGGAAAGTGAAATCGACAGATAATTCACGGGAGCCCCATATCTGTTGATGATAGGAGGAGATCTGCTTTACTCTATCTCATAAGTGATGGAGGTAGAGATGCTGTACCCTGAGATGAATGAAGCAAGGAATATCATGGATCTTGGAGGAGCCTGGCTTTTCCGGCTTGATGATGGAAAGCATTCGGAAGGCTATGCGGATCCAGCTTTCTTTGATGAGGCCAATCTGATGGCTGTCCCTGCTGCATATAATGACCTGAATGAGGATCCAGCATTCAGAAGCCATTGCGGCTGGGCTTACTATAAGCGCTCGTTCACCATTCCAAGAACACTGGCATCCGAGCGTCTGGTGCTTCGCTTCGATGCTGTCACGCATTACGCGAAGGTCTATCTTGATGGAGAGCTTGTAGCCGAGCATAAGGGAGGATTCCTTCCGTTTGAGGTCGATGCAACGGGAAAGATCGTGCCAGGGAGGGAGTCTGAGCTTATCGTTGCCGTCAGCAACAGGATAGATCATTCCACTCTGCCGATGGGCAATGAGGAAGGCACTGCTTTCTTCGGCTCTGACAACGCAGATGTCCCAAGCGTGATCGCGGCAAAGGCATGGCGAAAGCCTGTGAATCTCCCGAACTTCGATTTCTTCAATTATGCTGGAATCATAAGGCCCGTACGGCTGTACACGACACCGAAGGAATATATCCAGGATATCTCGATAACCACTGAGGTTTCCGGAAACGATGGAATAGTCAGCTTTGATGTGGAGACTTCCGTGCCAGGGCGGGTTTCCATAACGATTGAGGACAGGGAAGGAAAGACTGTCGCAGCTGGCAGCGATAAGCTTGTCATCAAGGATGCCCATCTCTGGTGGCCCTATCCCGGGGATCCTTATTTATATAAGGCGACCGTGATGTTCGGCAGCGATGTATATACGCTCAATGTCGGGATAAGGACTGTCGAGGTGAATGGGACTGGGTTCCTTATCAATGGCAAGCCGTTCTATTTCAAGGGATTCGGCAAGCATGAGGACAGCGCTATCCACGGCAGAGGCTTTGATTTTGTCCTTGATGTGAAAGACATAAGCATGATCCACTGGATGAATGCCAACTCCTTCCGCACAAGCCATTACCCATATGCTGAGGAGATGTATGATCTCTGCGACAGGGAAGGGATTGTCATCATCGACGAGACTCCTGCCGTAGGTATCGGCGGAACAAGCGAGGATATCTACAAGGTAGGACGCTTCCAGGAGCATCATAGGGCTATCATCCATGATCTGATCAAGCGTGACAGGAATCATCCATCTGTGGTGATGTGGTCGATGGGAAATGAGCCTGATGTCGTGACGTTCCCTGATTCCGCTTATGACTACTGGCATTCGCTGTATGAGTATACCAAGACCCTTGATAAGCAGTGCCGTCCTGTGACATTCGTATGCAACCAGAACAATTATGAGCGGGATAGGATCACGCGTGAGATGGATGTGGTATGCATCAATCGCTATTATGGCTGGTACAATCTATCAGGAGACATGGATGCAGCCTGCTATGCTCTCAACCTTGAGCTTGATTTCTGGGAGAAGATATGTAAGCCTGTGATCCTCACTGAGTATGGCGCAGATACGCTTCCGGGCTTTCATCTTTCTGTCCCTGAGATGTTCAGCGAGGAATTCCAGACGATGTATTACGACAGGATTAACAGCGAGCTGGACAAGAGATCGTTCATCATAGGTGAACATCCATGGAATTTCGCGGATTTCAGCACGATCCAGGGGCCGATGAGGGCAGATGGCAACCGCAAGGGATTGCTGACCCGGGACAGAAGGCCTAAGGCCGCGGCTCATTATTTCCGTAAGCGATGGGGTGATATCCCAAGCTTTGGCTATAAGGAAACATGAATCATCATGCGCCTTGGTTTCCAGTCATCTTCCTTTCTTCCGCTCTGCATAGCTTCCTTGCTGTATAGATAGAGATGATGGTGATCGGAATGGCGGTGCCGCAGTTTGAGATCATCATCATTACGCCAAGGGCAGTGGCGCCATCGGCAATCAGGAGCTGGAGGATAAGAAGAACGGGGATGCGGAACACGAATATCTTCAGGAAGTTCATAAGAAGAGTGATCCGTGTCTTCCCTAGTCCCAGGAGGAAATCCATCCCGGCTCCTCCGATTGCGATTCCAAGGCAGCTGACTGAGTCATAGACGAATATCCTCTGGATTATTTCCCTGAACTCAGGATTGAATCCGCTGCGGCTTGTCGCGAATACAGGGATAAGATAGCTGCTTGATGCATATAGTATCGATAACGCGAAGAAGCAAGCCAGGAATGTGACTGCTATGTTCGCGATGTATACCTTCACGGCTCTTTTGTATTTCCCCGCTCCGTAGTTCTGGCTGATGATCGAGCTGGAGGCGTCCGAAAAGCCATTCTCAAAGCTGGCGGCAAGGCCGCTGACATTGTTTGAGATACCCAGGGCACCGATCATCTCAGCCCCATATGAAGAGGCCAGGGAATTGACTATGACCTTGCCGAGCGAGAACGCGGAATCCTCTACAGCCACTGGGTATGATATCCCAAGAAGCGATCTTGAGTATCCTGCAGTCGGATTGAATATGAGCGAAGGGCGTATGCAGAATATGCTCTTTCGGTTGAAAAGATGCGGCAAGGCGTAGATCGCACAGGCGGCATATGTGATGAATGTCGCCAGCGCTATATACGCTATTCCTTTGTCCAGCACGTAGATGAAAATGGCTGTAAGCACCAGCTTTAGAACCATCATCGCCATGTTCACAAGTAGTATGATTCCCGTTCTGCCCCGGGATTTCTCCACGTTTATGTATACGAGGTTGACGAAATTCACCACCGTCGCCAGGATCAGCAGGCGGAAGTAGGCGGTTCCTTCCTCTATGAACTCTTCCGGGGTACGTATTGCCCTGAGGATCCATGGGACAAAAGGGATCATGATCAGAAATACTGCGGAAAGGATCAGCAGAAGACGGATCAGGGTGTTCGTGAGCTCGTTTGTCCTCTTCATATCCCCAGCTCCATAGGCCCTGTTGATGAGTATCATCGAACCTGTGCCCAAGCCTGTACCTATTGAGTTGAGTATCATCCGGATCTGGTTCATGTAAGCCACGGTCGAGACCTCGATTGTCCCGAGATGGCTGGCCATGACCGTGTCCAAAAGCGAGAACAGCGATGCGAACAGCGCGAAGACCGCCAAGGGGATTCCGATCTGTATTATAAGCAGGTATGGGTTTGCAGAAAGGGACTTCTCCCTGAACTGAGCTTCTGACAGCCTCTTCATGACAACTCTCCCGAGAGAAGATTCTGCTTGTTTTCCTCACCAAGGTGAATAGGGGAAAGCCATTTTGATGGACAAATCCGGAACAACAGGTGGATATAGGGCACAAGCCTCAGAAATGGCTGTCATTGCGGATGTAGTCCATTCTGCAATATATTATCAGGCGGAGGATCGTATGGATTTCACCCTTACGCTTGTCAGGCATGGAGAGAGCGAGGCGAATGTCCGGCATATGCTTTCCGGCTGGATGGATGTTGATCTTACAGAGCATGGAAGAAAGGAGCTTGAGGAGCTGCGGCGGAGCGTGGATTATCCTGTAAGCGAGGCGTACTATGCTTCTCCTCTCAGGCGATGCCGCGATACTTCTCGCATCCTGTTCCCTGATGCCGATCCGATAATCTCAGATGATTTCAAGGAGATTGACTTCCGCTCGCTTGAAGGCTGGATCCTGTCATCGAAGGATGAGATAGACGCGTACTTCGAGTCATGGATAGAGGATGAGCCTTATATCGATGAGGAGACGATGAGCGAGGTGATGGAGAGGGGAAGGAACGCGCTGCTTCGTGTCGTGGAGACGGAGGAAGGCAAAGGTCGGCACTCCGCGACTGTCGTTATGCACTCCGGGATAATGCGCTCCGCGATAGTCTCGCTCTTCTCGCTGGACAGGACGGAATTCCTACGCATGAGCGTCCCGAACGGGCTTGGCTATGTGCTGGAGTTTGAGGGATCTGTTCCTATCTCCTTTAAATCCATCAATAGATAATATTCCTATTTCGCGCTGATTGTGTAATTATGTTATTTCGATTAGGCTTGGAAAAACTGCAGGCATCTGTCGCCTGCAGCTTGATATCATTTCACTGTGATAAGCTCGTAATCCATTGAGCCGAGACCTATGCTCTCTGCATATTCCAGCCCCTGCTTCCAGTTCGTCGTCGGATGGATATCGTCAAAGTGATCATGATGCGTGTGCTCTGCCTGGGAAAGCATCGTGTCCGGATTCACAGGCATCCTGTTCACGGCATCCGCGCATGCCTTATCCAGCGCGACTGGATCGAATGAGGCGAATATGCCGATATTCGGCACGATAGGCGCGTCATTCTCGCTGTGGCAGTCGCAGTTGGGGGAGATGTCCACCGCGATGGAGATGTGGAAATGAGGCCTGCCGCCGAGCACGGCCTTCGCGTACTCCATCATCCTGCAGTTCAGCTCATCATTTGAATTGTCCGCGCCTGCAACGATAGCATCCTTCGGACAGATCGCTATGCATCTGCCGCAGCCGACGCACCTGTCATGATCAATCGTGCACTTGCCGTTCTCGAACTGAGGAGCCGAGTGCGCGCAGATTCTTTCGCAGCGATGGCATCCTATGCATTTCTCCGCGATCACATGGGGCTTGCCGGCAGCATGCATCTCCATCTTGCCCCGTCTTGATCCTGAGCCCATCCCTATGTTCTTCAGCGCGCCTCCGAAGCCCGTTGACTCGTGGCCCTTGAAGTGGGAGAGGGAGATGAAGATATCCGCATCCATGATCGCCCTTCCGATCTTCGCCTCATGGACATATTTCCCATCCACAGGCACCTCCACGTCGTCGTTGCCCTTTATGCCATCTGCGATGATTACATGGCAGCCTGTCGTGAGGGGCGTGAAGCCATTCATGTCAGCGCTCTCAAGATGGTCGATGGCGTTCTTCCTGCCTCCGACATAGAGCGTGTTGCAGTCAGTAAGGAAAGGCTTTCCTCCCAACCTCTTCACCTCATCGGCGACGCATCTGGCCCAGTTAGGGCGGAGAAATGCCAGGTTCCCAGGCTCGCCGAAATGCATCTTTATCGCGGCAAAGTGGCCATCGAAATCTATCGTGTCGATCCCCGCCTGCCTCATCACCTTCCTGAGCTTGTCCAGAAGGTTGTTGCCGAAATCCGTCCTCAGGTCCGAAAAGTAAACCTTGCTTGCCATATCTACCTCACCCCCATATCCTCAGCTACCTTTATAAGCAGCCTCGGGTTGTCTGTCATTATCGTGTCAACGCCGATCGAGAAGAGCCTTCTCATCTCGCTCTCATCGTTTATGGTCCACACCATCACCACTGCATCGCGCTTATGCATCTCCTCCACGAAGCGCCTGTCCACGACCGTGATGCCATATTGCCTCACCGGCACCTGGAAAATGATCTTCCTGTCAAATGACCGCGGAAGCATATGGAGCTTCTTCTTCAATAGGAGCGGGATGACCTCAAGCGTGGTGATTGATGTGAGGATATCCGGAGCGGCTTTCCTTAGTTTCTTGAGGTTATCAAGATGGAAGGACGCGGCGCAGATCCTGTTCTCGGCCTTATGCTCCCTGATCACGCTTATGAAGCGGTCGACAATCTCCGGCTCCTGGCTCTTGAGGTCGATGTTGAACCTTTCGTCCGGGCATAGCTCCAGCGCCTCTGAAAGCGTAATGAGCTTCACGCCCTTGCCTCTGAATGGATATGTCTTGCCGCCATCCCTCGTGAATGTGTATCCGGCATCATATCTCTTGAGTTCTGCAAGCGTGTGGCTTTCCAGCGTTCCCTTGCCGTCGGTGTTGCGCTCAAGCGTCGGGTCGTGCCAGATGACTATCTCGCCATCCTTCGTCAGATGGACATCTGTCTCGATCACATCGATTCCCAGTGAGGCTGCGCTGCTGAAGGCCTCTGCCGTGTTTTCCGGGAAGAACGCCGAATCCCCCCTATGCGCCACGACGCGGGGCATGGGGGAGAGGAAGCTCTCAAACTCCATCTGCCGCCTCCTTGTGCTTGGCGATCAGCTCCGCCTTGCGGAAGATCTTCTCGAATCTCTGCATCTCGCTCTCGGAGAGGGCAGCGCGCTCGCATATATCCACGAGAAGCTGCTCTGTCCATTTCCTCTCGTCAGCAAGCTTGAAGTATCCCATCGCCTCAAGGTGGTCAGCCATCTCCTTTCCCGCGGTCCTTATCCTATCGTGCGTCACCGCGGTCATCCCTGTCTTATACTTCCCTGCTCCCTGGAATAGGGCATAGCAGATGATCTGCACAGCCTGGGAGAGGTTAAGGGAAGGGAAGCGCTCGGATGTGTCGATAGTGACGATCGATGAGCATAGCGCGACCTCGTCATCCCTCAGCCCGTCGGATTCCCTTCCGAACACAATTGAGATATCTCCATCGGGAAGTTCCTTGAGCTTATCGGAGAGCTGCTCAGGCGAATAGGCGCTCATCTTGCGGAACTTTCCTCTTCTCCTGGTTGCCCCTACGGTGAATATGCTGTCCTTCAGGGCTTCCTCCAGCGTCTGGAAGCGCTCAGCGTTCTCCCATACATCAGAGGCATGAAGGGCAAGCGTCCTTACCCTGTCCTCGTCATATTCCCTGCCGCCTACTATGGCAAGGCGCTCTATTCCCATGGTCTTTGCCGCCCTGCACGCAGAGCCGATGTTCGCTCCATCCTGGGTATCCACCAGGACTATGCGGACACGTTTGAGATAACCGTCTCTTTCCATGATGCTTTTTTTATTCTGTATCGTTTGATTTTGCAATACCGCCCGCGAGGACTGGTGATAGCAAATCGTTTGTAGTATAATCCGCTCATGACCATAGCGCCTCCAGATAATACGAATAAGATCATTCGTGATATCCTAGCATTCTTCGCCGTCGCGCTTTTCCTCTATCTGATGAAGGCGGTGGCGTCCATCATAGTGCCGATGGTCATAGCGTTCTTCATATTCATATTCCTCAATCCCCTGCTCTCGAGGATGGATAAGCTGAGGATCCCGAGACTGCTGTCGCTTGTCATAACCCTTGCAATCGTGGCGGCTGTCTTCGTGCTCTTCCTGTATGTCTTCTTCCTGATGGTCAACATGCTGATGAGCCCGGAATCGGGAATACCGGCGTATGCAGCGAGGGTGAACCAGCTCGATGCCGCGATGTCGGCATGGCTCGCGCCTTACCTGGATGAGAACCCGGAGACATTCAGCCTCCTGAGCTGGCTGAACATAAACTGGTACTCGGTGCTTATGAGCAGCCTCGCGTCCATCTCCAGCAAGTTCATAGAGGTGCTTTCCGACGCGCTTCTCGTGTTCCTTTACCTGATGTTCATCATACTCGAGCGCCAGACGATACATCCAAAGCTCCTTGCAGCCCTTCCTCGAGGAAAGGTTCAGAGAGCGACGCAGATGGTCGAGAGGATGAACAAGCAGACCTCCAAGTACCTTCTGATGAAGGTCATAATAAGCCTTGCCACAGGCGTGATGTTCTATTTCGCGTCTGTCATAACGCATCTTGATTTCGCCCTTGTCTGGGGCGTCCTGGCCGTTATCCTCAACTTCATACCCACGATCGGCTCGATCGTCTGTACCGCGGGCACGATAATCATGGCCATCATCCAGTTCGCGCCGGACTGGGGCAGCATCATATTCGTCACGCTGCTGATGATCAGCATCGAGATGGTGCTCGGGAATATAATCGATCCCAGGATGCAGGGGATGCAGCTCAATATATCCCCGCTCGTGATCCTTATATCCCTTGCTGTCTGGGGCTATGTCTGGGGACTGCCGGGCATGTTCCTTTCAGTGCCGCTGACATCGATGATGCAGATAATATGTGCGAACGTCCCATCGCTCCGTCCTATCGCCATACTCCTTTCAGAGGGGCGCAACTACCGCAAGGACTATGACAGGAAGAGAAGGAAGAAGAAGAGCATGCACGAGGAGACCGGGGATATCGAGATGCCGGATGCATCGCAGATACAGCGCATAGATCCCCAGTGAGATCATTCCCTTCCTGATATAGCTATTCCGATGACCATCATCACTGATCCTATGATGAGGGCAGGGTAGAGCCTCGAGTATATCGCCCAGTCCAGCGCCGCCGCTGCCATGACCTGTCCCGCCGACATGAGGGCGGATGAGTCCGCGCCGGGGATCCTGGGGATTATCGTATTGGAGGCGACGACGACAAAGCATGCCAGGATGCCTCCTCCGACGACTGCGTAGAACGGCACGGCGCCAAGATGGCTGAGCGCGTCGAAAGTGCCTGACGCGTCTGCCCGGAACGCGAACAAGGCTATCCCTATAAGCCCTGAGACCACATTCTGCCTGGCTGAGAAGAATGCCCCCTTGGCTGCCGCGAATCTCGAGTTGTAAGCCATCTGCACCATCGTGATGATCCCAGCGGCGATGCCTAGAAGCGCGTAGAGCGGGTTGATGACCTCCCCTGTGAAGAGGAGCATCACGGCAATGCCTGCCGCGACGACCATTATGGATATCGCCCTTCGCGTGCTTATCGCCCTCTTCCTCATCCACATCCAGCCTGTGATATCAAGCACGAGGCCGGCAAGGCACTGGCCAAGGACCGCAGCTCCCATCGCGATAGTCGCTCCGGTTTCCCTCACGGAATAGTAATTGCACGTGATGACCATAAGGCCGAAAAGGCCTCCGAACCACATGTACCATGGAGCTTTTTCCCTGGGCGGATTCACACGCGTGTCCTTAGGGAGCGCTAGCATCACGGAGGATAGGAATATGATCCCCACCGCCTGGTTGATCAGGATCGACACGCTGTTTGATGTAGCGGCCCCAAGCTCTGTATTGAATATCACCATTACGGATATGATGGCGCCTGTGAGGAATGCGATGGCTCTGTCCATGGGCAAGAGGATACATTCCTTTTGCCTGAAAGCCAACATAGGCGTTGACGATTGCCTCTCTCTGGTTCAGAATCGCGCTGTGGAGGGATTATGGAAATAGTATGCCTTGACCTTGAGGGAGTGCTTGTTCCTGAGATATGGATCGCATTCGCGGAGAAGACAGGGATCCCTGAGCTCAAGCGGACGACACGCGATGAGCCGGATTACCTGAAGCTGATGAGATACCGCATGGATATACTGAAGGAGCATGGCCTCCGCCTGTCGGATATCCAGGACGTGATTGCGGGGATAAGGCCGCTTGATGGGGCCCGGGAGTTCCTTGACGCCCTCCGTGAGATCACGCAGGTCGTGATCCTCTCGGACACGTTCCAGGAGTTCGCGCTTCCGCTCATGCGCCAGCTTGGTTATCCCACGATACTCTGCAACAGCCTTGAGATATCATCGGAAGGGATGATAGAAGGGGTGAGGATGAGATGCGAGAACGGGAAGATGAGGGCGATTGAGGCCTTCTCATCGATCGGCTACCGCACGTTCGCCTCAGGTGACAGCTACAATGACCTTGCGATGATCAGGAAGGCCGATGGCGGCTGCCTGTTCCGCGCTCCGAGGAATATACTTGAGAGCGAGAAGGATCTCGGGATCGTCGAGGAGTACTCAGAGCTTCTGGATAGGATAAAGGCTTTCATCGCAGATGCTTAAGGGACGGATATCATTCATCATATCGATAGTGATGCTGATGGTGGGCATGACTGTCGGCTTCATCCTTCTCGGCACCGTATATACCGGGCCGCGCTGGGTCATGTTCGCCGTCTTTATTGCCTACCTCCTTGTATCCTATCTCGTCATAAAGTTCTCAAAGCGGTACATCCAGTGGCTCAAATCCAACGAAGTTGGTCCAAAAAGCCGTAAATAAGGACCTTATCCGCAGTTTTCACTTGACGAGAGCGATTAATATAGGCAGATTATGGCTATCCTTTCAAAGGAGGGGTTTAAAGAATGGATGCTTTTACCCAGGAAATGCAGGAGAAGCTCCTCGCTGAGCGCGAGACGCTCATGAGGAAGCTCAATAATGAGGGTGATGACTTCCGCTCGGAGGCTCAGGCCTCATCCGGAAGAGGTGATAGCAGCGATCTGGCTTCTGACGAGGGCACATACAGGAAGATGGAAGCCCTTAACGCTATGGACGCGAAGAAGCTCAAGGCTATAGAGGGTGCGCTCAAGAGGATCAGCGAAGGCAAGTATGGGATCTGCCTCCAGTGCGGGAAGCGGATACCGGAGGGACGCTTGAGGGCAATCCCCGAAGCCGTGCTCTGCATAGACTGCAAGACCGCCAACGAGAGGATGGCTGGCGGTAACTGAGAAAGGATGAGCTGCCGTGATGGCAGCTCATCTCATCATATAAGGATTCCTTCTTCTCTCGTCCCCTATCGTGGATATCCCACCATGTCCAGGAAGCACGAATGTGCTGTCAGGCAGCTTGGAAAGCTCCTCAAGCGATCTCATCAGCGCCGAGTAGTCGCCGCCGAGGTCCGTCCTGCCGACTCCTCCCTGGAAAAGGGTATCTCCTGTCAGGACCATGTTCCCTTCCTTGCTGTATAGCGATACCGATCCGGGCGTATGGCCAGGGGTCGGGATTATGCATAGCGTCCCGCTGTACTGGCTGTAGTCGAGTATGCCGCCGGGAATCGATACATCCTTCGTCTCCTCCAGGAATGCCCTGTCGAATGAGCGGAGCATCTCCCGTAGCATCTTGCCGTTATCATCGAGAAACGCCTTGTCCTCAGCCGAGACATATACCTTTGCATCAGGGAACGTCTGCTTTATGCGCTCCAGGCCGAACACATGGTCATGGTGCGCGTGCGTGAGAAGGATCTCATCAGGCGCTATGCCCTTCTCCTCCAGCATCTCCAGAAGGGGATCGGAAGGGAAGGGAGCATCGACTATGGCTATCCTGTCCCCATCCGGGACTATGTAGCAGTTGGTCATGTATGCTCCAAGGGCAAGCGCAATAGGTCTCATCAGTTCTCCGCCGCTTCCTTGGCGTTCCCGCCTTTCTTCTCCGCGAATGATACGGAAGCCGTGCGTCCGTTGATATCCATGCCGGAAACCTTCTCTATGGCCTTAAGGCAGTTCTCCTCGCTCATCGTCACGAATGAGTACTTGTCGTGGATGCGGATCATGTAGATATCCTCACGCGTGATGCCAAGAACGCCCTGCAGGAGCTTCGAAAGATCCTTCGCGTAAAGATGCTTCATCTTGCCGACGTTGATGTATATCGTCTTGGCTCCTTCCGGTATCACATGCTCCGGCCTTGCCTCTGCTTTCGGCTTATCCTGGCGGATCTCCTTCTCGGCCTTCGCTGCCTTCCTCTCGGATCTTCTCTCCGAGCCATGCCTCCTGCTGTCCGCGGCGAGGAGAAGGTATGCGGCGAACGCGCTTCTCGTGAAGAACGGCACGTTCTTCTTGATGATTCCCTTGACTCTCTCAAGCTCTTCAGGATCGGCATCCTTCATAGAGGAAAGGGCTCTGCTGATCCTTGCCTGAAGCTCCTCTTCCGAGAGGCTCTTCATCTCTTCTTTTTCCATCTTAATCTCCATAATCGCCCATCTGGGCCTGGAATGATATGCCCGCAATATGGGTATTGGGCAACCGTGCAGTTTCCGGCAATCGTAGACCGGACTATCATGGTCAATGAAAGAATGATTGAATGCTGGATGTTTGTCAATAAACACCCCGGATGCTACACTATCTATCATGAGCGCGAGAGAGGAGCTTCTGAAGGAGAACAAGGCAAGGATTAAGGAGGAAGAGGAGCGTATCTCATCCCTCCTGCTTTCCCTTGGCAGCCGCGGCATGGAATGCGGTCTGTCCGTGCGCCTTCCCGGATTCATGAAGCTGCAGCAGGACTGCAGGAACGCATCTGCCGAGCGTATCCGCGCTGAGGAGCGCCTCAAGGCCATAAGGAACGCCTCGCAGGAGCATGAGGAGAGGAGGACCCTTGTCGAATCACGAAAGAAGGATTCTGCCGAGATCGCGTCCTCGATCGATTCCCTTCTCACGTCGCTTGGCGCCTCGATTTATGAGAAATGCTCGTTCTCCCTTCTCGATAAGGACGCGTTTGCCCCAGTCTATAAGGATCAGGAGAAGCCCGGGAAAGGTTCTCTAGGCTCCGTTCTGTCCCGTCTCTCGCGAGAGCATCGGTTCAGGCGCTATGGACGCCTTGTCATCTCGAATGACCTTGACGCCATGCTCGACGGCAAGGCTAGGGAGACAGCCGAGGAGATACGCCGCCTTCAGGGGCTAAAGGCTGAGGCTGATAAGGAGAAGCATGAGCTTCTGTCCCTGATAGTCGCCAAGAAGCATTCCTACGAGGCTCTTTCGACAGAAGGGGTGGAGCGAGCCGAGAAGAACGCCAAGGGAGCCGCGGAGCGTGAGGAGGCGGCGCTCAGGAACTATGGCGCGTTCCTCTGGGACAACGGCGGAAGCTGGATAGGTGAGGATACTCCCTCTGTCCTGCTTGATGAGATAGAGCGTATCCTTGCCGAGAAGGACGCGCTTGAGTGTCTGATCGCTGAAAGGAAGAGGCTGAAGAGCGAGGCCAAGGCCGATGACCTGATGGCGCTTTTGGAAAACGAAGAGAAGAAGCTCAGCATCCTTCAGAAGGAACGTGAGCGGATAGACAGCGAGATCGCAGATGTCGAGGCGGAGGCCGGACGGCTGAGGATGAAGCTTGAGGAGATCAGAAGGGAGCAGGGGATGTGAACACCACCTCTTCTCCCGTTGAAGGATGGATGAATGCTATGGAAGAAGCGTGGAGCATAAGCCTCTCTCCTTCTTTCCTCGTTCCATAAAGCCTGTCGCCTTTTATCGGATGGCCTATGTATGCGGAGTGCACTCTGAGCTGATGCGTGCGTCCGGTCTCTGGGAAGAATCTCACGCGCGTGCACTTCTCCCCGTCGATCACCTCGACCCGGATCCTCTTCCATCTCGTGAGAGCTCTCTTTCCCCTTTCCTTGTCGACAATCTGGTATGGCCTGTTGTCGACATCAAGGCGCATGGGGGCATCTATCAGGCCTTCCTCTTCTGTCAGCACGCCTTCAAGCACCGCCTCGTATTCCTTCCTCACATCCCCGCTCTCGAACTCCATGGAGACGGTCCTGTGGGCCTCCTTCGTCATTGCCATTATGAGAAGCCCGGATGTGTCCATGTCGAGGCGATGCGTGTGGCAGACTTCAGGGCTTGAAGGGAAGAGGCGGTGGAAGCGGTATGAGGCGCTGTCCCTCTTATCCTCGCCGCGCCCGGGAACGCTGAGCATGCCTGCTTCCTTGTCTATGACCGCTATGCTGCTATCCGCATATATGATATCAAGACCAAGCATAGAGGGAAGGAGACGTCCGCACCGCTCGGCGCATGGGGGACGGAAGGAGAGCGTGCCGCCGCTGCCGATCGTGAACTCTGCTAGTCCCTTCATCTCCCAGCCATTACGGAGCGCGGTATTGATCAGGCGAAGCCCCGCGCAGTCCCCGGTTCCCGTCATGGCTTTCGCAGGCATCCCGATATGGCCGCCATCCCATGTTGAGAATGAGTAGAGCGCAGAGATCTTCCTGATGCTCTCTGCCGTAAGCCTCTTCCGCTCATCCATCAAGGAGACATCCCCCTCGTCGATCAACCTTGTAAGCTCATGTATCCTCTCATCGTTTTCCATCAAGGTCTTCTCATAGCCATGCTGTGAGAAGCATGGATTGACATAGCCCGGCGCCGATGCCTTGCCTCCGATGAAGCCGGAGAACGCCCTGAGTATCTTCTCTCCGCCCTTCGTGGCTGCGATCATCACGGCGAATGTCTGTTCCGGACGGATGTCTGAAAGAGGGTAGCTCTCTGATGGGGGGAATGAATACGAGGATGAGGAGAGCATGGCGGCAGCCATCTTCCCAGCCTCCTCCCTTGCCCTTTCTGTCTCGAGGAACGCGATCATGGAAACAGGACCGGATCTGATAGCACGTCAAGGAGCGTCGGATACACGGCATCCGCGTGCTTCTCAAGCCCCTCGACATCCCCGGAGCCTGTGAGGACGGCCACGGCGTATCCAGCCTTTCCAAGGTGCGCGAACTCCATATCGACGATGGTGTCGCCGACGATCGCGACCTCCTGGCTCTCCAGGCCCTTCTCCTCGCAGAACTCCCTTATCGCTGCCGGATTCGGCTTCGGATGGGTCGAGCTGTCCTTTGTCCTGATGAAGGAGATGTACTGGCTTATCCCCATCCTGTCGAGGAAGATCCTGGTGGAGCTCATGGTGTCATTGGTCACGATGCCGAGGCTGTATCCGCGCCTATGCGCCTCCTCGAACACCTCCCTGACTCCAGGGAACTCCATGTTGGCGATCCTCTTCTCCAGCCCCAGGTCGCTCTTGCGCATGAAGGCGAACATCGCGCGTCCCACCATGAATGGGCTGAGATGGTATCTGAAGCATAGCATGAGAACGCGCAGCGTGGCCGTGATCTTCCTGTCATGGCGGAATATGATGCCATCAGGATATGTGTTGCCCTTGTCATCGACGCCGAGTATCTTCAGGAAGTCATCTATGCATCTTGCCTTCCTGTCCTCTGATAGCGATGACCTGGCGAGCCCCTTCGCGATAGCCTGTGAGAATACAGGACCCCATACCTCCCCGTAATCGAAGAGGGTACCGTCCTTATCGAAGATTATCCCCTTTAGGCTGCCCATGGCTGTAGGATATGAAAAAAACTCCATCTTGGCTATACTGGACAATTGATCGGCAATGGAAGAGAAGGCATATGCGAAGATAAACATAGGGCTCTCCATCGGGGGGAGGGAAAAGGACGGGCTTCACAGCCTCGAGTCCTATATGGCCCTTATCGACCTGTATGACAGCCTCGATATAAGCATAGAGCCTTCATCATCGCTTTCTGTCTCCATACATCCTGATCGGGAATACCTCGCAGAAGGCGAGGAGGATATCATGGAGAGGTGCGCGAGGATCTTCTCCGAGCGCTTCTCTCTCCCGTTCCATCTAAGCATCAGGATAAGAAAGCGCATCCCGCCAAGGGCCGGGCTAGGGGGAGGCTCTGCCGATGCCGCTGCTGTGCTTCGCGCGCTTTTCCGCCATTTCGGCATAAGCGAGGATATAGAGAAGACTGCTTTTCTCGTGGGTTCCGATGTGCCGTTCCTTGCCTCGGGCTGCAGCACCGCGTTCGTGAGCGGGCGCGGCGAGTGCGTTCGGGAGGAAAAGCCGCTGGGAGCGCTGCCCCTCCTTCTTTTCCTCAGCGGAGAGGGCAACAGCACGAAGGAGGCGTATGGTCGCCTTGATCTTCTCGATCGCAGCTTCCGCCATCTTCCGCCGCTTTCCTTTCCCTCCCGATCGGCATTCCCGAACGATTTCGAGCTGGTGTATCCCCTGTCGATCCCAGAGTGGCTTTCATCATCTCCTGCCTACGTATCGCTTTCAGGCTCAGGAAGCGCCTGGTATGCTCTCTTTCCTTCAGGATGCGGGATGGATGCGGACGGAGCTATCCGCACGCATCTTCTTGGTTGATGTCTTCCGCTTTTTCTGATATTTTCTGTTCCTGCATTGGGAAGTAGCCAAGTGGTTAAGGCACGGGTTTTTGATACCTGCATCCGAAGGTTCGAGTCCTTCCTTCCCAGCTTTTCATTCCTGTTGCAGAAAATCCTTTTGTCATATATCATTCCAGTCTGTTGTGCTTCGGCACTTTATGGTAATCGGCCTAGCCCGATGAGAGTATAAGGAGAAGAAGATGAGCGAGAAGAAGTTTCTTAATGCAAAGCTCAGGACACAGGACTTCGGTTCTGCTGGTTCAAGAAGGCTTCTGAGGAACGGTGAGATCCCAGGAGTGGTATACGGAAAGGAAGATCCTATCCATGTAGTCGTCAACGCGCGCGAGTTCGCTGCCAAGAGGGCGGGCTTCGGTGAGTCAACACTCATCACGCTGAAGGTATCAGACGAGAAGGATCATGATGTATTCGTGAAGTCATTCCAGGAGGACCTCCTGAAGGGCATCGTCCGCCACATCGACTTCTTCGAGGTCACCGCTGGCCAGGCTGTAAGGACCAATGTCCGCATCGATCTCACAGGCAATCCTGTCGGAACACGCAATGGCGGCGTTCTCGAGCAGCTTATCCACGAGATCGAGATCGAGTGTCTCCCGTCCCAGCTTCCTGAGGTCATCACCGGCGATATCTCAGCCCTTGATGTCAACGAGTCGTTCCGCGTGAACCAGCTCGCCATCCCAGCGGGCATCAGGATCTTCATCGATCCGGAAGAGACAGTCGCATCCATCAAGTATGTCAAGGAAGAGGCTCCGGCAGCATCTGATGAGACAGCTGATGCAGCTGCTGATGCTGCTCCTGCTTCTGATGCAGCAGCAAAGTAAGATGGTTGTCTTCGGCCTTGGCAATCCTGGGGCGAAGTATTCAGGAACAAGGCACAATGTCGGTTTCGACACTGTAGAAAGGATAGCAGCGCTGAAGGGCATGAAGCTCCGGAAGCGCTGTTTCCGTCTCTATAGGCGCGCCGATCTTGCTGATTTGTCCCTTGTCGAGCCTCTTACATATATGAACAGCTCAGGCGATGTCGTTGAGGAGAATCTGAAGGAAGGGGACACGATGGTCGTCATAGTCGACCAGATGGACCTTCCTCCAGGGCGCATGCGGATACGCGCCGGCGGAGGCTCTGCCGGGCATAATGGGCTTAAGTCCATAATCGCGGCGCACGGACCTGATTTCATCCGCGTATATATTGGGATCGGGCGGCCGGAGCCTGGTGCTACGGTGGTTGACCATGTCCTCACTCGCTTCAGCCCGGAGGACAGGGCCTTGGTCGATAAGGCAGAGGAGAAAGCCGCGGAAGCTGTCCTGAGGCTCTATGGAGGGGAGAGGCTTGAAAGCGTCCTGCAGTGGGCTAATTCCTGAAGATATCATCCTTCCGGAGGGGAGGCTCCTCATCGCGTTCTCAGGAGGCGATGATTCGCTTGCCCTCCTTGCCATCGCGTCCCGCCTTGCCCGCGGCCGCTGCGAGGCTTTGTATGTGAACCACGCGCTCCGCGGCGATGCGGAGCTTGGCGCGGAGGAGGAACGCAACCGCAGCAATGCCGCGCTCCTTGGGATTCCTTTCTCGATCATAAGGCTTGGGAAGGGCGCGGTCGAGAAGCTGGCTGAAAGGAAATCGATTGGAACGGAAGCCGCGGCTAGGGAGCTGAGGTACGAGGCTCTTGAGCGTTACAGGGCGGAGCATGGCTTTGACTGGATCCTCACGGCCCATCATAGGGATGACCAGGCCGAGACCGTTGCCATGAGGATGCTCTCACGTTCGCCGTTCTATGCCTGGGGTGGCATCCGGAGATGCGATGGCCATATATTCCGCCCCCTTCTTTCCGTGTCCAAGAGCGATATCCTATCGTATATCAGCGCGGAAGGGCTTGAGCCTTCAATTGATTCAACCAACAGCGATACAGCTTATATGCGCAACAGCATAAGGCATCGCCTGATGCCGCTTATCTCGGAAGAGGCGAAGGATACGATGGCCCGTATCGCTGAGAATGTAGCGTCTTTCAGGAGCAGGTTCAGCCTGAAGCCATCGTTTTCAGGGTTTTATATCTCCTATAGCCGTGACGCGTTCCTCTCTGCTCACCCTTTCCTTGCCGAGGAGGCTGTCTATGAGGCCAACGCTGCATTCGGCGGCGAGAGGGTATCGAGGGCGTTGGTGGGCCGCGTGAGGGAAAAGGCCGCAGAAGGATGCGGGAGCATCGCATCCTCTTCCCTTGTCTTCATGTTCAGCCTGGATGAGGTGCGGATCTATCCGGAGCTTCCATCATTTGCACTGCCGCTGAGCGAGGGCTTTGCTCTTCCGCTATCGCTCTCGCTTTCCTATGTGCGCGAGGATGAGCTTACGCTCTCGATTCCTATCCATTCCCTTATTGGTCCTGCCATTATCCGCGATGTGAGAGAGGGGGATATCATCGAGCTCAAGGGAGGTAGGAAGCGCGTCTCGGAGCTTATCAGGGACCAGAAGGTGCCTTACGCCATCGTCATCGAGGACAGGAAGGGCATAGTCTGCTGCCTCACGCGCCTTTTCGGCGGCCGCGACAGGCTGGCGCGGAGGTTTTTGGGAGAGGAAGGTGAGCCTGTTGCCCTTGCTCTTATCAGATAGCTACTGTATATTTTCCATTTGATGGACGAGAAGGAAGATATGGAGAAAGACAGGAAGCCCGAAGAGGCTCCTGCTCCAGAGCCGGAGAAGAAACCGGATAATCCCGATAAGGGACAGAAACAGGACGAGAAGCCTAAGAAGAGCATATACGATCAGTACAGATACTGGGGATCTGGCAATCAGGGTGATGGCGGTGGCTCATTCAAGGGAGGCGGCAAGAAGAACCGCCTGGCCCTCATCGCGCTCATCATCCTTGTCATCTCATTCGTCTATGTTTTCATGTCTACGCCGACCGCGGCAGAGGCTGCGGAGACCTCATACACCGTCTTTATCGGGCAGATAGAGAGCGGCAATGTCGCATCTGCCACGATCGTCGAGCAGAATACGGTGAACTACACGCTCAGGAATGGCATGGAGGCTACCTGCCGCATCCCATACCCTGACGGCACGCTTCTGGATAAGCTATCCGAGGCTGGCGTCGATGTCTCGGGCGCCGTGCGGCCGACACCTGTCTGGTACATAGTCATCCAGCTTCTGCCATGGGTCATCTTCGTCGTGATGATCTTCATGATAATGAGGCAGACCGGAGCCGCTGGTGGCGGAAGGATGATGTCATCCTTCGGCAAGAGCCATGCGCAGATGTATGGCAAGAATGACAAGAAGGTCACATTCCAGGATGTCGCTGGACAGAAGGAGGCGAAGTATGAGCTCCAGGAGGTGGTTGACTTCCTGAAGCATCCAGACCGCTTCGTGAAGATCGGCGCCAAGATCCCTAAGGGAGTGCTGCTTGTCGGTCCTCCAGGAACCGGAAAGACGCTCCTTGCCCGCGCTGTCGCGGGTGAAGCCGGCGTATCGTTCCTGCATACGTCAGGCTCTGATTTCGTTGAGATGTTCGTAGGCATGGGCGCCGCCCGTGTCCGTGATCTCTTCGCTGAGGCCAGGAAGAACGCGCCATGCATCATCTTCATCGATGAGCTTGACGCGGTGGGCCGCGCGAGGGGCGCTGGACTTGGCGGCGGGCATGATGAGAGGGAGCAGACGCTCAACCAGATGCTTGTCGAGATGGATGGCTTCTCATCCGATCCTGGCGTCATAGTAATGGCTGCGACCAACAGGCCTGATGTCCTCGACCCGGCGCTTCTGCGTCCTGGCCGCTTTGACAGGCAGGTGGTGGTGGAGCTTCCTGATGTGCAGGAGCGCCTGGATATCCTCCGCATACATGTGAAGAAGGTCAAGGTTGAGGAAAGCGTCGACCTTGAGAGGGTAGCGAGGGCCACTCCGGGTTCCTCCGGCGCTGATCTCGCGAACCTTGTGAACGAGGCGGCTCTCTTTGCTGCCAGGGCTAACCGCACCGTGGTCTCGATGGAGGACTTCGAGAAGGCCAGGGACAAGATACTCCTGGGCGTTGCAAGGGAGTCGGTGTACATGACCGCGGAGGAGAAGAGGGCAACGGCTTACCATGAGGCAGGCCATACGCTTCTCCATTACTATCTCAAGAACGCGGATCCGCTGCATAAGGTGACTATCATCCCGCATGGCCGTGCCCTTGGCCTCACGATGAGCCTTCCCGAGAAGGATGCCTACACGAAGAACAGGTCATTCCTCGAGGATAGGATCAAGATATGCATGGGCGGCTATGTCGCTGAGGATATCGTATACGGTGAGACGACGACCGGCACGAGCAACGATATAAAGCAGGCGACGCAGATGGCCCGCCGCATGGTGACCGAGTGGGGCATGTCCTCCCTTGGCTTCATCTCCCTTGCCGATGACGATGAGCCGCTGTTCCTCGGCCGTGAGATCGCAAGGCACAAGGACTACTCCGAGGAGACCGCGAGGAGGATCGACGAGGAGGTCGGGAAGATCCTTGACAAGTGCATGGATGATACGAGGAATATCCTCACGACGCATCGTGACCAGCTTGATGCGCTTACCGACGCGCTGGTCGCGAAGGAGACGCTTGATGACAAGGAGATCAGGGAGATGCTTGGCTTCCCTCCTGTGCAGCATGTCTCCGATCTGAGCTAGGAGAATATGGATACAGCCCACAAGAGAAACTTCTGCATAATCGCGCATATCGATCACGGCAAGTCAACGCTTGCCGATCGCTTCATCGAGCGCGCGCGCCTTGTCGCATCGCGCGGTCCGCAGCAGACGCAGATACTGGACAATATGGATATCGAGAGGGAGCGCGGCATAACGATAAAGAGCCAGGCTGTCACGATTCCATACACAGCTTCCAACGGAGAGGCCTATGAGCTCAATCTCGTAGACACTCCGGGACATGTCGACTTCACCTATGAGGTATCCAGGGCGATCTCCTCATGCGAGGGTGCCCTTCTCCTGATAGACGCCTCGCAGGGAGTGGAAGCTCAGACGCTGGCCAACCTGTATCTGGCGATGGAGCACAACCTCGAGGTGATCCCTGTCATAAACAAGATAGATCTTCCCTCTGCGGATATCCCATCATGCCTCGAGCAGATAGACCACGACCTTGGGCTCGATCCTGACTCGACATGCTATGTTTCGGCGAAGACCGGAGAGGGCGTTGATTCGCTCTATGAGGCCATCGTCAATCAGATACCGGCTCCGACAGGAAGCGCAGATGAGCCTCTCAAGGCCTTGATCTTCGATTCCCACTATGATCCATACAGGGGCGTCATCGTGCACTGCCGCCTGTTCTCAGGACGCATCAAGCCGGGGGACGAGATAGTGTTCATGCACTCCGGCGCGGAGTACAAGGTGGAGGATACCGGTATATTCCAGCTGCAGCTTGTCTCGAAGCCTGAGCTTGCCGCAGGTGATGTCGGTTACTTCATAGCGGGCATCAAGACCATCTCGGATATCCGCGTGGGCGATACCGTTACGCTCAAGGCCAATCCCGCAGATGAGCCTATGGCTGGCTTCAAGGAGGTCAAGCCTGTCGTGTTCTCCTCGATCTATCCTGTGGATTCCAACGACTATGAGGAGCTGCAGGAGGCTATAGAGAGGCTGAAGCTCAATGACGCCTCCCTTGTCTATGAGAAGGATAACTCGGCAGCCCTTGGCTTCGGCTTCCGCTGCGGCTTTCTGGGAATGCTCCATCTTGAGGTCATACAGGAGAGGATAGAGAGGGAATTCGATCTATCGATCGTCTTCACGTCCCCGTCCGTACGTTATATCGTCTATATGAAGAACGGTGAGGTCCTGCAGATCAATAATCCTCTTGAGTATCCTGAGGTGATGAGGATCGAGAGGACGGAGGAGCCGTACATACAGGCGAACATAATCACCCCGACAGAGTATGTCGGCCCGATAATCACGCTCTGCCTTGAGAAGCGTGGGGTGCAGACAGGCATGAACTACCTTGACCAGAAGCGTGTCGAGCTTATATACGAAATGCCGCTTGCCGAGGTCCTCTTTGACTTCTATGACCGCCTCAAGTCGATATCACGCGGCTATGCCTCGTTCGATTACAGCGTCATCGGCTATAAGCCTACGGATCTCGTGAGGATGGATATCCTTGTGAACGGCGACCCGGTAGATGCCCTTTCCCAGCTTGTCTTCCGCGCGAACGCGCAGACTAGGGGACGGCAGGTCTGCGAGAGGCTCAAGAGCGAGATACCTCGACAGCAGTTCAAGATCGCCATACAGGCTGCCATCGGCGGGCAGATAATCTCCCGCGAGACGGTATCAGCATACCGCAAGGATGTCACCGCGAAGTGCTATGGCGGCGATATATCCCGAAAGAGGAAGCTTCTGGAGAAGCAGAAGGAAGGCAAGAAGCGCATGAAGATGGTCGGCAATGTCGAGATACCGCAGAGCGCGTTCCTTGCTGTGCTCAAGACAGAGGAGGGAGACTGATGGAAAGGACTGTCTTCGGATTCACGGGAAAAGGCGAGAAGGTCGAGAGGATATCGTTCAGGAACGGACGCTTCCATTTCTCGGTCCTGACGTTCGGAGCGGTCCTTCATTCATTCGGCTTCGATGATGTGGATGTCATCCTGAGCCATGAGAGCCTTGCGGAATACGAAGGCGATGACAGCTACATGGGTGAGGTCGTCGGCCCTTATGCCAATAGGATAGCGGATGGATCGTTCACGCTCGATGGCAAAACCTACATCCTCGAGAAGAACAATAATGGCAACAACCTCCATTCAGGCTCCGCCTGCTTCGGGCAGCGAGTGTGGTCAGTCATCGGCATAGGCGAGAGCTCTGTCACGCTCTCCGTGTCGACCCCCTCCGGCCTTGGAGGATTCCCTGGCAGCCACGAGTGCACTGTCACCTATCTGCTCTCGTCCGATGGCTCCCTTGTTCTGGATTACACGGTAGCAAGCGACAAGAAGTGCCCTGTGTCAGTTACGAACCATTCCTATTTCAATCTCAACGGGATGAGAAGTGATGTCAGGAATCACGTCCTCACGGTCCCTGCCGATAGCTACGTTGCCGTTGATGGCCGTCTTATCCCGACAGGCGTTGCCCCGGTGGATGGCACCGACTTTGATTTCCGCGCTCCACACGCGATAGGGGAGAGACGGAACGGCGCTTACGATAATACGTTCTGCATCGGGAATGGCGGGCGTATCCGCGCGGAGGGCGATAAGGCCGCTATGGAGGTCTGGACCACCGAGCCTGGCGTCCAGGTCTACACAGGGGAGTTCCTCACCGGGGACCATGAGCCATTCAGCGGTGTCTGCTTCGAGTCCGGGCGCTATCCGGATACCCCTAACAATCCAGGCTTCCCGCAGGCTTATTCCGAGAGCGGAAAGCCATACAGGACAACGACTGAGTTCAGGCTGGAGGTGAGGTGATGGATGTCAAGCTTATAGGGATAACAGGTGGATCGGGATCTGGAAAGAGCACGGTGGTTCGCAGGATCAAGGAGGCACAGCCTGCATCTGTCCTTATAAGCCAGGACAGCTATTACAAGAGCGCCCCGTTCATCTCGAATGAGAACATCACTGACTATAACTTCGATCATCCCGATGCGTTTGACATGGATCTCATGCTCTCGAACCTCCAGGACCTGAAGGACGGGAAGCCCTGCATGATGCCTCAGTATGACTTCGTGCACCACAGGCGCCTCGATGAGTTCGTGGAGGTCCAGCCTGAGAAACTCATAATAATAGATGGCCTCATGATCTTCTACGATAAGAGGATAAGGGATCTGCTTGATCTCAAGCTCTATGTCGATACCCCGCCTGACATAAGGTTCATAAGGAGGCTCGAGAGGGACATCTCGGAGCGCGGCCGTACAGTGCACAGCGTCATCGAGCAGTATACCAAGGTCGTGCGTCCCGGGCATTTCAGCTTCATAGAGCCATGCAAGGAGTATGCTGACCTGATAATCCCGGAAGGCGGCTACAACGAGAACGCGATGCAGGTCATCTTCTCGTTCGTCAAGTCAATCTGCTCGTAAGCCATTTCTGGACAACGCTATCGGAAGGCATGAAGGTGATGATATCCTCGCCGTCACGTGCTTGCGGGGCTGTATCTTTTCCCTGTGGCTGCAAAGCGAGCGGAGATAACCATCCTGCGCTTCCTGCGCATTATGCTTTGCCTCTTCCATATCGCTTCCATAGGTGATGCATCCTTCCATGCCTTTCCCGAGAAAGAACACGCTGTACTGCCCGTTGCCTTCCAGCTTGAACCGTGCTGGGAATCCTATTGCCATATGATCCATTCTGCTACCTATATCATGAATATAGTCCGGGATGGATAAAGCTGGCGGTACTTGACTGAAATAGATATATATCATATCGTCATTTGTCGGATTATTGACGCCATGCGGCCCCATTTGATAATATGGAACGCCGTAAGGGTTGATTTCAATAGAGAGGTAAGAGATGGCAACACCTAAGTATAAAACATCCAAGTCCAAGGCAGCTTCCAGAAAGGCTGCAAACATGAAGCTTTCAGCACCGAACCTGTCTGAGTGCCAGACATGCGGCAACCTGATCCCTTCCCATCGCGTATGCCCGAAGTGCGGGTACTATGCCGGCAAGCCGGTTATCGTCAAGGACGAGGAGTAAGCAATGACAGAGAACGAAGTATTCGAGAAAGTTAAGTCTCTTGTTGTCGAGAAGCTCAATGTAGCTCCTGAGAAGGTGACTATGGACGCCAGCTTCCGCAAGGATTTCGGAGCAGATAGCCTCGATACTTATGAGCTTGTCTATGCTATTGAGGAGGAGACGGGAATCACGATCTCCGATGATATGGCCAACGAGTTCGAGACAGTCGGAGACGCTGTCCGCTATCTTGCCAAGGAACTGCAGTAATTGCTTTCCTATCTTGCAAAGGCTCCCTTGCTTACAGAGAAGCGTCAGAGGGAGCTTTCTTCTTTTCTCAAGGCCAATGACCTTAAGTTCAGCGATCTAAGGCTTCTCAATCTAGCTTTCACGCATACATCCTACTCGAATGAGTGCAGGAGCGCTTCCGATAACAACGAGCGCCTTGAATTCCTTGGGGACAGCGTCCTCGGGATGATCACCGCCGAGTACCTTTTCTCATCATTCACCAGATTCCATGAGGGGGAGTTCTCCAAGATAAAGGCCGTGGTGGTATCAGAGGAGAGCCTCTCCGAGGTCGCGCTCCGCCTCGGCGTGAATGATTACATCTTGATAGGAAGGGGAGAGCGGAGCCAGGGCGGTAACCTCAAGAAGGCAATACTCGCGGACTGCATGGAGGCTGTGATAGCCGCCCTCTATCTTGATCAGGGGCTTGAGGCGGCAAGGCGCTTTGTCCTTTCGTTCATCCCGGGCCAGGTCGAGAAGTTCCTTGAGAACAAGCTCTCCTACAAGGATTACAAGACAGAGCTTCAGGAGTATCTGCAGAAGAGAAGGGGAAAGGTCCCGAAGTATGTGCTCGTCTCCCAGACCGGCCCGGACCATGACCAGGTGTTCTCTGTGACCGTCGAGCTTGGCACCAAGGTATATGGGCCCGCTGAAGGGCGCAACAAGAAGAGCGCTGAGCAGGCCGCCGCACGCATGGCGCTTATCGCGATAGGTCTTGAGAAAGGCTGATCGCCCGCTTCTCAAGATATTCCCCATTATTAAGTCCAGGATCCTCGATGACCTCTTCAAGAAGCGCGTTGAGGATCTTTCCTATTATCGGGCCTTTTGCTATCCCAAGCCCAATGAGCCTTTTCCCGTCTATCTTCAGGTCCTTGAGCGAGAGGGCGTTCTCCTTATCAAGCTCCGCGTTTATGCGGTCAGAAAACGCCAGAAGCATCGTCGGATCTGCCCTGTGTCCGGTAGTTGCGAGGATGTCAGCGACACGAAGCTGGAATAGCGGATTGATCGAATCGATGCCCACGCGGCGTATGAAGCGGCGCACGGCGCTGTCCGTCCAATCAGGGGAATAGGAGAACATGTGGTTCTCCACAAGGTGCTCCACGCACTCCCTCTCCTCGTTGGATGTCTTCAGTCTCCTGAATATCCTATCAACCATCTCCGCGCTTTCCCTGTCATGGCCGTAGAAGGTGTACTCACGCTTATCGCCATCCGCGCGTGTCGTCACCTTCCCTATATCATGAAAGAGGGCGGCAAGCTTGACAGAGATAGGGTAGCGGTGCTCCTCAGCAGCCTCCAGGGCAAGGACGAGGTGCTCATAGAGATCCTCTTTATGCATTCCTCCCTGTCTGAAGCCATATGTCCGGGAAAGCTCTGGAAGGATCTCATCCATCAGCCCCGTGACACGCATTGCCTCAAGCCCCTTCCGTGGCTCCTTGCCGTCTATTAGGCGGAAGAGCTCCTCCTTTATCCTCTCTGCAGAGACCTTCTGTATCGTATGGGCTAGCCTGCCCATTGCCAGGAGCGTCTCCTTCTCGATCGTAAAGCCGAGCTGGGACGAGAAGCGGCACGCGCGCATCATGCGGAGCGCGTCCTCCTCAAATCGTTCCTCCGGGTCGCCGATGGCCCTTATGAGGCGCTTCCTTAGGTCCTTCTTGCCGTCGTGCAGGTCTATGACTTTGCCATCCGGGAGGCTGACTGCCATGGCGTTTATCGTGAAATCCCGTCTCTTCAGGTCCTCCTCGAGGCTCTTGACGAAGGTAACTGAATCGGGATGGCGGCTATCGCGGTAGTCGCCCTCGGTTCGGAATGTCGTGACCTCGAAGTGACGCTTCTGGAAGATGACGGTGACGGTGCCGTGCTTTATGCCTGTATCGATGGTGCGCCTGAACATCCTCTTCACCTCCTGCGGCTCCGCGTCGGTGGTGAAGTCATAGTCATGGTTCTCCTTGCCAAGGAGGAAATCACGCACCGCTCCCCCGACAAGATACAGGGTGTAGCCGTTCTTCGTGAAGGCCTCGGCGAATTCCTTCAGGATAGGATCTGGATTGAAGCGCATATCGCTATGATATCAAATCAATCATGTTGAATCGACACCTTGTTTTTGGATATATTGATGCGGTAGGAGTCATACGATGTTCAAACCTGTAAACAACAAAGTCGAATTCCCTAAGATGGAAGAAGATATCCTCAGATTCTGGGAAGAGAAGGATATATGCAGCAAGTCAATCGAGCAGAGGCCTGCTGATAACGAGTACGTGTTCTATGATGGCCCTCCGTTCGCGACGGGACTGCCTCACTTCGGCCATTTCGTACCGGGAACGATCAAGGATGCCATACCACGCTATCAGGCGATGAAGGGCAAGAGGGTTGTCAGGAGGTTTGGATGGGACTGCCATGGCCTTCCTGTCGAGGCTGAGGTCGAGAAGACGCTCGGCATCAAGGGATACTTCGCGGTTCAGGAGTATGGCGTGGCGAAGTTCAATGACGCATGCCGCTCGATCGTCCTGCGCTATACCAACGAGTGGAAGCACACGATCTCCCGCATGGGACGCTGGGTTGACTTTGACCATGGCTACAGGACCATGGACAAGGATTACATGGAGTCCGTATGGTGGGCTTTCAAGACTCTCTATGACAAGGGCCTTATCTACGAAGGCTATAACATCCTTCCTTATTCCCCGCTTCTCGCGTCCCCGCTTTCGAACATGGAGGTCAGCCTCGGTGGCTATAAGGATGTCACGGATCCTGCCGTCACGATCCGCTTCAAGGCCGATGGTGAGGAGAACACATACTTCCTGGCATGGACTACGACGCCTTGGACGCTTCCTTCGAACCTCGCTCTCGCGGTCGGTCCTGATATCGACTACGTGAAGGTGCTTGATGAGGAGAGCGGTGACTATTACTACCTTGCCGAGAACCTTATCGGGAAGTACTACAAGGACGGGAAGGGCGCGAAGATCGTAGCAAGGATGAAGGGCTCTGAGCTCAAGGGCAGGACATATGAGCCTCTATTCCCATACTTTGCGGACCTGAAGAAGCAGGGCGCGTTCGTCGTGGTCTGCGGCGATTACGTCACGACCGAGGATGGCTGCGGCATAGTCCATACCGCTCCTGGCTTCGGTGAGGATGACTACAACGTGCTCAAGGGTACGGGAATCCCTGTCGTATGCCCGATCGATGCCGAGTGCCGCTTCACAGATGAGGTCCCTGACTTCAAAGGCCTTTTCGTCAAGGATGCTGACAAGGGCGTCATACAGTGGCTCAAGGACCATGGCAAGCTTGTAAAGAGGGAGAACTATCTCCATGCCTATCCGTTCTGCTATCGCACGAAGATGCCTCTGATCTACCGCGCTATGAGCTGCTGGTTCGTCAACGTGCAGAAGATCAAGGAGACGATGCTCGAGTGCAATGAGCAGATAACATGGGTGCCTGAGCATATAAAGCACGGTCGCTTCGGAAAGTGGCTTGAGGGCGCGCGTGACTGGGCTATCAGCCGCAACAGGTTCTGGGGCAACCCGATACCGGTGTGGAAGTGCGATGGCTCTGACTATATCGAGGTCATCGGCTCGGTTGCGGAGCTTGAGGAGAAGTGCGGCAAGAAGGTGGATGACCTTCATAAGCAGTATGTCGATGAGCTTACATGGCCATCCCCGGACGGAAAGGGCACGATGAGGCGTATCCCTGATATCCTCGACTGCTGGTTCGAGTCCGGCTCCATGCCATACGCTGAGGAGCACTATCCGTTCGAGAACAAGGAGAAGTTCCAGAACATCTTCCCCGCGGACTTCATCAACGAGGGCCTTGACCAGACACGTGGATGGTTCTATTCCCTCACTGTCCTCGCCGCGGCACTCTTTGGAAAGCCCGCGTTCGAGCACTGCATAGTCTCAGGCCTCGTGCTTGCCGCTGACGGGAAGAAGATGAGCAAGAGCGCACGCAACTACACCGACCCGATGGACATCATCAACAAGTACGGCGCGGATGCCCTCCGCTTCGCCCTTGTCAATTCCACGGTCGTGAAGGCTGATGACCTCAAGTTCAGCGATGAGATCGTGAAGGACGTGCTCAAGAGCCTCATGATTCCGCTCTGGAACGCTTACTCATTCTTCGTGACCTATGCGAATATCGATGGATACACGCCATCCGCGACTGAGTACTCAAAGCTTTCCAATCAGCTTGACAGGTGGATCATCTCCGCTCTCAACCGCTTCGTGAAGGAAGTGACTGAGGGCTTCGAGAGCTATGATATCCAGGCTGTCACGTCGCATCTTGTCGCGTTCATCGATGACCTGAACAACTGGTACATCAGAAGGTCAAGGAGAAGGTTCTGGAAGAGCGAGAACGACAACGATAAGAAGGAGGCCTATGACACCCTCTACCGCGTTCTCATGACATTCGTGAAGACCGCCGCTCCTATCGTCCCGTTCATCACCGAGGAGATCTATCTCAACCTCCGCACCTCAGGCATGCCGGAGTCCGTGCATCTCTGCGACTACCCTGAGTACAACGCAGATGAGAGGGATGAGAAGCTTGAGGAGGAGATGAGCCTCGCGATGAAGACGATCGCGATGGGCCGCGCGCTCCGCTCATCATCCAACATCAAGATCCGCCAGCCTCTTTCCCGCCTTGTCATCGTCGACAGGAGCGAAAGGGACAGGGAGATCCTCTCGGCTTACTCGTCGATCATCTCCGAGGAGCTCAATGTCAAGAATGTCGACATCCGCGCGGATGAGAGCGATATCGTCTCCTATAGCGCCAAGGCGAACTTCAAGGTCCTTGGCTCGAAGCTCGGCAAGAGCATGAAGGAGGTCGCCGCGGTCATCCAGGACCTCACTTCCGCAGAGATCGCTGATATCCTCGAGGGCAATGCAAGGCGCATCGAGTACTCCGCTGGCGAGATCATGGTCAGTGAGGGCGATCTTGTCGTCCAGAGAAGCGAGAAGGAGCATGTTAAGGTCCTCAATGACGGTGCTGTGACTGTCGGCTACGATACTGAGATCACCCATGATCTCCTCCTTGAGGGCATCGCCCGCGATATCGTCCGCTTCGTGCAGACGGAGAGGAAGGAGAAGGACTTCGACGTGGCTGATCACATCAGGCTCTCGATCGGAGGAAGCGATTTCATAAAGGAAGCCGTGGATGCGTTCGGCTCTTATATCTCTGAGGAGACCCTCGCGGATTCCCTTTCCTTCGGATGCTCCGAGGGAAGCGACGCGGAGATCGCTGAAGAGAATGTGAAGGTGCTGGTGGAGAAGGCATGAGGAAGTTCCTCCTCATAGCCCTCACGGCATTGCTTCTCGCATCCTGCGTCTACCAGTCCCCATTCAAGGAGGAGGCTCTCTTCTCCTCCATGGGAGGGGATGGCGACGTGGTGGTCACGATAGATGCCAGGCGCGTGAAGGAAGGGGCTCTCTCGTCCCTTCTTCCCTCATCGGTGCTCATAGATAGGTCTGATCGCATATCAGTATCCATAGGCCGTTCTGTCTACGGCGCCCTGGAAGGTAACTTCGGCTACGCGATAGTCGACGCGGCCCTTGCCTGGAACCCTGACTGGAAGCTTATGGATGAGGATGACAGATACTACCGGAGCCGCTCATCAGGCCTTGAGGCCGCGGTCCCTGTCTCTGGAGTGCTTCTCTTCTCATCAGAGAGCTACAGGGATGCGCAGTCTAGGCTTATAGATGACAGGCGTGCCGTGATATCCCCAGTGACATCCGCCCTGATGGAGTCATCGCTCGCGGCGCTCTATACGCGTAGCGCGGAGGCTGCCGTAGGGATGGGTATCGGCATAACCGAGGATGTCGCGGACAACATCGATGAGATGGTCTTCCTCTTTGACGAGAAGGGGGATGGGCTTGTCCTTTCCGGATGGATCGATATGGATAGCTCCTCTTCTGCGAGGGCTCTCGTGACGGTACTGAGGAATGAATTGCTGAAAAGCATAAGGGAAAGGGGCGAGCGTCCTGATTTCGCAGCCCTCTCTTCCTATTACACGCAGGATGGCGATAAGGTCATCCTCGCGGGAATAGATATTGATGCAGAGTCTGTGAGGGGCATCCTCTCACGGCTGGAGGTTTTCTGATATGCCGCTATATGAATTCAAATGCAGCAAGTGCGGGAAGAGATATGAGGTGATCAAGGGATTCTCGGAGGATGCCGATCACGATATCTGTCCGGATTGCAAGGGAGAGGCAGAGCGCGTCTTCTCGGGCGCTCCTGCCGTTGAGTATCATGGCTCAGGCTACTATTGCACTGATCATAAGGCAAAAAGCGAGGGATCGAAGGAATGAGCAGGATAATCCTCACAGGCGATAGGCCCACTGGCAGGCTTCATGTAGGCCATCTTGTTGGCTCTCTCAGGGAAAGGGTAAGGCTTCAGAACTCAGGCGAGTTCGACGAGATCAATATAATGATCGCCGATGCCCAGGCCCTTACGGATAACGCGGAGCATCCTGAGAAGGTCAGGAGCAATATCATGGAGGTGGCGCTGGATTACCTCGCGGCTGGCATCGACCCGGAAAAGGCGACGATCTTCATCCAGTCGATGGTCCCGGAGCTTACCGAGCTCACGTTCTACTATATGAATCTTGTCACCGTTGCCCGCGTGCAGCGCAACCCAACTGTTAAGGCTGAGATCCAGATGCGCAACTTCGAGGCGTCCATCCCTGTCGGCTTCTTCTGCTATCCGATAAGCCAGGCTGCTGACATCACCGCATTCAGGGCAACTCATGTTCCTGTGGGAGAGGACCAGCTTCCGATGATCGAGCAGTGCAGGGAGATCGTCCATAAGTTCAACTCCGTTTATGGCGAGACGCTCACGGAGCCTAACGCGGTGCTTCCGTCAAACGCTGCCTGCCTCCGCCTTCCTGGCATTGACGGCAAGGCGAAGATGTCGAAGTCGCTTGGCAACTGCATATACCTCTCTGAAAGCGAGGCGGACCTCAAGAAGAAGGTGATGTCCATGTACACCGATCCGAACCATCTCCGCGTGGAGGATCCGGGCCAGGTCGAGGGCAACCCTGTATTCATGTATCTTGACGCGTTCTGCCGTCCTGAATACATAGAGGAGTTCCTTCCTGACTACTCATCGCTTGATGAGCTCAAGGATCACTATAGGCGTGGCGGGCTTGGCGACGTGAAGGTCAAGAAATTCCTCCTTTCCGTCCTCAAAGCGGAGCTCACTCCGATAAGGACACGCAGGGAAGAGTGGGAGAAGCGCATCGATGATGTCTACGACATCCTCAAGAGCGGCTCTGAGGCTGCGGAGAAGAAGGCCGCGTCAGTCCTTTCCGATGTTCGCTCAGCGATGCAGATAGACTATTTCACGAACAGGCGCCTCATAGACGCGTACACAAACAAGTAAATCAACGCAGAGCCTCGCGAAAGCGGGGCTCATAATCTTTCATTTATTGGTGATTAAGACGGAAAACAGCGGTTAATCGCCAAGATATTAATGATTATCCTACCGTTTATCATTTGGAAATCGCATATAACAAAATAGTTTCAAAAAGGTTACAGCGAATATAAATCAGTAATCTATATATTTAAAATACAACAAGATAATCTCAAATTTAAATTAGATTCAATTTCTGTAAAAAGTTCAAAAAGTACTTGACAAATATGTACTGGGGGGGGGTAGCCTTAGTGTATCAAAAATTGATTTCGGAGGATTTTGGAAATTATGAAGAAATTCATTATTGCTATGCTTTGCGTAGCCGTATTGTTCGGTTTCGCGGCATGTGACAACAGCACGGGCAATCCTGCTGACACGGATACAACAACATCCACACCAGTATCTGAAGCAACTCAGCTGAGATCTGCTGCTGCATCTCTTGCGAATTGGTTCTATTCCACAGTAGATGACGGAAAGGCACCAATTGATATTAAGGGAATCATTGAAGGTGCAGATAAGTATAATGCGTCATTTGCTGATGGTAAGCTTACTATCACAAAGTCATATCCTGCTGGCGGAAACATTGTAGGTACTGTTTCTGTTGTTCTTTCTGGTCAGTATAAGGCTCCTTCTGCTGCAGATAAGGCTGACGGTACACTCAATGTTGATGACTATACCGTATCTGCAACAGATCTTCAGATTTTTGATGAGGAAGATTATCAGACAGTATCTTTCTCTGTAACAGCTCCTGTTTCTGGAATAGTTGTAGAGAAAATTAAGGCTGATGGATCATCTTGGAGTTATGCGGTAGATAGTGAGACTGCAACTATTTATGCCCCGCTCCCGGATCAGACTGCAACGGTTACAATGCCTGTTGTTATTGCTACTTCAGCAGATCAGAATGTAAATGATGTGCTTGAGACGAAGACATTCAGTGATGGTCTTGTATCTGTTCTTTCAACGGTTCTTAATGGAAAAGCTAGTTCAAAGACTTTTGTAGAGAATGTCGCAAAGACTGATTACCTTGTTGCTCTTAAGACTGCTTTTGGAACCGCACTTGCCTCTGGTGGTGATCTTGATAAGGTTTTGTTCTCTACTGATAAGGTCGAAGGACTTACTGCAACTATCGCAAACAATGCTGGAGCAGCGACTGAAACCAAGGAAGAGAGCACTGTTGTTCTTACTGTTACAGCGGATGATTATGAGTTCACAACAGATAAGACCATAACTGGAACACTTACATTTACATTTGATGGTGAGCGTACGAAAGGACAGACTAGCGTGGCGCTTTCTAATCTTGTGGTTACAGGAAACTGCACACTTGCAGGTGGTGATTATGTAATCGATGTCGTTTCTGATGAGGATTATCCTGTGAAGGCTGAAAAACTCTCAAATTGCACAGTTACAGTTGATGCTGATGATAGCTCGGATGTTACAGCTATCTCTGTAACAGGATTTGCACAGGCAGATCTTACTGGCAGGGCAAATATCGAGGGAATCACTTTCACGCTTCCTGCTTCAAACTAAAGGATTATTCCCGAGTTTTGGAAACTTAGGTACGGAGAGCCGGATTATATCCGGCCTCCAACATCCTGGGAGGGTGTAGATGGAAGAGAAATCCATAGCACGTCCTAGGATCTCCAGCGAGAAGAAGCTTGAATGCCTGGAGCTCTTCGAACAAGGCCATGGGTATAAGAGCACTGCAACTATTACGGGACTCAACACCTATACCGTGAGGGACTACAGGCGCAAGTATGCTTCAGGGGACACATCCTGGGCGTACAGGGGCGGAGAGATGACTGCCGTCCAGATGAATTAGGGAAGAAGAGAGTATCTCTTCCGGAATATTTTATGCTTTTGGGCTCAGCAGGAATGCTGGGTCCTTATTGAAAGAGGACATTTGACTTGGAAATGTTGTTTCCTGGTCTTTTGGATTTAATCTTTGATGGGGCTTCGCCTTAGCTTGTGCGGGTGAAGCCCATTGCTTTACTAAGAATTGACTGTTCGGACTATACTATGATTGTAGTAAGGATTTCTTATGAAAAATAGTGATAATACAGTTAAGATGAATCAATTGGAAAATGAGCTTTATGAGAGGCTAATGGAACTTCCAAAGTTCTTTGAACATGCTTCCAATGGCGAATTCCTCACATATATTATTCCTGGATACCATCAGAAAAAACGTTATAACGTTATTGCTGATCCACATGATATTAATTTCAGAACTGAGAAATTTATGCATGATATTTATCACGCTACAGAAGATGGCCCAGATGGATACTCCTTGACTCTTGTGAGTAGGAGTTCAAATACGGTTTTATACAGATGGGATCTAGGAAAGGGCCAAACTCATACAAATCCTGATGGTACGGAAATATTTGGAAGTCATATGCATTGTTTTGATCGATTCAACAAATCATCAGTTGCCGTGAAGATTCCAGATTATCTTGATACGTACAGTATAGTTTCTATTGTTAAAATGTATCTTAATGAGTGCAACATAAGTAACGATAGTGTAATATTCCAAGAGGAGCTTGTATGATAAATCCCATAAAAGAACTTTGTGATGCTTATTTCAACATGAGTATTGTGACATCCAAGAGAGATGGGGTTTATCATGTTACTCTGCCGATTCTTGATCGTTTAAATGATTGGATGTCTGTAAGGGTAGAGGTTGCAAATAATAGATGTAGAATCTCAGATTGTGGGTATGTTTATCAGGATTTAGAACTTGCTGGAATAACCTATATTCCTGGTTCAGATTCAAAGAACAGCATTATCATTGATACAATAAAAAATAATCTTCAATGTTCTTTTGATAATGACATTTCTGAATTCTACCTTGAGTGTTCACTTGACGAGCTTGGACGTAAATTACTTTATTTCCTTCAGGCTATTTCTCATATTGATTTTGTTGCCTATGGTACTCAAGGCTTTGTATCTAATAATCATGTGAGATTTAGATTCACAGTATCCTCTTATTTTAGATCCAAGGATTGTGTATATGAGGAGGAACCTGAATACAAAGGCGCAAAGGGGTTTAGTCATTCGTTTAATTACAGAATGGCGAATGGCTGTATCGTCGATTTGCTTTCAGAGAATAACCTCAATTACAAGTATGCAATTATGTATAAATGGGATGATGCTAGAGCCGGAGAATTATCATCATATGACAGATCTTTGTATGTACTAGAGAACTATCCTAGATCAGTAAAACTGAAAGCAATTGATGAGGCAATGGACAATAATGATATAATTAGATTTTCTTGGGATGACAAGTCCTTGATAGACAGATATATAGTAGGTATCTGATTATCAAAAAGGGGTGGTCCTATGGATGAGGAAGTTCTTGTCATAATCCTTATTGTTGTTGCTGCTATAGTTCTCTTCTTTGTTCTCAGGGAGCTTTTCTGCTGGTATTACAAGGTGAATAAACGTATCAAGCTGCTTGAGGAGCAGAATGGTTATCTGAAGGAAATCTGCGAGCATCTGAGTAAAGGTGATAAATTCACAGAGTGATTGCTTGTAAGGCCATATTGCACTGGATTATCCTCATCCTATGATAAGAAACGCGACAGAGAGCGACATTCCTGGAGTGTCTGATCTCTATGATGATATCCACACGGAAGAGGAGAGCGGACGGGCTGTAATCGGATGGGAGCGGGGTGTGTATCCCACAGAGAACACCGCGCGTAAGGCTCTTGCTGACGGTGAGCTTTTCGTGGTTGAGGAAGATGGCAAGATCATCGGGGCCGCGATCATCAACCAAAGACAGGTGGATGTCTATGCTGGCGCCCCTTGGAGCTTTGCAGCGTCTGATGATGAGGTCATGGTCCTCCATACCCTTGTGATATCCCCAAGGACGGCAGGCAAAGGTTATGGAAGGAGATTCGTGCAGTTCTATGAGGACTATGCTCTCTCCCATGGTTGCAGATATCTTCGTATGGATACCAATGAACGCAATAGCCGCGCGCGTGCCATGTACGTGAAGCTCGGCTATAAGGAGATAGGGATCGTGCCGACTGTCTTCAACGGTATTCCTGGCGTTGGCCTTGTGCTTTTGGAGAAGGCTCTATGATTGATTATGAATACATCAGAAAGACTGTCCATGACCTCTATTGGGGGATTGACGAGAACTGCGCGCGTACAACCCTACGTATTCTTTCCCATATCTTTGGCATAGAGCTTGAAGATCAGACTTTGGATGCCGCTATAGGGCTGCATGGAGCTGGCGGATACAGGGCCCAATGCGGTCTTGTGGAGGGTACGCTGATGTTCATCGGTATAGAAGCTGGAAAGGCTGGTAAGAGCAAGAAAGAGGCTGTCGCGCTTTGCTATGAGTTTGCTTCTTCGTTTGAGAGCCACTTCGGCTCTCTTCGGTGCTCAGAGCTGAGGCCTGAAGGCTTCTCTCCAGATAACCCTCCACATCTCTGTGAAGGGCTCACGTGCTCAGCTATAGAGTTCTCTGCGGAGTTTATCGCCGATCACTTCGTATAAAAGGCTCCTCGATTGTCGTCTTGATGATGTCCTTATAAAGCTCGGGACGTCTGTACGCATTTCCGTGTACTTCTGTCTTTCTGTACTGCCTGAGCTCTTTTAGATTCAGGTCGGCGATGAATAGGCCCTCGCTTTCATCAGCTTCAAGGATACATGTGTCCCTGGATACAGGGGTATCTGGAAGATAGGCAACGCCATCAAATAGGGTGGAGTGGCCGTTGCAGTCAGGGACAGAGGACGGATAGTTGCATGTCGCGATAGCCACCATGTTCTCAAAAGCCCTTGCCCTTAGCTGTGATAGCCTGTTTATCTCCATTGGGCACGCGTTGGGAACAAGGATGACTTCCGCTCCTCTCAGCATCAGTATCCTGGAGCTCTCTGGCATTTCCCTGTCATAGCAGATCATGGCTCCAACCTTCACCATGCCTTCCTTTGTGTCTATGTCAGCGACGTGGAAATCATTGCCAGGAGTGAGACTACGCTCGGCCCCGAAATCACAGGTATGGACCTTCGCGTAGAGAAGCTTTCTTTCCCCATGCCTGTCAAAGAGGATGAATGAGTTTCGCACGCCTTCATCTGTCTTCTCAAGCAGCGTGATGCCTATAGCCATCCCGAGCTCTCTTGCTTCTTCTACGAAAGATGACACGAAAGGATGATCTGCATCTATAGCGTCATTCATCCAGACTTCAGGTGGGCGGGAATAGATATCGTATCCATTGCTCCACATTTCAGGGAAAAGGGCTATATCAGCAGAAAGGGCCTTGGCTTTGCGGCAGCAATCAAGGCCTTTCCTGAGATTTCCCTCCAGCGATCCTGTTGGCGCGATCTGCAGCAGCGCTATCCGCATCAGCCCCAGACTTTCCTGAAAAGATCGTCATCTTCAGGGAAATGGGTAACGAAGCCAACAGCCACCTTGTGATCCGTTGCCTCTATAATCCGCCTTGCACCTTCCTCTCCGAAAGCGCCGCAGAGCTCGATAGCCTTCACGCCTTGCCTCTGCAGCTCCTTCGCTTCTTTAACAGCTTCATCTATGGAGGAGACGCCTATCACGGCGTTCTCCTCCTTGATGATGGCCCTGTCAGCCTTGCCGAAAGGGCCCATCATGATGAACGCGAAGAACATGCTCACATCCTTGAGTAGAGATCCTTGTAGATCTCCATGGACTTCTTCCATGACCAGTCCTCGGACATGCCTCTCTTCTGCAGGTGCTTCCAGAGATCCTTCTTCTCGTTGAAGATGTAATAGGCATGCCTGATCCTATCCAAGAGCTCATCCGCGCTGTAGTTGTAGAATGAGAAGCCAGTGCCCTTGTCCTCGAACTCGTTGAAAGGCTTCACTGTGTCTCTCAGCCCTCCGATCTCATGCACGATAGGCACCATGCCATAGCGGAGCGCTATAAGCTGCGTGAGGCCGCATGGTTCGAAAGCGGATGGAACGAGGATAGCGTCGCATGAGGAGTAGATCCTGTGCGCAAGGTCATCGGAGTAGGTGATACAGGCCGCGATCTTCCCTGGATACTTCCCCTGATAGTACCTGAACATGTTCTCGTAGTACTCATCTCCCGTGCCAAGGACCACGAGGTTGATATCCATGCCGCACATCCTGTCCATCACCTGGTCGATGAGGTCAAGGCCCTTCTGGTTCGTGAGCCTTGAGACAACCGCGAGCGTGAATACCTTGTCGTTGACAGGAAGTCCCAGATCCTTCTGCAGAGCGGCCTTGTTCTTCTTCCTCTTCGACGTGAAGTCGGTAAGCCCGTAGTTGTTCGCAATCTTCTTGTCGGTCTTCGGATCCCAGACCTTGTAGTCTATGCCGTTGATTATGCCCCAAAGCCTTTCGTGGCGCCACTTGAGGATATCATCAAGGCCTTCTCCGAATGATGGGGTCTGTATCTCAGCCGCATAGCTGTTGCTGACAGTCGTTATGTAGTCTGAGTAGACAAGGGCGCCGCGCATCATCGTGCAGTTCCAGTCGTCGCGAGGGATGGACCTGTCCTGATACGGGCTGACAAGGAGGCCTGGATCAAAGCACTCATACGGCAGTCCGGACACCCATTTGATGTGGCCCACGTCCCATTCCCCCTTGAACCTTATATTGTGGATCGTGAAGACCGTGCGTATGCCGCGGAAGAACTGGTCTCCCTGGAAGAACGTATTGAGGTATACAGGTATGAGCGCTGTCTGCCAGTCGTGGCAGTGGATGATATCCGGGCGGAAGCCTATGAGGGGAAGGGCGGAGAGGACAGCCTTTGAGAAATAGGCGAATCTCTCCAGGTCCTGGAACATATCATAGTAGGGGACTATCCCTGAAAAATACTGCTCGTTATCGATGAAGTAATATGTTATGCCGTCATGCTCCAGCTTCTTCACCCCGACGTAGATCCTGTTGTCCATCTGGAAGTAGTAGATGGTTTCCATCTTCTCTCTCCACTCGGGCTTTATGGCATGGTAGCAGGGGATTATCACCCTGATATCGAACTCATTCTTGTCAAAAGCCTGCGGAAGGCTGCCTACGACATCCGCAAGCCCCCCTGTCTTTACGAATGGAACGCACTCGGAGGCTGCGAATAAAATCTTTTTCATGGAAAATCTCCTCTTTTTCTGAAGATTATACCTTATAAATCCCGGCTTTGCAGAATAAAGAGAGTGCAATCGGCCAACTTTGCCTATCAAGGGGGCAGAAATGCCTCAGGTGCTTTCATCGCATATCTCTTTCTGATAGAATCCGCAATTGGTTCGGAGGTGTTTTCAATGAAGGCAGTCGAGTTGTCCAGGACATATGATCCAAAGGATTTCGAGGATCGCATATACAAGGAATGGAAGGATAAGGGCGAGTTCGGTCCCTCTTCTTCCGATAAGGAGCATTTCTCAGTCGTAATGCCGCCACCGAATGTCACTGGTATCCTCCACATGGGCCACGCGCTCAATAACAGCCTGCAGGATATAATCGTCCGCTATTACCGCATGCTTGGCCGTCCGACCCTCTGGGTGCCGGGAACGGACCACGCGGGGATCGCGACGCAGAACGTCGTCGAGAGGCAGCTCCAGAAGGAAGGGCTTAGAAGGCAGGCCCTTGGACGCGAGAAGTTCCTTGAGCGCACATGGAGCGTCAAGGAGAAGCATCACGACATAATAAAGGGCCAGCTTGAGAAGATGGGCTGCTCATGCGATTGGGAGCATGAGAGGTTCACGATGGATGAAGGTCTTTCCCGCGCAGTGCGCGAGGCTTTCGTCACGCTTTACGAGCGTGGCCTCATCTACAAGGGAAAGTATCTTGTCAATTACTGCCCGAAGTGCGGCACGGCCCTTGCTGACGATGAGGTCGAGTATGAGAACGTGCCTGGAAAGCTTTATGACGTCAGGTATCCATACGCGGATGGCTCTGGCTATATAACGGTTGCCACGACTCGTCCGGAGACGATGTTCGGAGACACCGCCGTTGCCGTCAATCCTGATGATGAGAGATATAAGGATATCGTTGGGAAGGAGCTTCTGCTTCCGCTAACTGACAGGCGCATTCCTATCATCACAGACCGCTTTGTGGATATGGCGTTCGGAACCGGAATGGTGAAGATCACCCCGGCTCATGACCCGAATGACTTCGAGTGCGGCAAGAGGCACGATCTCGAGGCTATCAACCTCCTCAACCCGGATGGCACGCTCAATGAGAATGTACCTGAGAAATACAGGGGAATGATGGCTGAGGATGCAAGGAAGCTTGTCGTTGAGGACCTTGAGAAGGGCGGATACCTCGTGAAGGTCACGGACCATGCCCACGATGTAGGCCACTGCTACAGGTGCCACACCACAGTCGAGCCTTATCTTTCCGAGCAGTGGTTCGTCTCCATGAGAAGCCTTGCCGACAAGGCCCTCGCTGCATGGAAGAACGGTGATATCGAGTTCTACCCGAAGAGATGGGAGAACACATACGCGCACTGGATGGAGAACATCCGCGACTGGTGCATATCCCGCCAGCTCTGGTGGGGCCATAGGATTCCTGTCTGGTACTGTCAGGACTGCGGTGAGATGATCGTCTCCCGCACCGATCCAACGGAGTGTCCGAAGTGCCATTCGCACCATCTTGAGCAGGACAGCGATGTCCTTGACACATGGTTCTCCTCATGGCTCTGGCCGTTCTCCACGCTTGGCTGGCCTGAGAAGACGCCGGATCTTGAGCGCTTCTTCCCGACCAACGCGCTTGTCTCGGCCTATGATATCATCTTCTTCTGGATCAGCCGCATGATAATGGCATCTGAGGAGTTCCTGGGCCGCGCGCCGTTCCATGATATCGTCATAACAGGCCTTGTCCGCGACATAAAGGGCAGAAAGATGTCCAAGTCCCTTGGCAACGGAATCGACCCGCTGGAGGTCATCGACCGCTTCGGAGCTGACGCCATGAAGTTCACTCTCTGCTACCTCGCGGCGCAGGGGCAGGATGTCATGATCGATATGGAGTCGTTCCGCCTTGGCTCCAGGTTCGCCAACAAGATCTGGAACGCCACGAGATACCTCCTGATGAATATCGAGGGAAGGAATCTTGTAGAGATTGACCGCAGCCGCCTGACGATAATGGATCGCTGGATCTACTCATCGTTCAACAAGGCCGCGAAGACCATCAGCGAGGCCATGGCCAGCTACCGCTTCAACGAGGCGGCACAGGCTATCTTCTCGTTCTTCTGGAATGACTTCTGCGACTGGTATATCGAGGCGTCAAAGCCTAGGCTCATGCATGGAAGCGATGAGGAGAAGGATCAGGCTGTATCCATCCTCATGGATATCCTCGAGAAGAGCATGAGGCTGATGCATCCATTCCTCTCATTCCTCACGGAGGAGATCTACCAGAAGCTTCCTAACCATAAGGGCGATGTGATCGTCGCTCCATATCCGCTATATGATGAGGCTCTCTCCGATCCTGAGAGCGAGGCGCTTGCATCGCTTCTGCAGGAGTGCGCGAGAGTCGTGAGAGCCGCGCGCGCAAATCTCCAGATCGGACCGGAGAAGAAGCTCAAGGTCGTCGTCAGGCTTGAGAAGGGCAGGAATGCCGAGTTCCTTGAGGCTGAGGCAGCTCTTCTCTCCACGTTCATGGGCGCCTCTGCCGTGATCATCGACACGGAAGGCAAGGAGGATGTGAGCGGCGCGTTCCCAGTCTCCTCGGTTGGCTTCGAGGCTTTCGTCTTCGTGCGTGACGCTATAGATATCGACGCGGAAATGAAGAGGCTTGAGGCTGAGCTTGGCAAGGCCAACGCGCTTCTTGAGGCTTCGGAGAAGAAGCTTTCGAACGAGAACTTCATCTCGCACGCGAAGCCTGAGGCGATCGAGAAGGAGAAGGGCAAGAAGGCCGAGGCGAAGGAAAGGATAGCCAAGGCCAAGGAGCACATGGCGCTCCTCAGGTCCTTCTGATAACGATCAGGCGGCGTGTCATGCGCTGCCTGGCCCTCTGCCTTCCATCCTGTGGTCGGAAAAGGACTTCAGCATCTTGTAAGGCAGAGGGAAAGAATGATATAAGTGATATGGTTTGACAATGCCCGTCTCTATGGGTATCATCAATCGGATATTCAACCAATGACCGGAGGATTACGATATGGCAGGTAACGTATCAAAGAACGCACATCGTGAAGGTGCTAAGGTTCTTATGAGCAGATGGGGTGGCGCTATCAAGATGAAGAGCGTCTTCGAGAACGGCAAGCTCCGCCATGTGGCATACTGCGAGAAGACCG
>CALXLT010000013.1 GCA_944389275.1 uncultured Spirochaetaceae bacterium
GAGGCTCCCTTGCCTCTACTCTTTCTCTCTCTTCCCCTTCGCTCAGGATCCCAAAGAACCGCTCCCCTTATCGGGGATGCCATGACATCCTAGGCCTTCCGGCCTCCTCTGTCAAGCGCCTGCGGAGAGCGCTGCGCCCTCTCAAGCACCGAGGCAGTATTCTCCACGCTTCCGCCCTCCTTGTAAACCCCTTTCCCGAACTTTTTCGCGCTTTTTCCAACCTTCCTCTCGCATCTCCCTTCAGTCAAAGGACTTATTCTTGAAAAAATTTTTACGTTGTCTTCGAAGATCCATCAGGGACCTCTCTTTTATGTATGATTTTGGATTAGACAGTGTGACAATCGATGCATTTTCTATCCATTGACCTCGCTTGAGGCCCGCAATATCCTTCACTCTATGCAAAACACCTATCTCCTGACATACAAGCCATGGAAGGCTCTCCTGATCCTGGCCTTCCCAATGATACTGGGCAATCTATTCCAGCAGCTTTACACCATGGCCGATACCGCGATAGTAGGACGCTTCGTCTCATCTGCAGCTCTTGCCGCGGTCGGCGCATCATATTCCCTGACCAACATATTCATATGCATAGCAATCGGTGGAGGTGTCGGATCATCGATGATCGTCGCCAGGTATTTCGGCGGTGGAGAGTATGGCAAGATGAAGCGGGCCATATATACCGCCCTGCTGGCATTCCTGGCAATCAGCGTCCTGCTTGGGCTCCTTGGACTCGTGATGAGCCGGGAGATCATGGTGCTGCTCAACACGCCTGAGGATATCCTTGATATGGCAACGGACTACCTCGGCATATATTTCCTGGGCCTTCCGTTCCTCTTCATGTACAACGTGCTCTCCTCCATGTTCAACGCGCTGGGAAGATCCACGATCCCGCTGGCCTTCCTGGTCTTCTCATCCGCCCTCAACGTTGTTCTTGACCTCTATTGCGTGATAGAGCTTGGAATGGGAGTCAAGGGAGCGGCGTGGGCAACGCTTTTCTCGCAGGGGATATCCGCACTCCTTTCCTTCATCGTGCTCATGCGCGCGATAAGGAAGCTATCAGGGGAAAGGGTTAGCATATTCAGCTTGGCAGAGCTCAAGGGGATGGTAAGGATAGCCATCCCATCCATACTGCAGCAGTCAACGGTATCGATAGGCATGATGCTCGTGCAGTCCGTGGTCAATAGCTTCGGGACAGAGGCCCTTGCCGGATACTCCGCGGGGATGAGGATCGAGTCTATATGCGTCGTGTTCATGAACGGCTTCGGGACAGCGATCTCATCGTATGCCGCGCAGAACCTGGGAGCGGGGATGGCGGAAAGGGTCAGGAAAGGATACCGGTCATCGCTTGTATTGGTGAGCATAACGGCACTGCTTCTTCTGATAACAATAGAAGCTGGGAAGGAGAGCCTCATAAGGCTCTTCATCGGCGATGGGATATCCGAGACAGCGCTCAGCACGGGCGTGGATTACCTTGCATTCATAGCCTGCTTCTTCATACTCATCGGCTTCAAGATGTCCACAGATGGCGTTCTCAGGGGTTCCGGTGATATGGCGGCATTCACGATAGCTAACCTGGTCAACCTCTCGATAAGGGTGGTTGTGGCAATGCTCCTCGCGCCGCGTATCGGCATCGGGGCCGTATGGTATGCCGTTCCTATCGGCTGGGCCGCGAACTGGCTTATATCGCTTGCCGAGTACAGGACAGGCAGATGGCAGAAAGCAGGAAAGAGGAACGGCACCTGAACGGTGCCGCATCATCACTCGAAGAAAAGGTTGTAGACATCTTCCTTCGTCTTTGACGAGAGAAGCATCCTCATGAAAAGCTGCGAGGAGCAGGCCTTCGCGATCGATGAGAGTATCTGGATATGCTCAGATGGGTTCTCTGGCGGCGCGAGGACAAGGAAGAACACGTTCGTGCCTTTCCCGTCAGGGGCGCCGAACGCGACAGGAAGCCTAGATATGCCGATCACGACGCTTACCTTATCCAGCCCCTCGATCTTCGCATGAGGGATCGCGATCCCGTTCTCCATGGCCGTGGATCCCAGCATCTCACGCTCCTCGATCGTGGCGATTATCTCCTTCCTCTTATCTTCAGAGAGCCCTTCCTCAGAAGCATAAAGCGTGGCGAGCTCCTCGATGATGCCATCCTTATCGGTGGAGACAAGAGGTACCTTGATCAGATTCTTCTTGATTGCATCCAGCAGCGCCATATCATACCTCCTCGAACTCTGCCCAGATATCATCCTGGTCCCTTACGACAAGAACCGGGCATGGGGATGTGCGGAGCATGCGGTCATTCTCACTTGTCAGCTCATCGCGCCTTGAGCGTATCGCATTGACTGACCCTATGACAAGAAGGTCAACCCCGCTGTTCTTTATGTAGTCCATCACGACATGATGAGGGGACCCTTCCTTCGTGACCGACGTGATCTCCAGATCCTTGCTCGCCGCCAGGCGCTCTGCGTGGCGGAGGTGGCGCTTCGCGTCCTTCTCGAGATCGGAGAGGAACTCCTTGCGCTCCTGATCTATGAATATCCTGGACTTCACGAGATCCCCGATCGCCTTGGTATTCACGACATACATCGCGTCCAATGCCGCGCCGGTGGACTTTGCAAGCAGGATCGCGTACATGAGGGCGTTTATCGATCCCTCACTGCCATCGAGATAAACAAGCACATGCCTGAACGGCACCTTCATCGCACTCCCTCCTTTCCTCTTTCCATCATATCCTTGACAGCCTTCATGAGCACGAAGTTCTCGCGCTCCGCCTCCTCTATCCTTGAAGAGAGGTACTTCACGGTCTCCACCCTGTCAGGTATCACGAGCTTCTCAAGCGAATTGACCTTCCTGATCGTCTTCTTGACCTCACGGGAAAGCCTCATTATGGAGACCTTGAGCTCAGCAAGGCGCCCCATCATCGAGAGGGCGTCGCGGAACTTGTCGACGGCGATCTCGGAAAGCATGCTCGTCCCCTCCGGGGAGAAGAACGGACCAGAGCCAAGGAATTCCGTCGATACCGTCGGCAGCTCGACGCCCATGACACGCCGCGAGCCAAGGGTGATCGATGATGAGATATTCACCGCACCTGCCAGGTTCGCGACCTTGAGCCTGCCCATATGCATTATAGCATCCTCAAGCGCGTCCTCAGCCTCCCCTAGCTCCCTCTCGACCCTGTTCTGGTAATCCACCGCCTGGTCGACAAGCGTCAGGAGCTCGGACACGAGGATGGACCTCTTCTGGTCCAGAAGGTCATATCCTGTGCGGGCGAATGAAAGCTCGTCCTTTATCCTCATGAGATTGCTTCTGGTAGGAGCGATCGTCGTATTCACTTCTAACCCCTGTAATGAGCCTCGATCTCTTCCTCCGTGAGGCGCTGGAGCTCCTCAGCAGGAAGTATCGAGAGAGCTTCCCAGCCCCTGTCCAGAGTCTCCTCTATGGACCTGTCCTCATCAAAGCCCTGCGACACGAACTTCTTCTCGAAGAACTCACCGAACTCCATGTACTTATGGTCAAGCTCGGTAAGCTCCTCCTCTCCGATGACGGAAGCGAGGTTCCTTACCTCCTGAACCTTCGAGTAGGACGCGAAAAGCTGGTTCGAGAGATGCGGATGATCATCCCTTGTCATGCCCTCGCCTATTCCATCCTTCATGAGGCGGGAAAGCGATGAGAGCGCATTGATAGGAGGATAGATGCCGCGTCCGTGCATATCGCGATCGAATACCACCTGGCCCTCAGTGATGTACCCTGTGAGGTCTGGTATCGGATGGGAGATGTCGTCATTCGGCATCGTGAGGATCGGAAGCTGCGTTATCGAGCCCGGGCGGCCCATGAGCTTCCCGGACCTCTCATAGATCTCCGCGAGGCTTGAGTACATATATCCAGGATAACCCTTCCTGGAAGGTATCTCGCCGCGCTGCGTGGAGATCTCCCTGAGCGACTCGCAGTAGTTCGTCATATCCGTCATGATGACAAGCACCTGCTTGCCCTTGTCGAAGGCAAGGTGCTCGGCAAGAGTCAGCGCAGTCTTCGGCGTTATCGTCCTCTCGAGCGACGGATCGTCCGCGAGGGAGAGGAACATAGCGACATTGTCCAGCACTCCCGTCTCCTCGAAGGAGTCGATGAAGTACTTGGCCACATCGTACTTGACGCCCATGGCAGCGAAGACTATGGCGAAGTCGCTCTTTCCGCCGCGGACCTTCGCCTGGCGCACTATCTGGGCGGCAAGCTGGTTGTGGTCCATGCCGTTGCCGCTGAAGATCGGGAGCTTCTGTCCCTGTATGAGCGTCATCATGCCATCGATCACGGAGATTCCCGTCTGGATGAAGTCCCTCGGATACTCACGCGCCGTTGGATTCATCGCGACGCCGTTGACATCACGCTCATCGACAGATGTGGGAAGCGCGGCCCCATCGCGGCTCTTGCCAAGCCCGTTCATGACGCGGCCAAGCATCTTATCCGTAACGCCCAGCGTCAGCGGCTCGCCGAGGAAGTGCATCCTCGTGCCAGGAAGGGAAAGCCCATCGGTTCCCTCGAAGCACTGCACGCAGACAGCATCATCGGATGTATCAAGCACCTGTCCGCTCCTGATGGAGCCATCGGGGGCTATTATCTCAACAAGCTCGCCATATCCCACGGGATGGGTATTCCGCATATACACGAGAGGGCCATCGATACGCGAGGCTCCGGAATACTGCCTGCCCCTCAGGAGGGCCTTGTCGCTCTCCTTGAGCAATCTATCGTCTTCACTGTTCATCATAAAGGCTCCCTAGCTGCATCATGGACCGCTCGAGCTTGAGCTCGATCTTATCGATCTCATCAGCGTTGTCGTTAGAGATGTTGAAGCGCATCCTCGCGATATCCTGCACGACCTGCAGCCTCCTTATCTTCACCAATGGCACGCCCTTCGCAATGGCATCGGATCCGAGGTCATAGTAGCGGAGGATGATAGCGAGCATCTTCACCTGCTTGTCTATCGAGCAGTAGCGGTCGATCTCATCGAACGCGTTCTGCTGCAAAAAGGCGGTCTTGAAGAGCGAGCAGACCTCGAGTATGAAGTTCTGGGAATCAGGAAGCGCGTCAGGGCCTACAAGCTTTACTATCTGCTGCAGCCTGACCTCCTTCTGCAGGAGCTCCATTATGCGGCGCCTGTTGTCGAACCACTTATCCTGGCTCTGCCCGTTCCACCATGACTTGACCTCATCGACATACTCCGAGTAGCTCTCGGTCCAGGAGATCGCAGGATAATGGCGTGCCGAGGCAAGCGATCTGTCAAGGCCCCAGAAGGCGCGGACGAATCTCTTCGTGTGCTGCGTAACAGGCTCAGAGAAATCACCGCCCGGAGGGGATACAGCCCCGATGACCGATACCGATCCCTCTTTCCCGGAGAGCGTCTTCATATGCCCCGCCCTCTCATAGAACTGGGCTATCCGGGTCGGAAGGTATGCGGGGAAGCCTTCCTCCGCGGGCATCTCCTCCATGCGTCCGGAAAGCTCCCTGAGAGCCTCCGCCCAGCGTGATGTGCTGTCAGCCATTATGGCTACGCTATAGCCCATGTCGCGGTAATACTCGGCCATAGTGATGCCGGTATATATGGAAGCCTCACGCGCGGAGACAGGCATGTTGGATGTGTTTGCTATGAGTATCGTCCTCTGCATGAGGGAAAGCCCCGTGCGGGGATCGATCAGGTGCGGGAACTCCCTCAGCACGTCCGTCATCTCGTTTCCGCGCTCTCCGCAGCCGATGTATACGATGATATCAGCATCGCACCACTGGGCAACGGAATGCTGCGTCATCGTCTTTCCCGTGCCGAAACCGCCAGGGATGGCGACGGTGCCTCCCTTGGAGAGCGGGAAGAGCGTGTCTATCACGCGAAGGCCGGTGATGAGAGGGGTGCTGAGATCCATATGGTCAGCAACAGGACGCGGCACCCTTATAGGCCAGCGCTGGATCATTGTCACGATCTCGGTGCGGCCCTTGCCGTCGCTGACGATCGCGATCTGGTCATCGACCTTATAGTCCCCTTCCTCGGCCATGTTGACGACGGTCATCTCCTCGGGAAACGTCGGCGCAAGCATTATGCGGTGCTCCACCCTCTCAGTCTCCTGGACGGTGCCGATGATGCTTCCTCTCCCGACCTTGTCCCCGACAGATACCGATGGCACGAAATGCCAGGCCTTATCATGATCGACAGCGGGGGCTGCGATGCCTTTGGAGATGAAATCCCCGCTGAGCGTCCTCAGCTCCTCCAGCGGGCGCTGGATGCCATCATATATATTCCCGATAAGCCCAGGGCCAAGCTCCGCGGAGAGGCTCATGCCTGATCCGTAGATATTATCCCCAGGGGCTATGCCGGTCGCGTCCTCATAAACCTGTATCGTAGCCTCATCGCCATTGAGCTTGACGATCTCACCTACGATCCTCAGTTCCGAGACGTGGACCAATTCCATCATCTTCGCGTCGCCTATGCCCTTCGCGGTAAGGACCGGGCCGTTGACGCGCTTAACCCTTCCTACTATTCTCTCTTGCATTTTCTTCCTGAATTATCCTCTTGATGTCACGCTGGAAACGTCTGATGCGCACATCAAGCTGGTTGTTGTAAGAGACCTTCCCATCCATGCTGGATACGGATACGCCGCCACCGATGAGACGATCCGGATCAAGGGACAGGGAGACTGACGAGCCGGTGATCCTCCTCACCTCATCCTCGGCTTCCCTGAGCATGTCCTCGGTAACCGGAGTCTTGTCAGAGAAGGCGACCTTGGCCTCCTTGCGGTCAAGCCCGATCGCGGCCTCGGCGATCCAGGACACAAGCACCTTCCTGATCTCAGGAGAGCCTATCGCCGCATCAAGGCGGCGCGTGACCTCATCCATCACCTCGCTATAGGAGGAATCGAGGGCCCGGAGCTCCGAGAGGCGGTCTATGCTCTTGCGGGCGCTTTCCTTGCGTAGCCGGATCTGCTCAAGCCTCTGGGAGAGGGAACGCTCCTCAGCCTCCTCCCCCTTCCTGGCCTTCTCCTCTGCCTCAGCGATTATGGACTGGGCCTCCTTGGCCGCGGTGCTGAGGATCTCATCAGCCTTATTCCTCGCATCCGTGATGATGCTGGAGACAAGCGGATTGCTGCTGTTCATATGGAGACTCCTATGGCCTGGTTGACAAGCTCCCTCAGATCGGGGCTCTTGCCGCCGCTGCGCGATGGTATCTCGACAACGAGCGGGAAGCTCTCCGAAAAGAGGTATCTATCAACGGTCTCCCTGATGCGGTCTGCCGCATCGCGGGTGATGATTATGACTCCATGGCCCTTGTCCTCCAAGGCTTTGTCCCATGCAGTCTTGACCTCATCAGCGGATGAGGCCGCTATTCCGGAAACCCCGACGAGGGAGAATCCGAGAACAGTATCTTCGTCGCCTATGACGAAATACTCCATGTCATACCTTTCCGAGGATCATGAGAGCCGTGATGAATCCGAAGACGACAAGACCTTCAGCAAGAGCGATGAAGATAAGCGCGTTCGTCGCGATCTCAGGCTTCTCGGAGATAGCGCCCATGGCGGCAGATCCTACATTTGAGATAGCCATGCCGGCACCGATAGCGCCGAAACCGAAGGCGAGAGCCGCTGCGAGGCATACCCATGCAACATCATGGTTTCCGGCTGCGACCTCCTCAGCTGCGGCTGAGAGAGTCGGCGTGAACATGAATGCCGTTGCGGCGAGAATGACGAATGTGAATACGATCGAAAGAGCGATCTTTCTCCTGAATGCATATGCGGTCATATTATGACCCTCCTATCAATCGGACACGATCCTGCTCTTCAGCCCCACTGGCTCGAAGGCAATACCATGACCGGTAAAGTACTTTGTGAAGAACTCGTAGTAGTTGAGCCTGAGGGACTGTATTCCGGCAGAGAGCCCCTCAAGGACTATCACGAGGACATTTCCGACTACCGCGATCGCTATAGCGGCTACCGCGTTATCCGGCATCGCAGCCATCTGGTAGAAGGCGGACATCAGCGATGCGTGCGCTATTCCCAGACCCGCCACACGCATGAACGAGAGCGTGTTGGAAAGGAAGCCTGAGAAGAGCTCGAGGACCTCGACGACGAAGTCCATGACAGTATCGATGGCGACACGGGCTATGCTCTCCCTGCCCTTTCCGTGCCTGCGCCCTATGATATACCCAAGCGGTCCCTTGATCACGACGAGGGCAAGGCATGAGAGAAGGACAGGCATGAACCACGGGGCTGAAGGGAACTCCTTGTACCCGGAACCGACGAAGCCATACGCGAACCAGATGCCGATTGTGTATACCACGCCGCCGACAAGCCCGTTCTTATCGAAGACAAGCTCAAAGAAGCGCTTCTTCCTTATGAGGTTTATCCAATTGAGGAAGAGGCCGAGATAGATGACACAGATACCGAACTTGATCGTTATCGCGAGAATGTCATAGACGCTCTGCACAAGCCCGCCCACAGGCTCGCCGGCCACGACAGCCTCATAATCGAACCAAAGGGCCGGGAACACCGGGCGTCCGAAGCAGGAACCGAAGAGGATTCCCCCGACCATCGACGCGGGCCCGAGGTATAGCAGCAGGTTGCATAGATAGCGGGATATAAGGCCATCCTTCCTAAGCGGATCGCGCTTATAGATAATGGTTCCGATGATGCCGACAAGAAGCAGCACGAAGCCCTGCCCGAGATCCGCGAACATAAGGGCAAACATGCAAAGATATGCGATCGCCGTGAAAGGCGTCGGATTGATCGAGCCGTACTCAGGCGTGCTGTAGTTATCCACCATCCTCTCGAATGGCCTGAGGATCTTCGGGCTCGTCATCGAGACCGGAACCGAATCAGGATCGACCTGATCGGCATCGGTCCACTCTATTATGCACTTGCCGCCGGTGGCATCGTATATCGTCCTAGAGATATCATCGGTATCATCGGATGGCACCCAGCCGGAGAAGAGCGTCGTGTTCTTCGTGTATGAGAAGAACGACTCGACATGCTCGCAGAGCTCATGGACACGCACATTGATCCAAAGGGCCTTGAGCTCGGCCTCCTTATCCGCGATCCTCTTCCTCGCCTCCTCCGAAAGGGACCTCAGCTCGCCCTCGAGGCTGCCTATCCTCTCGTTCGCCTCGCCTATCGCCTCGGCCATGGCGCCCTTCTGGGCCTCGGTATCGGTGGATTCCGTCCAGCCGAACTTATCCATGATATCGGTGACCCTTGAGCTATCGCGGCGGAGCGTGAGGGAAATGAATGGCTTGGACGAGAAGAGGAACACGCCTCCGATAGCCTCCAGGCGGGCAAGGAGGTCCTTGCTATCCCCATGGCTCGTGAGGCCGACCCTCAGATCGAGGTACTCATCATCCTTCTCATCCTTGTATCTGATCATCTCCTTGTAGAAGTTGATCTTCTGGTTGATCTCGCGCTGCTGTCCCCTTATCGTATCCAGCGATCCTGAAAGGCGGTCAAGGGCGCGGCGCGCAGCCTCCATATCAAGGTCCGGTAGGTCATCTATGCTGGTCTTCTCGATATCAGGAAGGGCTATGGCTCCCTCCTTCATCAGAGTCTCCACCCTTACGCGCATATCCGTGAGTGCCGCGCGGGGAATCGTTGAGGCATGGGCCGAGAGCTTCTGCATCTTATCTGCTGGAAGGGTCCCTATATGGACGAACTCCATAACCCCCTTCTCCAGCAGGGCCTTCACGACCTTCTCCCTGTCGTTGTCCATGACGACAGCGGTCAGCATACGCATCTTCTGCGTGAACATGCTCATGATAACGCCTCCCTGATTCTATCTTCAGTCCACTTGTAGTTCTTGGCGGAAAGCACTGCTGAAACCAGGCTATCCTCATGCTTGTATAGGAAGAAGTACGCGAGGACAACGCCGATCGAGAACGGGCTGCCGCCAAGAAGCTTCATGTACTCCTTCTTCCTTCTCTCTCCCAGATACGCCTCTATGCGGAGGATCTGGTCCGCGTTCTCCGCAGCTGCGGTAAGGTCATCCGTCGTGCGCCTGATGCCCGCGATCTCCTCGCTTATCTGCGGATAATGCCTCTCAACGATCTCCCTGATCGTACCCATCGGGTCATCACTCTCAGCGGCCTTGCGCTTATCAGCCTCCGTCGCGATATACCCCATAGGGATGAGGACGCTCTTCAGCTTCTCAGGCGGAAGATGGAAATAGTAGCTATAGCGCGTGAGCATCAGGATGTTCTTCAGGTCGACATCGACGCTGTATATCTTCTCGGCAAGCTTCCTGTCATCGCCCTTAAGGTGCCTCAAGGCCTCGTCAAGGTGCTTGAACCATAGGTGGTCAAGCGCGATCTCCATCGGGAAGAGGCCATTCTCGGTCAGGCTGTCAAGCGAGAAGCGCGACACGACCTCCTCATACGGCGTGCCAGCAAATGCCCTTGCCATCTCCTGATAGCTCTCGGCATTCATGATCTTGTCATAGTCTATCGGATGGACGATGAGGGAGCGGCAGACATATGCGGAGCGGAAGCTGATCATATGATGCCTGACAACATCGGAATACCAAAGGCGGAGAGCGTTCTTGAGGTTATCCATCTCGACCTTCTCCAGAAGGACCGTGAGGAACCGCGCCGAATGCGCTGGGAGATATCCCGCGATCTCGCGATAGGACGCGATCTCCTCCTCCATCATCGAGAGCTCCGCCTGCTGAAGGTCCCCTGTTGACCTATACACCTCCGCTATATGGCCGAACCTAGTGCCTTCAAGCTTCGACACGGCCTCACCCAGCGATGGTGCCTTTATCATCTCATCTATAAGATGGGAAGAGCGCATTATGCCTATGCGGGCACGGAGCTTGGCATTTACGAATGCATAATCTGAAACCTTGCTCAAAGCTTACTCCCCAACGGTGAGGATGCGGTCGATGACACGGCTCACTGCACGTTCCTTGGCATCGCTGTCCATCCTGTGCTCACCGCGCTCGATCCTCTTGCGCTCCTCCTCGTACTCCGCCAGATCCTGCTGGAGCTGGGCCTCGGCCTCCGCTATCTCAGCGCGTGCGCGGGCCTTGACGTCCTCCACGGATGCAGAGACGATCCTTGCCGCTTTGTCATGGGCCTCGCTGACCATCGCCTTGGCCTCGGCCCTCGCATCATCAACTATCTTTGCAGCATCATCCTCGACGCTGAGAATCTCATCAATCACCGAACTCTGCATAGATCTGCTCCGTCACTCCCCTAGTTAGCACCTTCCATGGTTTGTGTCAAGGAACGGCTTTTTGGATAAAGCCTGATGGCGATCCGCTATCTTCTTGCGAAGCAAGGCATTATCATAGAGGCTGCGAAATTTCCCCAAAAACGTGTTTCTGTGTATGTTTTCCAAGGATGTTTGACACTGCCATATGATTATGCTAACCTCCCGTAAGGATTTCGGGCAATAGCGCAGGGGTTAGCGTACAAGTCTGGGGGACTTGGGGTCGGCGGTTCAAATCCGCCTTGCCCGATATAATATGCTTCTAGAGGTACAGGAACTAAGTATATCGATCGGAAAGGAAGAGGCCGTGAGGTCATCTTCCTTTTCTGTTCCTGACACAGGGATTACCGCCCTCATAGGGGAATCCGGCAGCGGGAAGAGCCTCACGGCTCTCGCGATCTCATCGCTGCTTCCTCCCGGCGCCACGTGGAGAGGAAGGATCCTCTTTGACGGCAGGCCCGTAGACGAGAGTCTCAGGGGAAAAGGGATCTCATATGTCTTCCAGGACGCGGCCTCTGCCCTCAATCCCGTATACACGCTGGAAAAGCAGCTTAAGCGCATAGACCGGAACGTGGATGCAGAGAGGATGCTAAGGGCGTTCGGGCTTGAGGGAGCGGGGGATCTATATCCATTCCAGCTCTCGGGAGGCATGCAGATTCGCTCAGAGCTGATGCTCTCCTCCGCGCTCTCTCCCCGCCTCCTGATAGCAGATGAGATAACGGCAGCGCTTGACGGTAAGACAGCCGCCGCGATAATGGACATCCTCTCTTCCCTTTCCCGCCGCGGCACGGCCATATTGCTCATCACCCATGACATAGGCATAGCCCGGGCCTACGCGGATAGGATAGCCGTAATGCACGCGGGTGAGACTGTGGAGGAAGGGGATGCTGGGGAAGTCCTCTCCTCTCCCCTTCATCCGTACACCAAGGCGCTTCTTACGTGCGCGGATATGGAAAAGGGCAAGGACGGGCTTTTCCGGACAATAGAGCCGGCGATGCCCGCGATAGGCGAAAGGCCAGAGGGATGCACGTACAGCAAGCGATGCCCGCACCCCTGCACAGAGACTGCCAGATGGATAGGCAATGCAAGCCACAGGGCAAGATGCTGCCATCCAAGCAAATATTGATATACGGAGGTATCATGACTCTTATAATCGCAGGAAGCCCAAGGAAGGGCAGATACTCAGACAGGATCGCCGAGGAAGTCCAGAAGGAAGCCGGCGGGGAGATCATCTACGCAAGAAACCTGGATGTGAAGCCGTGCACGGCATGCTCCTGGTGCAAGGGCAAGGGAGACGGACACTGCGTGCAGCAGGATGATATGGCGGTAGTGCTGGACAAGGTCCGGCAGGCTGGCACGATCGTGCTTGTCTCGCCTATCTACTGGTGGCAGGTCACCGGCACGATGAAGCTTGTCATAGACAGGCTCTACGCGCTAAATGGCTCGGACTGGGAAGGAAAGAAGCTTGCGGTCATAATGAACGGCGAGGCGGAAGCTGATGACAGGGAATACGCGCTTCTTCGCGATCAGTTCAAGGAGATGGCTGATTACGTCAACATGGAGTACTCATTCCTTGGAGTCGGTACGCCTGAGGGAGATGAGGAATCATTTATGAAGGTCCTCGGCAAGGTCAGGGATTTCGCGCTCAACCTCCGATAGCCTTTACGGAGGACCGCACCTTCAGCTCGAATGGTATGAACACGTCTTCCCTTTCAAGGCTTTCATCCGCAAGCACCCTGAGCATGAGGCGTGCGCATTCCTCCCCGTATGAATAGTCATGCAGGGCCACGGTCGTTATCACGGGCTCTGCGATATCATCCTCACGCTCGATCGCGACAATAGAGTAGTCATCAAGCAGACAAAGCCCTTTCTCCTCAAAATAATCAATGATGATATGTCCAAGGGTGAGGCTATCGACAAAGATCGCAGTATAGCTTCCACCGATGAATGATTGATATATATCAGAGACTATCGACTCCAGGCCGTCGTCTTTCGATAAGAAGCAGCCGGGCTCAGGGACAACGCCATATTCTGAAGCGCACTCGACATAGGCGTTCATCCTGCGCTCGAGCGTATCCTTTCCAGCCATTGCGAAGACAGAGAGCACGCTTCTATGCCCATTCTTGAAAAGATGCCTGTATAGCATGAGGGAATAATCATAGTTTCCCATGTAGACCCTGAATCCTTTCTCTTCCGACAGGGATTCTCCTGTATACACGATCTCACGACGGGAGAGGATGACATCAGATTCGCCTCTGCTGCTGAGGTTCCCAGGGAATATAAGGCCCTGGACCGTCTTATTGTCAAGCTGGCTTATCGCTCCCGAAAGCGATACCGAGCCATCAGGGAGGACTGCATTTATGATCAGAAGGGAGTAGCCCTCCCTCCCAAGGTATGATGCCATGCCTGCTATCCTGTGGAATATATGCATACGCTGCCGGAACATCCTGTAATCATCGATTACGACTCCTATTATCCTGCACTGCCTGCCCCGCAGCGCTGTTGCGAACGCATTCGGAGAGAATGAAAGCTCGTTTATGGCCTTATGGACCTTCACCCTTGCCTTCTCGCTGACAGAACCGCCGTTGAGGACTCTTGATACAGTGCTCTTGGAAACACCGGCACGCGCTGCGACATCAAGTATGGAAACGCTCATGGCACTCCTTCTTGCAAGGCCTGCAGGTAAGCAGGCCCGCCTTATAATCACCTTACTCGGTATACTCTGCTATGATCGCATTACTTCTATTTATAAGCTTCGCAACAGTATCGTCAAGCGACTGGGAACCAAGGAGATAGAGCTCCACTTCCTCTGCCAGGGCTGTATCGATCTCCATCTGGAACGCCGGGCAGTAGTCAGGATAGCTTTCAACCCATTCCGGATCGCCCATTATCGCAGAAAGGGCATCAAGATCGATCTTGTCCGTGAAATCGCTTACGATAGCGTTGACACTCTCCATCCTGTCAGCTCCCTTTTCGTTGGAGATGAACATTCCCTTGATGGCAACGCCTTCCGTCGTCCAGAACCTGAGGAAGTCGAAGGCTGCTTCAGGATGCTCTGAGGTCCTTGGGATAGAGAAGAACGTGCCATCAGCCACGTTGTAATGAGGATCGTCGCTGTTCCACATCGGGATACGCGCGAAGGTGGTCACGAATTCCGGAGAGTATTTCTCGTTTCCGATATCGCTGAGCATGAATGTTCCCATGGGGAGCATCGCGATCTGGCCGCGGAAGAACTGGTCCCTGTAGTTCATGTTAAGGGCCTTTATATCCGCGATAGGGGTAGAGACCCCTTCATCCTCAAGGGCTTTCCTATACTGGAGGAAGTCAGAGAATGCGGGCAGATCGAAGATCGGGGTATGGTCATCCTTGAAATAGAGGGTGCCTTTCTTCACTCCGCTTACACCGAGAAGACTCTGGTTGCCCCATGTGTAGAAGAATGAGCCATATACCTTTGATGCGCCCTCTCCTTCTGTCATGGCCTCCGCGTATGCCTTATAGTCATCCCATGTCCACTCGAGCGACGGGACAGGAAGCCCTGCCTTATCAAGAAGATCCTTGTTGATGAGGACCAGGTTGTATTTCATCTCTCCGGCTATTCCATACACTCCGCCGTTGACACGGAATGTAGAGTTGTATGAATCCTCGAATGTCGTCCCTTCAGCCTCGAAATAGGGGTCGAGATCCAGATATGCGCCAGAATCAGCACGCTGGGCATGCTGGGGGAAGCCCGAAGTCATCACGATATCCATCGGCTCTCCGCCCATTATCATGATATCCACAGTGGTCATGTAATCATTGCTGTTCATATCACCGATATACTCGAACTGGACATCGACATCCGGATGCAATGCCTCATATGCCTCCGCGACCTTCTCATTCGCCGCGGCATGGTTTGTCTGCCAGCTTACGAATCTGATAACGGTCTTCCCTCCATCAGTGGATGCCTTCTCTCCGCTTCCGCCAGCCATGGCAGGCATCAGCAGCACGCAAAGCGCCAACAACACGATAAACGTCCTTTTTCTCATCTTTAACTCCTTTTTGTATATATGCTGCAGAACCTGCAGGTATTACCCTTTGACCGCTCCTGTAGCGATCCCATCGATTATGTATCTCTGGCCGCAGAGGAACACTATTATCAGAGGTACTGTGGAAGACACGGCGGCTGCCATCATCAGGGAATAGATGCTGCCCGACTCCGACGCGAAAACCTTCATCCCAAGCTGTATCGTGAAGAGAGCGCGCCTGGAAAGGAAGATAAGCGGAGTCTGGTAGTCATTCCAGGTCCAGACGAACTTCAGCACGGAAAGCGTCGCGATGGACGGGACGATTAGAGGAAGGACTATCTGGAAGAACGTCCTGATATGGCCGGCCCCGTCTATCTTCGCGGATTCGCAGAGGGAATCCGGGACTCCAAGCATCGCCTGACGCAGCAGGAACAGTCCGTATGTGCTGACCATCGTCATCAGGATTATCCCGAGATGCGTATTGTACAGCCCCATCTTCTGCAGTATGACGAAACGAGATGTTATCATGACCTGGGGAGGTATCATCATCGAGGCAAGATATAGAAGGAATATCTTATCCCGATGCTTCCACCTGACCTTCGTGAAGCCATATGCGCCGAGAGCGGAAATGAGTATCTGGAACACCGTAGATACTATCGTTATCTTTATGCTGTTCCAGTAATACATGCCGAAGTTATACGTCGGTCCCCACACTTCCCTGTAGTTGGCCCAGCCGACATTCTCCTCAGGTATCCACCTTATAGGGAAATCGAAGACATCATTCTCAGGCTTGAACGATGTGGAGATCATCCAGGCAAGGGGAGCAAGCATCGTTATGCCTATGAAGAACAGGATCAAGGTGAAGACTATCTTATGGATCGGTATGGTCCTTCCTCTCATCTTAAGCATGTCCCACCTCCTTTTACTCATTCGTGAAGTTCTTCTGGAACTTCCACTGGATCATCGTTATGAGGAAGATCACGATGAAGAGGGCCCACGCGAGAGCACTTGCATAACCCATCTTGAACTCCTCGAATGCAGACCTGTAGATATAGAACGCCATCACTGAGGTCGAGTTGCCGGGGCCGCCGTTCGTGAGCACGCTTATGATATCGAAGACCTTGAAGGAACCGATGATGCCCATCGTCGCCAGGAAGAAGGTCGTAGGCTTCACCAGCGGTATGGTGATTGAGAAGAACTGCCTCACGCTTGATGCTCCGTCAATCGTCGCAGCCTCATACAGATCCACCGGCACATTCTTCAACCCCGCCATATACACTGCGACGTAATAGCCGATCTGTGTCCAGATGTATATCATCATCACCGATATAAGCGCCCAATGCTGATCCACAAGCCATCTAGGAGGATTACTGAATCCCAAGGCTTGCAGAGCTGAGTTGACAGGGCCATAGCTGGGCTGGAGCATGACCTGCCAGACTGTGCAGACAGCGACTATGCTTGCGATATACGGAATGAAGATCATGACCCTGATGGCCTTCCCGCCGAAGACATGCCTGTTGACGATCTCTCCCATCACAAGCCCCAGTATTATAAGAAGAGGTATGGTCACAGCCGTGAATATCAGATTGTTCCTGAATGAAACGAAGAACCAGTCATCAGAGAACATGCTGACGTAGTTCCTTAGTCCAGTGAACTTCATGGCTCCCCAGCCCCGAAGGAAATTCCAATCACAGAAGCTTATACCCAGCGACATGACCACCGGTAGAAATATGAAGATCATGAATCCGATCAGGCTTGGAAGGATGAATCCTATTCCAGCGAGCGTCTCATGGCGCTCCGCCCTCTTCCTGCCGATTGCGATCTGGTCCCTTGCTGCAGCCATAGCGCCTCCTCCCTATATATACAGTTCAGCCTTCATGGCCTTGTCCCGCATCCGCTCATCACAGAAAATGAGATGGGCGGAATCAAGGAGGTCACGACCAGAAAGCACGGTATCGGAATTGCATACGAATCTCCTTATCAGATCGGCAGCTTCAGGCCCGGCTTCCGTCGCCATCACGGCAGCAATAAGCCGTCCATCTTCGGAAAGGCCTTCCATGTCCTCAAATCCCATCAGGCTGATCTGATGGTACCCATCTATCATCTCATCGGTTATATACCCTTCCTCAGGGATGCCAAGCCTCTGATACTGATCCAGAGGTGCCTCGTTTCTCTTCATTAGATCCCTCATGATCCCCAGAAGGCGCCTTTCCTCCTCATTGTCACGGATAGGAGCCATCTCATCAGGATCTGATGAAAGGTCGTAGAGCCTCGTGCCGTACCAATATGGGTTTACGCCACTGCGCGAGGGAACGCGGAGAACCTTGGCGCCTTTGAGGAACCTGAAGCCGCTGTATAGCTCAGCGCATGAGAGCTCTGAGGGATCGAACGGGAAGCGCATATGCATAGGCATCAGCGTATATTCATAAAGCGGCTGATTCCCGCTGGACGCAGGAGCATGCATGTAGACATACCTGCCGTCAGTCACATTCACATGCCCGCCGAATACCCCGAATAAAGCCCCTTCCCTTATACTCGCATCCTCAGCGATAGCCATCTCCATATCGCAACCATCCATAAATTCCGGAGGATCGATGCTGAAGAATGAAGCCAATGTCGGGACTATATCGACTGTCTGTGCAAGTGCTGAACGGCGTTGTCCATCAGCCTCCTTATGGCGAGGGTCATGGATAAAGAGCGGATTATGCACAAGCTCCTGGTAGATAGGCTGTATGTTCTTTCCCATCCATTCCTTTTCCCCAAGCATGAAGCCATGATCCGTCGTGACGATGAGCATCGTGTCATCCCAGAGCGAATAACGATCCATCGCATCAAGAAGCTTCCCAAGATAATGATCGCACATGGAAAGCAGGGCCGCATATTCATACCTGACATGCTTAGTGGCTTCATTGCCATAGTGGTTTCTGCCATAGTCAGGCCAATCGAGATTCATGCCATCGTAATCATCATCGTAGAGCTTCTTCCAGCTATCCTGCGTAAAGAACGGCTCATGCGGATCGAAGGCCTCGATCTGCAGGAACCAACGATCCGAACCATGATTCCGATCTATGAAATCAAGGGCATTGGCGAATGTCCTGTACTGAGGCATATCCTCCTCTCTCTTGATGAAGCCTCGGTTTATCCAATCATGGCGCCAATTCTCAGTCGTGCATCGCTTCGAAAGCGTCTCAGGGAAAAACGGGGGTTCTACCTGCCCTATCCATGGATCACCTTGCTGTCCCCTCACGATCTCATGGCTGTCGAACTTCGTAAGGTACCCGGATCCTCCGTCCTCCCAATAGTGGAAATGGTCGGTAGCGATATGTGTATAGATCCCGGCCTTGCGCATCCTTGACACGATTGAGTCATCGAATGGATTCATCGGCGACCAAGATGAATGCAGGAAGTTATAGCGTCCCGTATGGAGCTCGCGGCGCGCAGGCATGCAAGGCAGCGATCCGCCGTAGAAATCATCAAACACGACGGTATGCTCAGCCAGACGCTGAAAGGATGGCATCTTAGTCCACTCGCAGCCATAAGGCGGGAGATAAGCCCTATTCAATGTATCGAACAGCATCAATATAGCACGCATCCGAAACTCCTTTTGGTAACGTTCCCAAAATCTACGGTAAGGGCATTTCGCCAATACGTCAACAAAAATCTTTAGAAATCTGGTCTTATGACTTATTCATATAATAACTTATTTATATTCAACAAAATCAATATATAAATCATTGCTTAATTATATGTTGTAATCCAAGAAAAAAGGCTCTTCACGTTTTCTTAGGGGATTGGGATCTTACAGAAGGAATGGAGATGAACTGAATCAAAGAGAAGAAGTAGTCTTCATCCCTGTATCCATAGGCAATCCTCTTAGCGACCTTTATCCTGTTGTTGAATCCTTCAAACTTGCCTGTTGAGATCGGATGGGAGGCATGAGCGACGAGGCCATCAAGCCGCTTCTCCTTACTCTCCGCGAACCTCACCAATGCCGGTATGCCGCTTGCCTTGGCCCCTCTGAACCACTCGGACCACCCCTTCCTCGCCGCATCCTTGTCCCGGAGGTCGAAGAGCCTGGACATCTCCTCCTTCATCGCATGGCACGCTGCGAGATCCGCATGTTCATTGAGGATCTTCTCCAGGGCGGAGCCATCCTCTCTCGACAGGCTGCCTTCCCCGGCGAGGAGGATCCACCTGGCACGCTTCACATCTGAGTAGAGCCGCTTCTCCTCCTTTATCTCCGCCTTGGGGCATCCGTCTTCCTTCAGCTTCTTCGCTGCCGCATTGTGCTTCCGCGCTTCCTCAAGCCTCACGGCTCCAAGGACATCCTTCCCGAACTGCGCCTGCATATGGTACCTGTCATAGACTATCTCCGCCCATGGCATATGCTCATTCACCAGGGCATTGTATGAGGCATTCATGTCCATCGCTACGGCCTTGGCTTCTGAGAGGCAATCCATATCCATTTCCTGGAAGAATATGGAGAAGCCTGCCTTTGTCCTTCCTTTCCCTGCCCAGAGCACATCCCCCGTATCAAGATCCATTACGCAGGTGGCATACCTGTGTCCCTTGTGGATGGCGAACTCATCCACCGCAAGATGCTTCGGCTTGTATCCCTCCTTCCTGAGTTCCTTCTGCCTGGAGACGATCGCTTCATCCATCAGCTCCTTGTGTATGCGCTTTATCGTATCCCAGTGAACCCCTGTGATCCTCTGTACGGTGGAGATCGGGATATTGAAGCGAAGGAATGCGCTTATCCATGTGGCGGCACGCTCGGTTATCCTTGTCTCTGGATACCTGAATGGGATCTCCTCACGGAATGTCCTCGCACAGCTCTGGCATCTGTATCGATGGTAGGCTATCTCAATATCCTGCCTCGTTCCGGGATAGATAGGCATGTCCCTGAGCTTCATGCTGTAGTTGCCGCAGATATGGACAGGGCTATTGCAGAAGGGGCATGTCACATCCTCTGTTCCTCTGCTGCTCTTAAGATGGAGAAACCAGTGTTTTCCGTCTTCTGCTATCTCAGTGCTGACATATCTCAGTGCTGACATATTCGTAGGGTTGAAGTGATGGATTATTTGCTATAACTTGTTCGAAGAGCATGTGTTCGTTCCTTTTTGTTGTGGTTAACAAAACTTTAGAACTCACATGCTCTTCTTTTCAATCTCTATTCTTCATCCCTTAACTTTCCGTGAAGAACCAGAAAAAAGCGGTCCGAAGACCGCTTAGGGTAATCGATATATCGTTATACTGCGCCTTCCGCGAACTTCCTGATCTGGGAAGCGTTGGTAATCACAGTGGCAACGCCATCGGTGAAGGAGACGAGGGTCGGAGCCTGCACGACGCTGTACTTCCTGCACAGCTCCATGTTCTCCTCCGCGTCCACCACACGGTACTTCAGGCCCGCGGCATCAAGGGCGGCCTTCGCGATGCGGCAGTTCGGACAGGTCTTGGTGATGAAGAGCAGAAGCTCATCATCAGCGCCTTCGGACGCGAAGCAGTCAGTTCCTCCCTTCACGCTCTTTGCCACACCGTGATGGGTAAGGCGAGAGTTAGGGATATCATAGGTCCTGCGCTCCTTGAACTCCTCTGTCTTTCCGACATTCCAGTTCTGCACTGGCCTGTAATAGCCTGTGATCCTGGAATAGACCTCTGTAGCCTTGCCGCAGTGCGGGCACTTGTATACCTCTCCCGCGATATACCCATGCTCGGAGCATACGGAGTACGTCGGGCTGAGCGTGTAGTACGGAAGCTCATAGTTCTCCGCGATCGTGCGCACGAGCTTCGCGGCGCTCTTCCAGTCAGGCATCTTCTCTCCAAGGAAGGCATGGAAGACAGTTCCGGATGTATAGAGCGTCTGGAGCTTGTCCTGCACGTCGAGGGCCTCGAAGATATCATCGGTATAGCCGACAGGAAGATGGGAGGAGTTCGTGTAGTACGGGCTGTTCTCATCGCTGGAAGCGGTGATGATATCAGGGAACTGCTCGACATCATGCTTTGCCAGGCGGTATGAGGTGGACTCAGCCGGAGTCGCCTCCAGGTTGTAAAGGTCGCCATACTGCTCCTGGTAATCCGAGAGCCTGTCCCTCATGTGGTTTAGCACCTCTATCGCGAAGTCCTGAGCCCTCTTGTCCCCGAGGTTCACGCCAAGCCAGGACGCGTTGAGGCAAGCCTCGTTCATGCCTACAAGGCCGATCGTGGAGAAATGGTTCTCGAATGTGCCGAGGTATCTCTTCGTGTATGGATAGAGGCCCTCATCCATGAGCTTGGTTATGATAGTCCTCTTTATCTTCAGAGAGCGGGCTGAGATATCCATGATCCTGTCGAGGCGGCGGTAGAAATCCTCCTTGTCCTTCGCAAGGTAGCCTATGCGCGGAAGGTTCACGGTCACGACGCCGACAGAGCCAGTGCTCTCTCCTGAGCCGAAGAATCCGCCAGACTTCTTCCTCAGCTCCCTGAGGTCAAGGCGAAGGCGGCAGCACATCGAGCGGACATCGGATGGCTCCATGTCGCTGTTGATGTAGTTGGAGAAGTAAGGAGTGCCGTACTTTGCCGTCATCTCGAAAAGAAGCTTGTTGTTCTCGGTCTCGGACCAGTCGAAATCCTTCGTGATCGAGTATGTAGGGATAGGATACTGGAATCCCCTGCCCTCGGCGTCTCCCTCGATCATGATCTCGATGAAGGCCTTGTTGACCATATCCATCTCGGCCTTGCAGTCGCCGTACGTGAAGTCCTGCTCCTTGCCTCCGACGATCGCCGGGACATTCTCGAGGTCCTTCGGGCATACCCAGTCAAGGGTTATGTTGGAGAACGGTGCCTGGGTGCCCCATCTTGAAGGCGTGTTGACGCCATAGATGAAGGATTCGATGCACTTCTTCACCTCGTTGTATGAAAGGTTGTCCTTCTTCACGAAAGGAGCGAGGTAGGTATCGAAGGAGCTGAACGCCTGCGCGCCCGCCCACTCGTTCTGCAGTATGCCGAGGAAGTTGACCATCTGGTTGCAGAGCGTCGCGAGGTGGGATGCCGGGGATGATGTTATCTTGCCGGGGATCCCTCCGAGGCCCTCCTGGATAAGCTGCTTGAGCGACCAGCCAGCGCAGTAGCCCGTGAGCATGGAAAGGTCATGGATGTGGATATCGCAGTTGCGGTGCGCCTGCGCAATCTCCTCATCATAGATCTCGGAAAGCCAGTAGTTGGCCGTGATCGCGCCGCTGTTGGAGAGGATAAGGCCGCCAACGGAGTACGTTACGGTGCTGTTCTCCTTGACCCTCCAGTCATTGAGGCGGAGATAGTTGTCCACTACGCCCTTGTAATCAAGGATCGTGGACTTCATGTTCCTCATCTTCTCACGCTGCTTGCGGTAGAGGATATAGCTCTTGGCGACATCGCCGTAACCAGCCTCTCCAAGCACCTTCTCAACGCTGTCCTGGATATCCTCGACAGCTACCTTCCCGTCCCTTACCTTGCCGGCGAAGTCCGCCGTGACCTTGAGGGAGATGAAATCTATTACGTTGTCATCATAAGGCTTCTCTATCGAATCGAATGCCTTCTTGATCGCTGAGGAAATCTTCGCTATGTCGAACGACACAAGCTGACCGTCTCTTTTCGTGACCTGGTACATCTCTTTCTATTTACTCCTGTCTGTGATTGATAGCCATCATATCACAGGAGAAGAGAGTATGCAATACAGAACACAATAGAAAGTGTTATATAACTTTAATTACGCTATATGTAGTGGAGCTACCTATCGCGAAGTGATACATTTCCTATAGTTTTCCGTAGTATCCTTATATATCTTTCCATATCCTCGGCAGAGGGTGGAGTAAAGTTTTTCCCGATGATATCTCCCGAGTCAGAAAAGGTTTGCAGGTAAAATGATGCGGCGCCGCGGCACATCTGCCCTATTTCCTCGAAATCCTCGTCAGAATGGAGCTCATGGACCACCGTAGTGCGCAGCTCATACGGGACGTGGCCCTCAAGGAGGTAGCCTATGCTCTCCTCGATCAATGATGTATCTAGGCCAGGAAGGCCTGCTGTCACGGCGTAGCGGCCGAGGCTGTTCTTTATATCCATCGCGATGTAGTCGACAAGGCCTGAGCGGACAGCCTCCTTCATCACATCAGGCCTGTAGCCGTTCGTGTCGAGCTTCACGGCATAGCCTTCCTCCTTGAGCCTGGAGAGGTATCCAAAAAGATCTGGCTGCAGCGTGGGCTCGCCACCCGTGACGACAACGCCGTCAAGCATGCCTTTCCTCTTTCGCAGATATGAGAATATCTCATCATCATCGATCACCGGCTCCGTGTCTGGATGGAGCACGAGAGACGCGTTCTGGCAGAACGGGCAGCGGAAGTTGCAGGCGCCTGTGAAGAGGATCGCCGCGACCCGGCCTGGGAAATCAACAAGAGTGAGCTTCTGGAAACCGTGTATCTGCATCATGCCTCGAATGCCTTCAATATATCCTCAGGGATCTTCTTAGGCCTCTTGGTGACGCTGTCGATGACAGCGATCCTCACCTTGAGCTCCGATAGGAGCGTCTCAGAGCGCATTATGCGCTGCCGCATGGTAAACGAGAAGTGCTGGACCTCCTCCATGTCCGTGAGGACTGTTATCTCGTCCTCAAGGAACGCTGGCGCCTTGTACTCTATGCTTATGGAGCGCACGACCATCAGGATATGCTCCTCGGAAGCAAGCTGCATCTGCGTCTTTCCGGGATATATCGCACGGAGCATCTCCGTCCGTCCATGCTCCGCCCAGTCAAGATAGCGGGCATGGTACGCTATTCCCCCCGCATCGGTATCTGAGAAATATACACGTGACTTGTATTCGAATGTCCTCATTTCCTCTTCCTGCTCCCCTTCTCGCTGCGCTCCTTGCTCATGCGGAAGAAATCAGCCATCGTGCCCCCGGAGAAATCCGAGGAGGTGAACCTGGACTGGGAGCTTCTCATCCCCTCGTCGCGCCTCGTGTCACGCTTATAGGCGCGCTTGGACTCCCTGATGACCACGGTCTTCGTCTCATAGACGGCCTTCGGGATCCTCACGGCGCTCTTGCGGCTTATGACGACCTTGGCCTTGCCGTCAGGCCCCGTGGTCATCTTCTTTACGGCAGGAGCCCCGGTCTCGACCTTGACCTTCACGTCCTTCTCCTCATACTGACAGGAAAGCTTCTGGCATATGTAATGGACAGAGCCATCCGCATCGACAGCCTTCATCATATCGGAATTGCAGTATGGGCAGCGCCTGGTATCAGTGAACTTAGGCTCGAAGACCTTGTCGCTCCTCTCGACCTCCTTCACCAGATCCGCAGCCATCTTCTTTATATCGCGGATGAACGCGTCAGGATCCTCCTTGCCGCGGCTGATGCGCTCAAGCCTTCCCTCCCATTCACCGGTAAGGACCGGGGAGCGCAGGATCTCCGGCGCAAGGCGCACGACCTCCCTGCCCTTAGCCGTGGGGATGAAGTACTTGCCCTCCCTCTCGATATACCTGTTCTGCACGAGCTTCTCGATCATATCGGCACGGGTTGCCGGAGTGCCAAGGCCATTGCCGAGGTTCGCCTTAAGCGAGACATCATCGACAAAGCGTCCCGCATGCTCCATCGCGGAAAGGAGGGTCGCGTCGGTATAGCGCTCAGGAGGCGTAGTCACGTTCTTCCGCACCTTCACGCTCTCAAGCGTCACCTCATCCCCTTCCTTGAGGCTCATGAGGCCGAAGCTGTTCTCCCCATCATCCACGGGGCTTGATGCGCTCTTTATCCCTGCGCTCTCGGCAACGGACCTGTAGCCCTTCCTCACAGGCACAGTGAGCCTTGTCTTGAAGAGCTTTCCATCAACATCGATCGTGCAGACGGTCGTCCTGTAGATATAGTCCTCGCCGATGACCTCCAGGAAGCGCAGCGCGATGAGCTGCCAGAGCTTTGCCTCGTCACCGGAGAGCTTATCGAGCCTCACGGGCTCCTCTGTGGGGATTATCGCATGGTGATCAGAGACGAGCGCGTTATTGACAAAGCGCGGGTTGTCGCTGCGGAATCCTGCCGAGAGGTATTCATCCGCCTGGCGTGAGAAGATCGTCGAGGAGAGCGCCTTGATGCGCTCAGGAAGCGTCGGCACGATATCCTCGGTTATGTATCTGGAATCGGTTCTTGGATACGTCACGATCTTATGCACCTCATAGAGCCTCTGAAGCGTGTCCAGGGTCTCCTTCGCGGAGAAGCCAAGCACGATGTTGGCGTCCCTCTGGAGCTCCGTGAGGTCATAGGCCTGAGGCACAGGATCGCTCTTCTCCTCGAAAACGAGGGACACGACCTTCCCCTTCTTGCCTGCCCAGGTCTTGAGGTCCTCCGCCACAGCGTCATCCTGGAACCTTATCGAGTTCTCCTCGGGATAATAGGATGCAGAGAAGATGCCGAAATCAGCGCGGGCAGAGTAATAGTACTTTCCCTCGAACTCCTCTATCTCATCCTCCCTTGCCGTCATGAGCGCCAAGGTCGGCGTCTGCACGCGGCCAGCGGAGAGCTTCGCGTCATAGAAGCACGTGAGCGCCCTTGTGACATTCATGCCGACATACCAGTCCGCGGCCGCGCGGCAGAAGGCGGCATGATAGAGATTGTCGTAATCGGAAGCCGGGCGAAGCGACTGGAAGCCTTCCTTTATGGCCTTCTCCGTCTGGGAGGAGATCCAAAGCCTCTCGGCCTTCCCCGTATAGCCGGCGGCCTTGAGTATCCATCTGGCGACAAGCTCGCCCTCGCGTCCCGCGTCGGTCGCGATGACCACGCTCTCGATATCATCGCGCCTCAGCAGCGATGCTATGATGTCGAACTGCTCATGGGTCTCCTCTATGACCATCTCATCAAGCGTCTCGGGAAGCATGGGAAGGGTATCGAGGGACCACCTCTTGTATCTCTCTGAATAATGCTGCGGCTCGCACAGCTCGACAAGATGGCCCAATGCCCAGGTGACTATATAAGAGGAACCTTCCGAATAGCCCTTCTCCTTTATCGGGCAGGAAAGATTCCTCGCGATCTCGCGTCCAACGGACGGCTTTTCGGCGATAACCAGTTTCTTCATGGCCACGATGGTAGCAGAAAAGAGGCATAGATGGTACTGTACAGCCATGCATAATGGACAAAGGGACCTGACGGAAGGGAAGATCGTCAGGCCCATGATAGCCTTCGCGCTTCCTCTTATTGCCGGCAATATGCTGCAGACGCTGTACAACGCGGCTGATTCCGTGATAGTAGGGCGCTTCGTAGGATCCGGGGCGCTGGCGGCGGTAGGTTCCGCATACTCCCTGATGACATTCCTCACATCGCTGATGATAGGCCTTTCCATGGGGGTATCGGTCGCGTTCTCAAGGCTCTTCGGCAGAAAGGAATACAGCTCCCTTAAGGAGGCTGTCGCCGTCTCATTTGTCCTTATCGCGCTGATATCCGCAGCGATAACGGCGCTTGCATGGATACTCCTTCCACAGATAATCAGGATACTGTCTGTCCCGGAGGAGCTATCAGAGATGATGGGAAGCTATATGTACATCATACTCACAGGCCTTCCCGCTCTCTTCATCTACAACTTCTACGCATCGGCAGAGCGCTCCATAGGGAACTCCGCGGCCGCGCTGATGATGATGGCGCTTTCTGCAATCATGAACATCATCCTGGACCTTTATTTCGTCATATCGCTGGGATGGGGCATCGAGGGAGCTGCTGCGGCGACGGTCATCAGCCAGTACGCGGCAGCCATCGCGATAGCGCTCTACGCGCTCCTCCGCTCCCCTATCCTCCGCTTCCGTCCTTCCGATGCCAGACGCGGATGGAAGATGCTTCCGGAGCTTCTCTCGCTTTCCGTCCTCACATCGCTCCAGCAGTCGATAATGAACCTCGGCATACTCATGGTGCAGGGCATCGTCAACAGCTTCGGAAGCAGCGTCATGGCCGCGTTTGCCGCGGGCGTGAAGATCGACAGCCTCGCGTACATGCCCCTGCAGGAGTTCGGCAACGCGTTCTCCGTGTTCGTCGCCCAGAACGAGGGAGCGGGAAGGAAGGACAGGATAAGGAAGGGAATGAAGAGCGTGTTCTTCCTCACGACGGCATTCGGCCTCGCGATCTCCATAGCGGTATTCATCATCCCGCGCCTTCTCCTCTCGATATTCATTGATCCGGGCGAGGCGGCTATCATAGATATAGGCGTGGATTACCTCCGCCTTGAGGGTTCCTTCTATATCCTCATCGGCTACCTATTCCTCTTCTATGGCATATTCCGCGCGGCAGGCCACCCCGCGGTATCTCTCTTCCTGACGATCATAAGCCTCGGGCTCAGGGTGCTCCTCGCATCCCTTCTTTCCATCCCGTTCGGTCCGGATGGCATCTGGATAAGCATCCCGATCGGCTGGGTAATGGCGGATGCCGCAGGCCTCATCCTTGTCAGGGTGAAGAGGATAATCTCCCGTTAATATGCATTTTAAAGCCTCAGGACGGCTTTTCGAGGTTGACGGGAACTATCTGAGAGAGTAAATTCTACGTAGAATGACAAACTGCATTAAGCAGGAAGGAGTTTATTATGGCTTATAAGATCACTGACAGCTGCATCGCTTGCGGAACTTGCCAGGGCGAGTGCCCAGTAGGCGCTATCTCTGAGGGAGATATCTATCAGATCGACCCAGATACATGCATCAGCTGCGGAACCTGTGCAAGCGTATGCCCACAGGGTGCTATCGAGGAGGAGTAAGACCTCCAAGGCCGTAACCGGAAACGGCCTTTCTGTCTAGATAGGAAACCTTCCCCGTTTTCGAGGAAGGTTTTCTCTTTTGCTGCAATAACTTAAGTGACAGCTTCGAATCTGAATGCCAAGCCTTTCATATCCAAGGCAGATTCATCAAGAAGCCTAAGTGTACCAAAAGTGTACCACACGTCCTGAACTGCTTATTATCCGACAGAAAACGGATAGGTTATCCATTTCGATTTGGATAACCTATCCGCGACCATGTCTTATGAGACTATGGCTTCTATTTCAGAACCTGAAGAGCACGAGATCTGTCGGGATGCGCGTGGGCTGCGGTGTCTGCAGCGATGCTATAGCTTCTTCCGTGCCTGTACCAAGATCCATCGTGTCCCGCATCAGATTATCCATCACGTTCTTATAAAGCGAGCTGAACGTCACTTCCTTGTCCTTAGGGAGGTTTGAAGTTCCTGTCGAGGAATCATAGCCAAGGTAGCTAAGCATAGCCGACGTGAGCATGCTGTTTGGGTCCTCATCAGTACCGGCGAAAGAGATCTGACGAGGCGTGCAGGCAGAGAGAACATAGACATCCCCGTACTCTCTTGATACAGAGAACGAGGCGCTGAAGGCATCTCCTATGGCCTGAGCGGGGCTTATCGAGACAAGGTGATCCACTTCCTCCTCATCAGGAACATAGACCTCTCCCGATCCGACATCATTCGGGGAAATGCCTCCAGACTGGCAGGCATCGATGATCATCACGCTCTTGCCGCCAGTCTTCCCAAGAAGCGCAGCGATATCCGAAAGCCTAAGGCCTTGCGTTTGGAAGCATAATCAGCGAGCCGCCATACTCCTCTCTATATGCCCCATGGCCAGAATAATAGAAGATATTCAGGTCCCTAGGATCCGCTGATAGCGATGAGATAAGGGGCTTAAGATCATCTGCAGTCATCTCTTCCCCTGTATCGCTGTTTATGACGCTGCCGTTTCTGTCCGTGATATGGTAGCTCTCCGTCTCGTATCCCGCCTTCTCAGAGAGGAAGGAAAGATGGCTGAGCATGTACTCGGCATCCTCAAGTGGTCCTGGAACCAGCTCGCCTATCTCATGCGAATTCCCCTCATAGCTGAATCCGATTGCCACTATATTCACATGCCGGGGCTCATTCGCCGCATCAGGATTGCAGGAGAAGAGAAGGATGGATGCGAGTATAGCTAATATTATTCTTTTCATCTGAAGGCCTCCATTATGCGGAATACGCAGCCGATGCCAACGGTCATGCTCCAGTCATTCCTGGAGCCATATACTGACACGGGAACAGACAAGGAGAGCCAGTCAAGCACATCGAACGCCGGCACGATCGAACCACCGGCACTAGCTGAGAGGTATCTTGTGCCAAGATGCCACTGTGCCTTCACGCCGGCTCCGGCGCCTAGAGTGAAGAGATCCGTGAAACGGTATGAGTAGCGGGCCTCAAGGCCGAAGATGACCTCATCCTGCTTCCTTTCGTAATTGACCTCATTGCCGATCGTGGAGTAGTGAACGCTCTCCATCTTATCCGGACATATCGTCCGTCTTGAAGATGGAGCTTCCAGCATCTCGTGCTGGAACTTTTCCTGCTTCTTCCATATCGGGGCACTGCTTCTTAGGGGATTTCTCCTTGTCGTCCACAGTCGGCCTCTCCACAGGCTTGACTTCCCCAGCGACCCTGGGTAGGGAATCTCTTCCAATCTTT
>CALXLT010000014.1 GCA_944389275.1 uncultured Spirochaetaceae bacterium
AGGGCGGCAACACCCGTTCCCATCCCGAACACGGAAGTGAAACGCCCCCGCGCCGATGGTACTGCGGCTTGTCCGTGGGAGAGTAGGTAGCTGCCAGGTTTCTTTTTTCCCTCAGGTCTCTGGCTCAGGCTTCACTGAAGCCCTTGCCAGATGCCTGAGGCCTTTTCTTTTCTCTGTAGATACAATGAATTACATGCTTGAAACATATGGTCTAAACTTCCCAATAGTTGTATATTCCTTTCGTTATGACAGTTAGGAATGAGAGTATCAGGAATATTGCCATCATCGCTCACGTTGACCATGGCAAGACAACGCTTGTCGATGCGCTTTTCCATCAGAGCGGACTTGCCGGAAAGGGAATGGATGGCGAGAGGATAATGGATAGTGGCGCTATCGAGAAGGAAAGAGGCATAACCATCAGTGCCAAGAACTGCGCTATACATTGGAAGGGCGTGAAGATCAACATCATCGACACTCCGGGCCATGCGGATTTCGGCGGAGAGGTCGAGAGAGGCCTATCGATGGTAGATGGCGCCGTTCTCCTTGTCGACGCGGCAGAAGGTCCTCTTCCGCAGACACGCTTCGTGCTTGAGAAGGCGCTCCTGAGGAACCTTCCTCTCATCGTTGTGATAAACAAGATAGACAGATCCGACGCGCGTCCTGATGAGGTACTTAATGAGGTCTATGACCTTCTTCTGGAGCTCTCTCCCGATGAGAGGATGCTTGAGGTCCCTGTCTTCTACGCTAATGGCCGTGATGGCCGCTGCGGGAAGGCCCTGGACGCGATAGAGGAGAATCTCCATTCGCTTCTTGACGCGATCCTTGAGGATATCCCTGCACCTGAATATGACGATGCGGAGCCGTTCCAGATGCTTGTATCCGATCTCTCATACTCTGACTTCCTCGGCCGCCTTGCCGTCGGCAAGGTCATGAATGGATCCGCGATGACGAACGATTCCCTTGTATGCGTCAAGGAGGAGAGGGCCGAGCCTCTTCGCGTGACGCGTATCCAGGCATATAATGGCCCTGTCTTCTCCGATGTCCCTACCGCGGATCCTGGGGATATCATAGTGCTGGCGGGCGTTGATGATGTGTCCATAGGCGATACTATCTGCACTAAGGATGAGATCAAGGCCCTTCCCCGGATCGAGGTGGATGAGCCTACCGTATCGATGCTTTTCTCGAAGAATATCTCGCCGCTTGCCGGAAAGGAAGGAAAGGCCGTAACGAGCGCGAAGATCTGGGAGAGGCTCGAGAAGGAAGCGCTCCGCAACGTGTCGATCCGCATCGAGAAGAATGGCGATGACACATTCACGGTAAAGGGGCGCGGAGAGTTCCAGATGGCCATTATCGCAGAGGAGATGAGGCGTGAGGGCTTCGAGTTCTGCGTAGGCCGCCCGCATGTCATATTCCACAAGGATGAGAACGGGAACAAGACAGAGCCTATAGAGGTCCTTCTCGTTGACTGCCCGGAGGAGTCTTCCGGCTCTGTCATGGAGAAGCTTGGAAAGCGCAAGGCTGTCATGAGTGATATCACCTATACAGCGGGAAACAGGGTGAAGATGCGCTTTGATGTCCCTTCCCGTGGCCTCATAGGCTTCAGGGATGAGTTCCTGACCGATACGAAGGGAATGGGCATCATGAACAGCTACCTGAAAGGCTACGAGGCTTATCGCGGGGATTTCCCTGATAGGCTCACTGGCTCCCTGGTATGCGACAGGGCCGGCAACGCTGTTGCCTATGGGCTTTGGGAGCTTGAGGACAGGGGACGCTTCTTCATCGTCCCGGGAGATCCTGTGTATGAGGGCGAGGTCGTCGGCGAGCGCAACAGGGAAGGCGACCTGATGCTCAATCCAACGCGCACCAAGAAGCTTACCAATCTCAGGGCCTCCGGCCATGACGAGGCCGTGACGCTCACGCCGGTTGCGAAGCCCACCCTTGAGCAGGCCATACAGTTCATCAAGGATGATGAGCTTGTAGAGGTCACGCCTGCGTCCATCAGGATGTGCAAGAAGGTGCTTGATACGCAGCAGCGCAAGATCCTCTATTCCAGGGGAGAGATTCCCTCGTACCTTCTCAAGTGAGGTCTATGAATACAGGAGCATGATCAGAGCCGAGGACGGAGGAGTAGATCCCTCCGTCTTTCATTCTGCCATCAAGCTCCTCTGAGACAAGGAAGTAGTCGATGCGCCATCCTGCGTTCCTCTCCCTTGCCTTGAACATGTATGACCACCATGAGTACGCTCCCTCCTTGTCCGGATAGAAGTACCTGAAGGAATCTATCATGCCTGTATCGAGAAGGCGCTGGAAGCTTTCCCTTTCGGCCTTGGAGTATCCTGCATGCTCCTCATTCTGCTTCGGGTTCTTCAGGTCTATGGGGCGATGCGCGACATTGAAGTCCCCGGTTGCTATTACTCCCTTCCTTTCCCTTAGCTTCGTGATATGCTCTCTCAGCGCCTCATCGAAAGCGAGGCGGAAGCCGATGCGCCTAAGCTCCTCCTGGCTATTAGGGACATAGACGTCGATGAGGAAGAAATCTGGATACTCTGCTGTTATTACTCTTCCCTCATGGTTGAACTCATCATCGTCCAGGCCCGTGGTTATATCAAGGGGAGGAATGCGGAAGAACAGGGCCGTTCCGCTGTATCCCTTCCTCTCCGCGAGGTTATAGAAGCCTTCATATCCCTCGATCCGTATCGGCTCGTCGATGCCCTTTACCTCCTGCACCGCGAGGATATCAGGAGAATAGGATGAGACGAAGTCAACGAATCCTTTCTTCACGCAGCTCCTTATGCCATTGACGTTCCATCCGATTATCTTCATGTCATGATTCTATCAGGGAAGAAGGGTAATGGAAATATCAATATAGATTGCATTATATACATCCTAAAAAGGAATATAAAAAACTTACTAAGTTTATTTCTATATAAATTCAATATTTATAATATGTTATTTATATAATTCCATACTATTACAATATGCTTATATCATAAAAACATATTTTTGCTTATATTTCTGTTTTCGCGATTGTAGGAATCATGACTATGGAATATAATGCGAATCAGTTCGGAGGACAGATGTCGAAGACGATAGCGTTTCATTTGCAGAAGGGAGGGGTAGGCAAGACCACCATATCTGGCACATTGGCCTGCCAGTCCGCCCTTGATGGCTTCAAGACGCTTGTCATCGACTGTGACCCTCAGGGGAATCTATCTTCATGGTTCCTAAAGAATGCCCCTAAGTATGAGCTTTCGGACGTACTTCAGGGAAGGTGCTATGTGAACGATGCCATCCTTCCCTCCGCCGATGTGGATAACCTGTTTATCCTCCCGACCTTTGGGATAGGCGGCACGCTGAAGAACTACAGCGAGACGAAGCTCAGCGAAGAGCCCTTTGTCCTTCAGGATCTGGTGAATGACGTGTCGGCAGAGTTCCCGCACATCATCCTGGATCTGTCGCCTGGACTGGGGCGGCTCGAACGATCAGCGCTTATTGCAAGCGATGAGATCATCACGCCGATGACTCCTGAGGTGTTCAGCCTCGATGGCCTTGAGATATTCATAGATGAGCTGCAGAAGCTCAGGAAGAACATGCGCTCTGACGTACGCCATACGAAGATAATAATCAACTCGTATGACGAGAGGATCAGGCAGCATAGGGATATCTACGGGGTCGCAGAATCCTCAGGAAGGTTCTCGGTTTATCGCATACCGGTAGATCCCTTGTTCAGGAAGGCGCAGGAGGCTGGAAAGGCTCCTCAGCTCTTCAAGGCAAGGGGACGCGGGCTCAAGCCTGCCACGGTTGAGGCGATAAGGAGTCTTGATAACAGCATCTGGCTGGAATAGGGGTAGAAAATGGCACTTAGGAAGACGGAAGGAAAGGAAGAGATTCAGAGCCCTAGCGAAGCAAAGGCAAGGCAGGTATTCTCTGGCAAGGAGAAGAAGATCCTGACGACATTCTCGATTGAGCCTTCATTCAAGAACGATCTGGAGAATCTGTTCGCGGATATGGGCCTTGGCTGGGCTGCCGGAATCAGGTTCGCACTCAAGGAATTCTATAAGAAATATAATGAGAACTGATAGCAGAAAGCCATGCTAATGCAATGGCTACTGCTTTATTTTTATCAAGCTTGTCCTGTAATTCTTAATGGATATCATATGGAAACTGATAGCAATGATGTTTGTTTTCTATTCATTGCTATTTGTTTTCATTTCATTTTAGCCCTGTTCTTTTCCAGAAGCGCCCGGAGCATGGCCGCCTGCTCCTTCTTTATCTGCTCAGGTGTCTTTTCCTCGCTCTTGAAGAGCTCCGCTGGTATCTCCTCCAAAAAGCGTGAGGGGATTACCGATTTCTCCTCGCCTTCACGGGTTATGCGGGTGTCGGAATAGTTCACCACGAGCTTCTTCCTTGCCCTTGTGATGGCCACATAGAAGAGCCTTCTCTCCTCATCTATATTCCTCGGATTCTCTTCCAGTGCGCGCTGGGATGGGATTATGTCATCCTCGATTCCCGCGAGGTATACGATTGAGAACTCAAGGCCCTTGGACGCATGCATAGTCATGATGTTGACCTTCTTGTCATCGTCCTCGCTCTCATCCCCGATAAGCGACACCGCGGTTATGTAATCCTTCATCGTGGCGCCTTCATTCTTGGCCATGTACCGCTTCAGCGCATTCGAGAGCAGCTCGAAGCCATGCATCCTGAAGTCCACGGCCTTGGGGCTGTCAGGAAACTCCTCCGCGAGCATTCCCTCGTATCCTGTATCCGCGATGATCCTCTCGATTATATGCTCAGGAGCCTTCTCGGAGAGGCTTCTCCAGCTACGTAGTCTCTCCTGGAACTGCCTGAGGGCGGATTGCGTGCGTTCTGAGAAACCTCCGCTTTCCCCGCTCATCCTCTCTATAGCCTCGAATAGCGATATATTCTCATTGTCGGCGGCTGCCCTGAGCTTCTCGATGGTCACGCGTCCTATGCCGCGGCGCGGAGTGTTTATTATCCTCAGGAGGCTGGTGTCGTCATGGGAATTGAGAAGCACCTTCAGATAGCAGAGCATATCGCGAATCTCCCTGCGGTCAAAGAAACTCTTGCCGCCAGAGATACGGGTCTGTATGCCCATCTCGGTGAATATGTTCTCAAGCTCGGTTATGAGGGAGTTGGTGCGCACGAGCACCCCGATATCCCCGGGCGTTGTTCCTTCCCGGATATCAGAGCGTATCTGGTTGGCGATCCAATAGGCGGCGGCCTCGCTGTCCCTGTGGTGCTTTATGGAGATCGCCGCTCCCTGTCCTTCCTCGGTCCAGAGCTTCTTCTGCTTCCTTTCCGAGTTGTGGATGATCAGGGCATTGGCCGCCTTGAGTATATTCCCAGTGGATCTGTAGTTACGCTCGAGCTTGAACTCGCTGCGCTCCGGGAAGTCCTCCTCGAACTGCACGATGTTCCTGTAGTTCGCGCCGCGCCATGAGTATATGGACTGGTCATCGTCGCCCACGATTGCGATGTTCCTGTATCTTGACGCGATCATCGACACGAACCGGTACTGCAGGAGGGAGGTGTCCTGGAACTCGTCAACCATTATGTACCGGTACCTGTCCTGTACCTTCTCAAGAACCCAGGGCTTTTCCTCGAATATCCTGATGGGAAGCAGTATGAGGTCATCGAAGTCGACGACATTGTAGGCCTTCTGCGTCAAGAGCCACTCCCTATAGATCTCAGCTATGGCGCCTTCCGTGCTCTCCATTCTCTGCCGTCCGGTCTTCAGGTCGCTGAAGAACGAAAGAAGCGTCCTGACATTGTAATCCGGTATCTGATAGCCGCAGCTCACGATGCAGTTCTTGATCAAGGCCTCATTGTCATTGGTATCGTACAGCGTGAAGTCATTATGGTACCCGAGGTGCTGTATGTACTGCTTGAGCAGCCCAAGCCCGAATGAGTGGAATGTCGTCGCTGTAAGCTCCTTCAGCGGCTTGCCGACAAGGGCGCGTATCCTGTCACTCATCTCCTTCGCGGCCTTGTTTGTGAACGTGAGCGCGAGTATGTTCCTCTCGTCGATCCCTTCCTCAAGCATATGGGCTATGCGGTAGGTTATCATGCGTGTCTTGCCTGATCCTGCGCCTGCTATGATGAGAAGAGGCCCATCGATCTTGCTAGCAGCCGCAGCCTGCTCTGGATTAAGGACTTTTGAGAGGTCTGTCTTCATACAGATGAACAACTTGCCATATTGCCTCCCAACAGTCAATTGGATGGGAATTGTATCCGGATTAAGGGGAATGAGATGGGAATATATCCTGAACCATTTGATTGATTATTAAATCAATAGGATTATTATATCGTAATTATGAATAAACCTGCTGTTCAAATACAAAACAGCAGGTGGAATCAAAGCATATCAAAGCATTTCGTTATGGATCCAGCCAACAACCTTGCCTAGTATGCGCACCCCGGACTCGTCCGCGTCCACGGTCTTGGGAGGGTAGTTCTTGTTCTCGCTGATGATCGTGAGGCGGCGGCTGAGCGCGTCGAAGGCGAGGCGCTTGACCATGATGTCGCCAGCGAGGGCGATGACATATATTCCCTCTCCCTTGATCATGCCCTTCGCGAAGAACACATAGTCCCCGGGATAGATATTCGCGTCGATCATGCTGTCGCCCTTGACCTCCACGCTTACGAGCGTGGACGCGTCCGTGACGCCATGGAGGATGGATGTGGGGATGCTGATCTTCTTCATCGTGATGTTCTCGTCGGAGAGGAACGTCTCGCCGTATCCCGCGGATATCTTCTGCGAGATGAGGGGCACGGAGATCATGTCCTTCGCCTCCCTGTGGTCCTTCTTCTTCGGCGGCTCCCATCCGAGGATATACCAAGGATCAGTGTCGAGAGCCTCAGCTATCTTCCTGAGCTTGTCGTATGGGATGTTGGTTATATCCCCAGCCTCATACTTGAAGATATTCTGCCTTGTCGTTCCGATGGCCTGCCCAAGGTCCTCAAGGGACATTCCCTTCTTTTCCCTAAGCTGCCTTATCCTTCTTCCCTGCATGTTGCTCATATGAGAAGATTATAGTTAAGTTCTGTAACTTTGCAAGTGACTGAAAAGATGTTTGTCACTTAGCGTTGGCGGCGTTCCGCTCATCCCGGTACTCGCTAGAGGTCACGCCCATCGTTTTCCTGAAGGCCTTCGCGATGCGGAGCCTCGTGATGTATTTCGTGAATGTCATGCCGATTTCCTCTCTCAGATCCTGGATATCGGTTTACAATTCCAATAGGAATGCATCAGAGGAGGATAGCTATTTTGGCAGATATTGATTATTACGGACTTTCACGATCTACATTGGAAGAGCTTGCAGGGCAGGGTGACATTGATGCGATGATTGCGCTTGGGCTTGGCTTGTATTTTGGGTCTTTCGGGGAAACGGATGTGGGTTCCGCCTATGACTGGTTTTCCGAAGCATATAGGAAGGGTGAGGCGAAGGCAGCTCCATTCCTTGCCGAGATGATCTATTTCAGGCAAGTCAGCATCTCCGGCTTTGATTCCGATGAGGATTATTGCCGCAGGGCA
>CALXLT010000015.1 GCA_944389275.1 uncultured Spirochaetaceae bacterium
AGCTCCAGGCATTCAAGCTTCTTCTCGTTGGGGATCCTGGACCTTCCGATATTGGATCTCTCCTCCATCTTCAGCCTCCCCTCTCGAGATGGGCCCTAGTTATCTAGAGCCCAATTTGTATCCCGTGTGGGAGAGTGTTAGATAGTATTATCCTTCTCGCCAAAGGTAGCCGTTGTCTCTTTTCCAACCTCTAGCTGGAATGTGACAGGAGCAAGTCCTGCGCCTCTCTTGCCTTCACCCTCGACAGGAGTGATAGTGAATGCTACCTGATCACCAGTCTTCAGGCCATCCTTTGAGAGTGGGGAGATTGTCCATTCGTCAACTGCAGTAAGAGTAATTGGCGCTGTCTTACCAGCGTATACAGCCTTTACTGTGATTTTATCAGTTGGATAACCATCACCGTCCTGCTCCGTTGGTGCGAAATTATAATCGGCAGCAAGAGTATATGCAGCAACTGCTACATTGAGTCCCTTGAGGTAGTCTTTCTTTACCTGAACATCAGCATTAGTATACCTGTTGCCATCAGCAGCAAGGGATCCCTGATACTCTACATATACAGTCTTAGCACCCTCTGTTACTGTTGATGCAAACTTGATGGAAGTAGCTACATCATATGCCTTATCCGCAGCAGCTCCCTCTGTTGCTGTTGAATACTTAAGGACAGCAGCATCAACCTTAGCCCTCTGCCCATTCTCATATGTGCCATAGACAACGAACTTATCTGTATCAAGAGTTGATGTGTTATCAGCAATCAGCTCGTAACCAGCAGCGACCTCAGCCTCAAGTGATACGACCTTATTCTCGACAACCTTTACACTCCAAGCCTCATCTTCATCTTTTCCAGCATATGATGCCTTTACTTTAACATCATTGCCAGCTGTCCACTGAGAAAGCTCAAGCTTCACAAGATCTGGAGAGACTTCCTTTGTCTGGGTATTTCCGTCCTCGTCGATATAAGTAGCCTTGAAAGTCATGCCAGCCGGGTCAATCTTCTTGAACTCCTTTGCAACTGTAGCAGCATCACCAACGACAGCCTTATACTCCTTGACGGCATTCGTTCCAGAAACCTCGAACTTTGTCACAGGGAGAACCGTTACGGTAACAGTACCTGTTGCACCCCATGCAGTCTTTACACTGATAGTCTGGGTTCCTGCTTTTTCAGTCTCTGTAGTAGCCGCCGTAATAGAATCAACAACAGTATTACCTTCTACGAGAACAACATCTGAGCTGTTAAGAGCCACTGGGTTCTTGAATGTATCAAGTCCCTTGAACTCAAAATCGGAAGCGGAGATTTTCTCGCCAGCTACGCGAACGACAGTGCTTTCTGAATAGACAGAATCGGCAAGGCCTCCAGATACAGCAGTATCGTTCTCATTGCTACATGCTGCAAAGCTGAAAACCACAGCAAGAGACAGCAATGCAATCATTACCTTTTTCATTCTTTCAATCCTCCGAAATGAAACTTTGTACCATTAGGCTACCCCCCCCAGTACGTTTTTGTCAAGTGCTTTTTGCAGTTTTCTCAACTTTTTTGATGTTTGGTTATTAAGTGTTATATTGTTGTATTTACGGTAGTTAGTATTTTGCTCAGGTTTTTGTGTAACCTTTTTCTCTCATTGTTGTTTAAGGCCCACCTTGTATCGATGGGCCTTTGCGTCATTCTTCGTATGTATAGATTAAGGGATCCTTATCTGAGCGTGTAAGCGTTATACGTTCTTTTGGTTCTATCGTCACCGTTATGGTTGCCCTGCCTAAACGGTACTTGCTATCTGTCAGATCTATGGATTCTTCTTTTCCTTCTTTGTCTACTGCAGTAATACTGCTTTCATTTGGAATTATCTCTACAGCATCTATCGTCAGGTAATCCTCGGTGTTGCCTGAGGTGTAGAAGTAGCCAGGATCCTTTGCTTCCTCCTCTGCTGGCTGCTGTGTTGTCTGGTCTTCATTGCCTTTGTCATAGTCCAGACCGAACAGCGTACATAGGTCACAGGATGCGATGAGCATTAGCGTTGTAAGAAGCAATGCTCCCGTTCTTATCATTCTAGAGGTTTTCATTTCCCTCCTCCTTTAGCATCAGGCTCTGATGGTTTTGGAGAGACGTCAAAGAAGAGAAATTGTTTTCATGATAGCTACCGAATAATTAGTAATACTGAGATAGCTATCGCGGATGCATTAATTATTCGTTGCATCGGCTTTGTCGGGCGGCTTAGACTGGGATGAGCTTAATCGAGGTGGAAAACATGGGACATCATTACAAGTCGTACCAGCTTAGATTCTCTTCTAAGCCTGACATCATGAAGGCATTGGGGCAGCTCACGCTAAGCACCGTCAAGAAGATCGCGAACAGGCTCGGGCTGCAGCGCATCGCGGATCTCTATGAGGCCTTCACCGATGATGGCTTCTACTGCACTGTCCCAGAGACAATGGATGTGTACGACATCACTGTTGACAGGAAGACAGGACTGGACGCCCTCAGGGAGATGAATGGAAGCATCACGAAGTACAGGATGGGACAGACTTATGAGAATCATATCTCGAACCAGTACCGCTCGTATGGAAGCAAGTCGGATCTGAAGTTCCTGTCAGTGATGAATAAGCTTCCCTCTGGCATACAGCCTGCTGACATGCTTTGCGTCATTGAGGAAAAAGCTGAGAAGACTACGGCTATAAAGGAAGGGGTGCGTTGCTACTCCGAGGAGTATGTGTATGAGGGCATACCTGTCGAGGTGATACTCGTGACTTGGCTGATGATGGTATCTACAGGGAGGGACACGGTGCTTTCCAGGTCGTATATCACAAGCATATTCTCCTCTGATTACGCTAACCCGCGCGTGCGTACCATGAAGTTCCTCGCGGAGGCCTGGGGCATGAGCCTCAAGGCCTTCATCAAGGCTATCGAGCAGGACAATCTCGTGCTGGGTGGCAGGAAGAGCCTAGACGAGGACAGGAACACGAAGGAATCAGTGATGTTCAGGATAATCGAGCTCACGGAGTATGAGTCATGGTATGACTTCGCGCGATCTTTTCCGGAAGAGCGGAAGATTACCGTACGCAATCTGATACATATCATGGACTCGGATATCGAGATCTACACGATACTGGCCCTGATCAAGCCTTTCCCAGATATAAGACTATCGGATGTATTCACGTAAAATACATCCGATAACGGTCCTTTTTATATTAAATCCTTTATATCTATATTCTCGCCATCGATGCCGACGAAAGCGCCGTCTTTTGCTTCCGCTGTATCAGGATGCGCGATAAGCCACTTGTTCCTGGCGCGGAGAAGCTTCTCCTCATTGTTGCGGATAGCGCCCTGATCAGGCAGCTCCGTGTTCGTTCCCTTAGGAAGCACGATCACCACCTTGAAGCCTTTGTCATTATCGGTATGGCAAGGTGCATAGTGCAGGGTCGTGGCGTAGACCTCGACGACCGCGCCTTTAGGGACACGGAAGACTTTGACAGAGGACGAGGAGATATGGTTATCCACGATCTCACCTTCCTTCGCGACAAGAAGGATAAAGTCATCAAGCCCGATGTTAAGCTCACTGTCCTTATGGTACTCAAGGCAGTTGAGCTTCGTGTTGTGTCCCCAGCAGAGCCCTACCTGTATAGGCATCCCACCATATGCCCTTACGGAGAATTCCTCCTTGATAGAACATGCCTCAAGGGACTCGATGCCGGGCTTATATGCCGTGCCTGATTCAGGCATCGCTATTTTAGAAACCTCAGCAAGGAGCTCTGATGTATCATAGCCATCGAGTACCTTGCCATAAGCGGCGAACTCACTATCGAAAACAGAATAGATCTTCATGAAGATGAAAGCCTCCTTTCTCTAGCATTATACAGGGAAAAGGAGGCTCGTTGCATCTAATCCAGCATCTTCTGGTACTCAGGGAAAACCGAGAGGCTTCGCTTGAGGATGCCGTTAGCGTAGGCTATGAATATGCCATAGTTGGTTATAGGAACATCCTGGCTTTCCGCGCTTTTGTACCGTGTCTTCATCACGCGCTCGGTGAGCATGCAGCCTCCGCAGTGGATGACAAGGGAGTACTTCGAGAGATCATCGGGGAAGCCCTGGCCTGAGGAGAAGCTAAGCTCTAGCTTCTTTCCCGTGATCTTCGATAAGAGCTTCGGTATCTTTTCTGTCCCGATGTCCCCGCACTGCCTGTGATGGGTGCAGCCTTCGGAGATGAGGACTAAGTCCCCATCCTTGAGATTCTTGATCGCGGCGACACCCTTCACGGCGCTCTCGAGGTTGCCCTTGTGACGGGCGAAGAGGATAGAGAACGATGTGAGGAGTATATCCTCAGGAACCGCCTCTGAAACCGGGCGGAAGGCCTGGCTATCGGTGACGACGATCTTCGGCCTTGTTTCCGCTATGGTCGTGGCGACACGCTCGACAGATGTGATCATGATGCGGCCATCGGCGTCCAATATGTCTCGGATAGTCTGCTGCTGGGGAAGTATCAAGCGACCTTTAGGAGCTGCCTTGTCTATCGGGATGACAAGGAGGACCATATCACCGGGATTGATGAGATCACGGATGATAGGAGGCTCCTTCTCCTCGAACGCCAGGCGTCCAAGCGTCTCCCTCAGCTCGTTTATCCCCTCGCTGGTCCTCGCGCTTACATGGAGGATGGGAAGATCCTCCGGAAGGGAACCGCGGAAGGAACACTCCTCTGTCTCATCCTTCTTAGAGAGCACGATGACGCAGGGTATTCCCTTCTCCTTTATTCGGGAGAGGAAAAGCTTGTCAGCCTCTGCAGGAGGAGAGGATGGATCGAGAACGAGGATAGCCGCGTCGGCTTTGTCGAGTGCCTTCATGCACTTCCCGACCCTGAGCTCACCAAGCTCTCCCTCATCATCGTATCCGGGAGCGTCCATAAGGACGACAGGCCCCAATGGAAGGAGCTCCATCGCCTTGCTGACTGTGTCGGTAGTCGTTCCCTTCACGGAGGAGACCACGGAGAGATCCTGGCCGATGATGGCGTTCATCAGCGTGGATTTCCCCGCGTTGCGGCTGCCGAATATGCCTATATGTATCCTGTTGGAAGATGGCGTGCTGTTCAAAATCTGAAGTCCCTCTCGCCTTTCTCTATCAAGCCGATACGCTCACGGACTATCGCGCGCACCTTCTCGTTAGGAATCGTCTCAACTTCCTTCGCTATCATCGCGTCACCAGCTTCCTTAGTCGCAGGGGAAGCGTAATCCATAAGGTACTCCTTAAGTGTCATGAGGGCGTTGGGCAGGCAGCAGTTCTGGATCTGACCGGCCTTGCAGAGCGACATGAACCTATCGCCAGTGCGTCCCTCACGGTAGCAGGCCGTGCAGAAGGATGGCGTGTAGCCCATGTTTATAAGCCATCTCACGACCTCGTCAAGCGGCCTCTGGTCCGATACCTCGAACTGGCTTGTGTCCTCCTCTTCCTCCTCACCTTCCGTGTAGCCGCCGACGCTTGTCTTAGAGCCTCCGGATATCTGGGAGATACCGAGATGGAGAGCCCTCTCCCTGACGGACTTGGACTCGCGGGTCGAGATGATCATGCCAGTGTAAGGGACAGCTATACGGATGCAGGCTATGAGCTTGAGGAAGGTCTCATCGTCGATGCCGTTATCAAAGTCTTCCGGGTTGATATCATCAGCCCTCTTCACTCTTGGCACTGATATAGTATGAGGGCCCACTCCATGCACGGCCTCAAGATGCTCCGCGTGCATCAGGAGTCCCGCGAACTCATAGCGATAAAGCTCGAGGCCGAAAAGGACGCCAAGCCCTACATCATCTATTCCGCCTTCCATTGCCCTGTCCATCGCCTCTGTGTGGTAGTTGTAGTCATGCTTCGGGCCTGTTGGATGGAGGCTGAGGTAGCTTTCCTTATTATATGTCTCCTGGAAGAGGATGTATGTGCCGATGCCGGCTTCCTTGAGCTTCCTGTAGTTCTCCACAGTCGTCGCCGCGATATTCACATTCACGCGGCGGATTGCGCCGTTCTTGTGCTTTATGGAATAGATGGTCTTTATGGACTCAAGCACATACTCGATAGGATTATGCACAGGGTCCTCGCCAAGCTCGATGGCGAGCCTCTTGTGTCCTATGTCCTGAAGAGCCCTTACCTCAGCCTCTATCTCCGCCTGTGTAAGCTTCTTGCGCGGTATATGCTTGTTCTTCGCGTGATACGGGCAGTACACGCAGCCATTCACGCAGTAGTTTGAAAGGTAGAGGGGAGCGAACATGACTATACGGTTGCCGTAGAAGTCATTCTTTATCTGGTTGGCGAGCTTGTACATCCGCTCATTAAGCTCCGGAATAGTGCATTCAAGAAGCACGGAAGCCTCCCTGTGCGTCAGGCCTTTCCGGAGCTCAGCCTTGTCCAGTATGCTCTCTATAAGAGCCCTGTTATCCTTATTCTCCGCTGCGTATCTCAGCGTTTCCTTGATCTCATCATCGTTGATGAAATCATCCGCTATCATAGATTTTGGGTCATACACCATAGCCTCCATCGGGTCAGAAGAACTTTCCCTTCAGTTTGTTTTTTCAGGATCCTAGCCTCAGATCTCTTCGGCGTCGGATACGTTATACTACCAAAGAATGCGGGTTAACAGCAATGGCAAGGCAAGCCAACCCTACGAATCATTTTTTATTGCAATTATGATAAATTAATGATAGAATTTTTATCACAGAAGGATGAAAACTATGATAAACATCAGGCCAGTAAGTGATCTAAGAAACAAATTCACGGAAATAGAGGATATGGTCAGCGAAGGCGAACCTGTCTATCTCACGAAAAATGGGTATGGCACAATGGTTGTGCTTAGCTTGGAGGAGTATTCAAGTATGGTATCCATGATTGATGAAAAGCTCCAGGAGGCTGAGCTTATTGCTAATTCCACATCAAAACGCTATTCCCATGATGAAGTTTTCGGAAAAGTAAAAGCATATCTGGAAAGTGATGAATAATATGGAAATAACATACCTCCCGACTTTCTATCATGATTTGCTTTCGATTACGGTTTATATAAAGGATGTCCTATTGAATCCAGTAGCAGCAAGCAAGCTTGTCCAGGATGTTGAGCAAGCAATATTGGAGGAAGCAAAGCATCCAGGCATAACTGAACCTTATAGAGGATATCATAATACTGATAACACCTATTACAGGATTCATGTCGGTAACTATTATGTCTTCTACACTATTGAAGATTCTTCCATGGTTGTCTGTCGCTTAATCTATTCAAGGCGTAATCTGCCTATCTGATACGATGCATCAGAAGAAGGAAGATGGCATGGGTGATCATGTTTTCAGATCAAAGTTCACCATTTAGGAGATTGATGACAATTTCAAGAATATCAATCTCTTCTGTGGATTGAAAGAATCTCTTGAAAAAGTTCTCGCTTACGAGAAAAGTAAGCCAAAGACTGATATATCTGCAAAAAAGACAGGAAATACAATTCCTGCAAAAGGTTCAGGCTCTGAAATCCCCTCTCTCCAGTGAGCCCTTGTACCCCGCTCTCCGGAATCTTTCCATGATAGAGCTGAGGTTATCGCCATCCTCTTCATCGGATATCTTCTTGTTGTCATAGAGAAGGTACTTCTCCCTCTCTCCCATCGGCGTGATGTTAGGCATCACCACGTTCGCGCCCGCTTCAAGCCCCGCGATCTGCCCGTCAGAGGACGCTGTCGCGAGAGCTGTGGTTGAGGGAAGGAGCACATGAGGAAGCGCTATGCGCACAATCGAGAGCATGCGGAGCGTGAGGGCGACGCTTCCTCTGTCTTCCGAGGCGAAGGGCGTGTCATGATGCGGTATGAATGGCCCTATTCCAACCATCTCAGGCCTGAGGTCCTGAAGGAAAGTCATATCAGAGGCGAGGGTCTCGAAAGAGGATCCTGGGGTTCCAATCATCATCCCGGCTCCCGTCTGGTAGCCAATCCTCTTGAGCGTGCGAAGGCACCTCATGCGGTTATCAAAAGACATGTCTGATGGATGGAGGCGAGAGTAATGCTCCCTGTCCGCTGTCTCATGGCGAAGAAGATACCTGTCCGCGCCCGCTTTGCGGAGAGCCTTGTAGCTTTCATCGCTTCGCTCCCCAACGCTCAGCGTTATGGCAGCGTCAGGACACACGCTTCTGATTTTCTTCACAAGGGGGACAAGGCGCTCATCCCTCCACCACGGGTCCTCCCCGCCCTGAAGGACGAAGGTACGGAAGCCAAGGCTGTAGCCATGGACGCAGGTACTGACTATCTCATCAGGGGAGAGCCTGTAGCGCTCCGCTCTCGCGTTGCTTCTCCTCAGCCCGCAATAAAGGCAATCATTCTTACAGTACGACGTGAACTCGATAAGGCCGCGTAGATACACCTTGCGGCCATAGACGGAGTCACGGATGGAAGAGGCCATGTTTCTGAGCCTCTCATCCGGGTACTTCTCCTTGTCTGATATAACCGAGAGCCACTCCTCCTTCGAGAGAGCGGCTCCCTCTGCAGCCTTATCGATAAGGTCCATCAGGCTTTCGTGTAGAGCGCCTGGCTGCTCACTCCCTGGAGCTTACCAAGCTTTCCTGAAAGAGCGGAGATAACATCGCTTGGAGCGTCCATAACGATGCTGATTATGCTCATGTTCCTCTTCTGGTAAGGCAGCCCCATCCTTCCGATGATGTACTGGCCATACTGATGGAGAAGCGCGTTGACTTCCTCCGCCTTGTCCTTGTTCTCAACGATTATCCCGATAACCGCGATCCTTGTATCCTCGTCCATATAATCCTCCGTGCCTATTATGCTACAAACGCCTTATTCGGAAAAGAACGCCTCAACGCGCTTCCCGACGTTCTGCTGAAGGTTGCGGAAGAAGAACTGGTAATCATAAAGATGGTAGACGCCATCCGGGAAGAGCGAGTTGCTGTAGTCAGATGGGATGATATCAACAGCCTTGAGCGTGCCACGCTCAGGATCAAGGTATCCACCCGTAAGGTGCTCAACCTCGCTTACGATGGATCCGGAGTAGTCAGTGAAGCAGGCACCTTCATTGAGGCTTTTATCAGCAAAGGTGCTGTCAGTCCTCCAGTTCAGCGGATTTATGCCGATGGTCCTCACGCCCTCTGGCACTATGATCGAGCCAGTTGCGTCCTCAGCTTCCGTGTTGAACGAGACGATGACTCCCGTGTCATCCTCACCCTCAGCCATCTTCAGGTGCGGATAGGAGGCAAGGTCATCTTCCGTGACTCTCCAGCCTATGCAGTACGCGGCGACGAGGTTATCTGAGAGGGCGGTGTCCGCGAAATGATTCTCCAGCAGCATAAGCGCGAGCTGAGCGCCTTGCGAGAATCCCGCGAGGATGAACGGTCGCCCGTCATTGAGGTTCTCAAGGTAGTACATGAAAGCATCCTCGACATCGCCGTACGCTATCTCGATATAAGGCCAGGACTCCTCCTCGCTCACGAGGTACAGAGGGAACGTGATCTGCCTGTAGAACGGGGCGTACATGACCGTATAGTCCTCATATATCCCACGCTCCATGTTGAGAGCGCCGACAAAGCTCTCCTTCGTCTTCGCATCATCCAGTCTCATGTTGAAATTCCCATTCTTTCCAAGGTCAACTGTCGGACAGATAATGAAGAGATCGACGCTCTTGCCCTCTCCTTCCCCGTAATAGGCCCAGTTCGCAAGGTCGGAGTAATCAGCGCTCTGCACCTGGCTTGTCGCGCAGGACGAGAGGAGAATGAGGACTGATGCGATGATGACGGATAGTCTTGTACGGATAGCTTTCATAGAAAAGGATATTATCATCAGAAGAGGTCTTTGTCCGCCAAACAAGGTGTATAATAAAGTGATGGCATATCTAAAGCGTTGTTTGGCATTACTCTCTGCGCTGATGCTTTCGCTCTCCGCCTACGCAACATCAATGGAGTTCTCCATAAGCCCCTCCATCGATGTGGCGGACTACATAGCAAGCGCAGAAGGCGTGACGGATGTCGATCTATCGGACGACGTGGCAAAGGGCTTCGCGGTCTCCGCGGGTATCTTCGGGGATATCTACCCCTGGCTCTCGGCAGGAGGCGTGGCTTACGTTGACGTGAGGAGCCTCATCAACGAGGACGGGGCGCTCATCACGATACCGTTCATGGCCGCTCTCAGGTTCTCATACCCGGGAGGGGACTTCGAGATACCGCTGACGATAATGGCTGGAGGGCACGCGCAGATAGCCGGAAGCTATGTGAAGTTCGGACCGGCGTTCGCTCTCTCCGCCGGAATCTCAATAAAGCTTGTGGAGAACTTCTTTTTGGATATCTCAACATGGTTCTCGCTCATGATGCAGCTAAGCGATGATGGACGCACGGCCTATGAGATCGTGTCCCGCCCGATAGCCCTTGGCGTCAGGGCGAAGTTCTAGGAGGCGGTTATGATCAAGATGATAATCCCTATCCTCATAGCTTTCCTCTCGGCATGCACCCCGCTCACGCTCATCGATGGCACAATGCTCGATGACCATACCGATAAGCCGATTCCAGAGGCGACTATCGATGAGATCAAAGTGGAAGGTGATAACTGGGAGCTCCATTACAGCGTTGATGGCTACCGCATAGACAACGTGAAGATCATCGGCGTGAGAAGCGATGGCCTGGATATGAACATTACAGACCGCGTCACATTCATTTCCTCTGATAACGAGCACGTTACCATCTCATACGGCGGATGCACGGCGGAGCTCCCGATCAAGAGCGGCGAGAGCATCAAGATACACATCGACCCCGAGACCATCTACTACAACTTCTATATGCCGGACAAGTTCCCCGCTTCCGATGATGTCTTCGTTGGCTGGGGAACGGACACGGAAGAGCCCCTGCCCTTCCCTATAGTCAACAAGAGCCGTGACGAGGAGGTTGTGATACACCCTATCTATAAGAAGGCAAGCGAGGTATTCACGCTCTCAGGCTCCACAACTATCACAGGTACTTCCGGTACTCTCTATGAGTTCTATGGCATTCCTTCTTCAATTACCGAGATAAGCTCAGGAGCTTTCTCTCGCAACAAGACAGTTAAGGCCATAGCTTTTGAAGAGAACTCTACCTTAAGCGCTATCAACGCGGACACGTTCTATTTCTCCAGCCTGGAATACATAGAGATCCCGGCATCCGTCACTTCCATTCAGGCAAGAGCTTTCGATGGGGCGTCAAGCCTGAAGGAAGTCATCTTCGAGGAGGGCTCGAAGCTTGAGGAAATAGGCAATGACGCGTTCTCCATCCTTACCATGACAGAGTTCACGATTCCTAAGAGCGTGAAGCGTATCGGACGCAGCGCGTTCGGCATGGATGTCTACCTAGAGAGAGTCATATTCGAGGAAGGCACAGAGATCGAGAGCATAGACGAGTATGCCTTCGATAATGACTTCTCCCTGAAGTCCATAGAGTTCATCGATCCGGCAGCATCCAATCCTCCTGAATTCGCGTCCACAGCCTGGGGTGCTCCCATGGCTCCAGCGATCATCTGGGATGGAAGGAAGCTATAGCCACCACACAGGATGAGGTGGCCTGTATGGCGGACGTACTGGAGGCCGCGGAGGCGGTGGCGGAAGCGGCCGATAGTGTGGACGATAATAAGGGTAATCGAGGATATCTGAATAGAAATCGAGGACATCTGAGGCCGTGTCCAGCGCGTCTGAGACTTCATATTCCAAAATCCTCCGAAATCAATTTTTGATACATAAAGGCTCCCCCCCCCCAGTACGTATTTGTCAAGTGCTTTTTGATTTTTTCTTACAAATTTTGTTTGGTGTTAGTTTTAGATTAATTTGTTTTATTATCAGTAAATAAGATAGCTGAACGTGTTTTGTGGATAATCTCTGTAACCTTTTTGTCATTACGTTGTTTTGGTGTCTTTATCGTGTATTTAAGCGGAAAAACTTTTGCTCAGCCTTCTTTTCAGGTATAATGATTGGCGGATGAGAGAAAATGAACGTTTAGGCAGGTACGATGATTTCATCATGCCTGACCGGGTAGCGGCTGCAGTTGTCAAGACTCCAAGTCGCCAGGTTCGGGGACGTGACAAAGGCAGGATCGGTGCTCTATCGATCGTAGCTATTGGCCTTGTCGCATCCATCGCTCTGTCGTATGCAATCTGCTCAGGTATGCTGATGCATATCTGGAATGCGTGAAACGGCACTATCGGGCATAGCTTTTCTAGGCTATGTCCTTCTTTTTGCCATAGGCACTTCCCCTTCTGCAAGCAAGGCAGGTAATATCTCTATGGAGGAAAACATGGAAAACGGAAATACATTGGTCGCTTACTTCTCAAGAAGCGGAGAGAACTATAAAGTTGGCGTCGTGGAGAAAGGCAGCGCGAAGATCCTCGCGTCCTATGCCTCGAAGATGCTTGGAGCTCCTGAGTACGAGATAGCCACTGTCGATGGATACCCAGAGGATCTTCTCGAGTGCAACAAGCTTGCGAGGAAGGAGCTTGATGAGAACGCCCGCCCAGCCCTCAAGAATATGCTTCCTGATATGTCCAGCATCAAGAACATCGTGCTTGTCTATCCTAACTGGTGGGGAGACCTTCCGATGGCTGTCTACTCATTCCTCGACAAGATAAATACGGATGGAATCACTATATATCCTGTATGCACGCATGAGGACAATGGACTTGGGATGACTGAGAGGATGCTTTCCCAGGCTTATCCTAAGGCATCGGTGCAGAAGGGCGTCGCGATACGTGGTTCTGTCGTGCAGTCCTCTCCTTTCCAGACGGAGAGCACGCTTAAGAAGTACCTCGAGGATAGAGAGCTTATCTAATGCTTAAAGGGGGCTGCATTCCAGCAGTCCTCAATTCCATCTCTCACATAGCCGTAAATCATGATGGATGCAATGCCTTATCTATGCTAGCATGGTCATGACATATGGAAAGATGGACTCCCCCATTTGAGATCACCAATCAGATAGTTGATGCTGTGGCAGAGATTGCAGAGCTGACAGGAAGGCTGAATGGCAAGGATACCCTATCTGCCAATCCCATGCTGCGCCGAAGCAACAGGATCCGTACAATACAGGGATCCCTCGCCATAGAGCAGAATACGCTCAGCCTTGAGCAAGTAACAGCTATCCTCAACGGCAAGCATATCATAGCCCCGCCAAAAGATATCAAGGAAGTGAAGAATGCCTATGATATCTACAGCAGGATGGATGAGATCAATCCCTATTCCATCGATGATCTCCTCCTTGCCCATAAGGTCATGATGAGTGATCTTATAGCCGAGGCTGGAGCATTCAGGACCAGGCCTGTCGGTATCGTAGACTCAGAGGGCCATGTGCTCCATCTAGGAGCAACCCCGCATCTGGTTCCTGGGCTTATCTCAGAGCTTTTATCCTGGTGCAGGGATTCTGATGCGCATATGCTGATCAAAAGCTGCGTCTTCCACTATGAGTTTGAGCTGATCCATCCTTTTGCTGATGGAAATGGGCGGATTGGACGGCTATGGCATACTCTGCTGCTTTCAAAGTGGAATCCTATCATGGCATGGCTCCCGATCGAATCCATCATCCACGACAGGCAGCAGGAGTATTACGAAGCCATAAACAAATCCAATGACAGCGGCAAATCCACGCAATTCATCCTATTCATGCTTTCATCAATCAAGGCATCTCTCATTGACACGATATCCATGAGTGATGAAATGAGCGATGCAGCCAAATACAAAGAGTCTATGCGCAAACGCAAGATACTTGAGTATCTGAAAAAGCATGAATACATAATGAATGCCAACGTACGTGAGCTTTGCGATGTATCAGCAGCAACGGCGAACAGGATACTTGGGGAAATGGTATCCGGAAACGAGCTTGTAAAACAGCATATCAATGGCCATTGGGCATATGCGTTGAGTACTTAACCCTGCTACTATCCCAATAAGCTTTCACCTATCAAGCGAATCCCAGAATCGAGCCCAGCCCTTGTTTATGTCCTTGCGTTCATCTTTGTCCAAGTATTGGGATATCCCATCCTCAATCTGCTTCATGGTTAGTCCCTTCTGCCGAGCCTTCACTATATTTGCCTTGAATTCCATATAGCCGTAAAGCCTCTCAGCAGACGGAGCGACAACAGGATCCTTCTCAAGAAGCGCTACAACATCATCCTTTGAAGGCAGCCTTGAGAGGTCCACAAGCGAAGGATTCCCTACCTTGTCCATTATCTCACCGTCCGTATCATATAAGCTTGATACATTCATATGGAAAAGATCATGGAAGCTAGCTATCCCACCACCTAGATGGAACATGCTGTTTCCGGTATCGAAGATAGGGGCTGGTCCTATCGGTTCAAGAGTATCGCTGTTCCTCAAAAGCCCATAGTTGCTCGAATGCCTATCGGTGTTCGACATGATGAAATCCACCGTGAACATGTAATCAAGATGATCACGGATTCTGCTCTTGTCATAGCCATCTTCCGCTGCATACTCAGCAAAGGCATCAAGAAGAGAGCCCTCTACATGCTCTCCCTCATGCTTATGGAAAAGCTCCCAAGCGGGGATCAATTCAGTATGCTCATCGGTAAAGCAGGGACTTGCGCATCCGACAGATCCATCCTCGAACCGCATGAGACGATACGGCACAAAGCAGTCATAGCCTTGAGCCTCATGAATCATCATGGCAAGCACCTCATTGAGAGACTGCTGGAAATAGTATCCGGAGACATTACCTTTCAGCAATTCAGGCTTACCGTTGATGACTCTCCATGTCTTTCTCAGCTCTCCTCCTGTCGATGCCATCGGGGTAAGATTCCCATAGCGCTCGGAGCTGCTTCGTCCTCGGGTTATATCAACACCTTCTCCTTCCGGCAGATTGAGATGGAATGAGACATCCTCCCATCTGATATCATGGCCTGCAGGACATACCCAGAAGGCATCTGTCATGCTGAGGCCTAGATTATTGAGAAGAAGACTCTGTGTAGTCTGGATGTTCTCCTTGTCCAATAGTTCTTTGATATCACTCCTGGAGCTAGGGACAGCCCTGCTACGCCACCACAATCGCAGATTGTCAGGATGACCATTCTGCGCTGAGAGAGGAATGAAGGACTCATCAATGATCGAAAGGACTTCCATCAAGGAGCCCTTCTTCTCATCAAATGTGACCTCTGCACCTATATTGTTCTTGTGTTTAAGCAGATACTTGGTCATATCTTCCCTCTCAGCTTTTTCTATTCCTCATTGTGCCAGCACTCCTCTCCAAA